>JADJXR010000001.1:2482500-2794242 GCA_016710285.1 Chlorobiota bacterium | reverse complement strand
CTGACCATTCCTGAAATCAGCCAAGCCGAGGGATTGTCGGATGCGAACGTGGCAAAGCTGTTGCGAATTTTGCGGCTGGGGGGATTTGTGGAAGCCACCCGCGGGCGCGTGGGGGGATATTCGCTGGCACGCCAACCGGAAGCGATTCCAATCTCGGAAGTGCTGCACGTTCTTGGCGGGAAGCTGGTGGAGGATGATTTCTGCGAAGCATACAGCGGCGGCAGCGGCAAGCTGTGCGTGCACGCCATTGATTGCACCATCTTTTCCTTGTGGGAAACCATCCAACGCGCTGTGAACCAGGCACTGGAGAACGTCACTCTGGGTGACATGATCCCACGCACCCCAGAGGACCTGCAGCCGCACCGAAGCTCGTTCCTGCCGGAACTTCCCACCATCTCCAAAGCATAAACTCACGCCGCGGGCGCACGGACCGAACGTGGCGAACCGCAAGAACGCAAGTTTAGATACTCACCCTCTCCCCTTCTTCCGCAACGCCGAACCCTGCTTCTTCAATTCTTCGGCGCGCCGCGCTGTTGGGGTCCAGCGCGGGGTTCGTGTGGTTCAGATGGATGAACCGGATTTTTCTCCGCTCGGTTGCTGGCAATCCCGCAAAACGCTCCATACTTTCGGCGATGGTCGGGTGTGGGATCAACGTCATGTCGCGGCCCGGAAGCTCGGCTCGGTCAAAGAAGGTGGCATCAAGGAATGCCACATCCACCGCGGCGATGATCTCTTCAATCGTGGTTCCCCAGCGGTCCAGCAGTTCCCACCGGTCAATGTCTGGCAAGAAAAGCACGCTCCGCTCGGGACCAGCCACCACAAACCCAACCGTCTCCGAATACTCATCCCGATGCGGGACCAAGATCGGGGTGATGCGTACCCGCTGGCCCAACGGCGTTGCGCGGTTTGGCTCCATCATCACAATCCTCACGCTTCCCTCCCGAATGAGCATCTCCCACGGGGCATTTTGTTCCAGAAATTCCGCCATTCGTGGCATCACCATCAGCGGCAGCCCGCGTGCGCCCATTGCCTCGCGGCCCAAGTGAATCAGCCCTGCGTAATGGCCAACGTGTGCGTGGGAAATGGCGATACCGGAAAGTAGCGGCGAAGAATCGGGCGGGGAAAGCGTGCAAAGGTGATGGAGTTGTTCGCGGAAATCGGGGGTGCACTCAATCATCCACCGCTGATTGGTGGCGGGGTCAGTAATTCCCAGGCAAGCGGCGTGGCGGCGTAGCTGGCGGTCCCCCCAAGCCGGATGCCAATGCGCCCCCGCCTGCGGAACGCCACCATCTTGAGCAACGCCAAGAAGGGTGAGGAAGGGGGATGGATGATCCATGGGAAATCGTTAATAAGGGATCACGAAGAAACGCCATCGGCTTGGCGCAGCACCTCCAAAAACCCCGCCGGCGGGCGGACTGGCTTCATGCCGTCGGCGGTGGTGAAGACGTGGGTGGTTGTGCCGGCCACCAGCAGCAGGTCCTCGCGGTGGATCTGGTACTCAATCAGCAAGCGAACTCCAACCGGCTCCTTCATCGCGGCAGTGACCGTGATAAGTTCGTCGTAGCGGGCAGGGCGGTGGATTTGCAGGCTTGCTTCCAGCACCGGCAGCAGCAGCCCGCCACGCTCGATGTTGGAGTAGGCCATGCCGCAGTTTCGCAGCAGTTCGGTCCTTCCCGTCTCGAAAAATTCCAGATAGACCCCATGATACACCACCCCCATTTGATCGGTATCGCGGTAGCGGACACGGATGTTGGTGCTGTGGCGGATCATGCAGCGTTCAACTCTTTCAGTTTTTGCTCGGTGGCGGTGAAGGCCGCAGCAAGGTCGTAGCCGTTCATGTTGGCGATCTTCTGGCGGATCATCATAAACGGGCTGACGCGGATAACATCCTCCTCCGGCGCAACATTCCGGGGAACGAACAGGAGCGTGGCGGGGTCCAGATAGGTCAGGTCGCTAACCCAACGCCCGCGGCTGTTGCGGGCCAGAACTTCGCCAACGTACGCGCCGATTACCGTCACCGCATCGTCCGATGGCGGCTGGCTTCCTTGCTTCCCCCATCCCCGCCGGATCATCCTGTCCACCCGTCCGATGCTGCTAACGGAGTAATCCAGGTCCTCGCCAAAACTGCGCCGCCCAACCGAGGCACAGATGTTCGCCAGCTTTTTCATCCGAACGTCGGAAGGTTCTTCGTGGGTCAGGATTGTGGTTGGCTCGATATTCAGCAGGACGCGCCCGCCGGAAGTTCGCGCAACTTCGGCAGCGTCCGCGCTGGCACGCGCGCGCTGCCATGCCGCATACGCAACGCCAAACAACACCGCGCCGGCCACAAGAAAAATAATGCTGAGAAGAGTTGTGGAGTCCATGAGGTTTGTTAGTGAAAAGCCTGCTGCTTTGCGTTGGATTTTTTCTCATCAACCACAAATAATGTTGGTTGAGCTTCTATCAGTTTCACACGCCTGCTTGCTAATTCGCAATACTCTTGGCTAATATCAATGCCGATATAGCTTCTTCCCATTTCGGCGGCCACCCGTGGGGTTGTTCCGCTGCCACACATTGGATCCAAAACAACATCACCAGGGTTCGTCCATGAAGCCACATGGTCTCTTACTAATTCACAAGGGAAGGGAGCCGGATGCCCTTTTGCTTCCTGGTCTTCTTGTTTTTTTCCAACCACATATTCCCAGATATTGCCCTTGATTTTTTTATCCTTTACTGGATTAGCAAATTTTTCTCTGATCTGCTCATTTTTAGAATAATTTTTATACGTCGTTCCGTTTAGCTCCAATCCTGCGTGCATACAATCCACCATAATTGGATTGTGCGTTTTCACAATCCCTTTGCTAAACACAAACATATATTCAAACTCATTGTTGTAGCGTTTACGGTAAATCTGGGGAATTGGGTTCTTTTTTTTAAAGATCATTGTGTCATGGAGATTGAATCCTATTTCTTTAAAAAATAGAGCTTGCTTAAAACTTGTCCCGGTTTCTGTTGCTTCAATCGTAGCATCGGCCACCACCCAGACGACTACTCCACCTTGCTTAGTTATTCTAAATAACTCCTTCGCAATGTCTTCAAAAGGGAACACGTAGCCTTTATAATTTCTTAAATCATCGTACGGTGGCGATGTGATTGTTGCGTCAATGATTTCGCTGTCGAAGCCTTTCATTACTTCAACACAATTTCCTTTTATGATTGAATTGAAAATATTTTTCATTGCTTCATTGCATGGCAAACAAACCATTATCAGCAATGGCTTGGATCGTTTTAATCTTGCTGTCTATTTTATGAATTTTTATCAATTGCATTAAAGCCTCCTCATGGCTCATGCGCATTATGCTCTCGCGTTGCTGCGCCAAAAAGAACAGGTCGGCCTCCTTAGCAATGCTAACGGCCTCCAACGAAGCCTGCTTTTCTTTCTGCCATAAACTTTGGATGGATTCGGAAAATTCCAGCATGGTTCTGTTTATTCCCATCCAATAATCAGTGGCGTTTTTTGAAAGCGGAAGCTGTGGGACAGTCTTGAAAATTTCATGCAATAACTTTTGGGCCTTTTCTTTCCCATCAATTTTGGAGTATGCAACGATTAAGGAGATGTGCGAATAGGTTAGGATGCAGACATTGCGACTTGTCGCGCTTTGGTAAATCTGGCTTGAAGTTTTTGGAAGCTGATAAATTGGGCAGACCACCACTGCGTTAGGTTTCCCTCGCTTCCAAGTATCCATTGCCTGTATCTTGAAATCCTTCTGGTTTTTCGCCGTCCGGCTCAAACGGAAAGATTTAGCATCCGCCACAAAGCTGTAGTCTGTAGCGAACACCTCAACATCTGCAGCGTCTGATCGCTCGCTAAGGACAATGCTCTTCAAACCTATTGCGTTAAAACTTAAGGAAAGCAAGCAATCTGTGTATTTTGAATAGAGCTTCTCCTCACTTGAATCGCGATTATACGATTCAGGGATATTGCCACACAGCCTTAGATGGTCAATTAATGAAGCAATGCCATCATTAGCGATTTCTGCTGCCAGCTCCTCGGCTAAACGCTCGTAATCATCGCTAAACTTTCCGCTTAATTTTCGGATTTCTTCAATCCAAAAAAGCCGCTTTTGGACTCCACTATTTGATATCACCTTCATTGCTGAGCCATCACATTTAAAAATCGGATAAACGATTTAGCCCCCCCCACTCACCGCCCATGCCGCTCAATCAGTGCGAACAGCTCTAGCAATCGCTCTAAATCTTCGCTGCTGTAGAAATCAATGGTGATGTTGCCGTCGCCGGCGGCATTCGATTTCACTTTCACTTGCGTGCCGAACACCTGGCGAAGCCGCGCGGAAATTTCTGTCAGGGTTAAATCAAGCTCGGTGCGGGTTGGGCTGGGGCTGGCAATGCCGTTGGATGCCGCCGGCTTCTTCTCCTTCCGCGCGGCCCCCGATTGCGCCACCTGCTTGACGATTGCCTCCGTTTTCCGCACCGACAACCCTTCGTCCCGCACCTGCTTCCAGACTTCTATCTGCCCTTCCACATCTTGAACCGTCAGCAATGCCCGGGCGTGGCCCATCGTGATCTCGCCATCCCGCAACGACTCCTGAACCTGCTGCGGAAGCCGAAGCAACCGAAGCATATTCGTGACGGTGGAGCGGTCCTTCCCGACTTTATCGGCCACCTCCTCCTGCGTCAGGCTGCACTCTTTTATCAGCCGCTGGTAGCCAAGCGCGATTTCAATCGGGTTCAGGTTTTCGCGCTGGACGTTTTCAATCAGCGCGATTTCCAGCATCCCGCGGTCGCTGTTTACATCAAGGATGTAGGCGGGGACCTCGGTCAGCCCAGCATCAATCGAGGCACGCACGCGCCGCTCGCCGGAGATCAGCTCGAACCGCTCGCCAACCCGCCGCACGGTGATCGGCTGGATCACCCCATGCTCCAAGATTGAGTTCTTCAGCTCCTCCAACGCCTGCGGGTTGAAATCAACGCGGGGCTGAAATGGGTTTGGGCTAACCTTTGCGATGTCAATTTTGCAGATCGTCCCCACCGACCGGCCATCGTCGTTGGGAAGATGCTCGCGCAGATCGGCCGCTTCGGCTGCCGAAGCGGTTCCCGAGAGTAGCGCTCCAAGTCCGCGCCCTAGCACACCTTTGTTCTTGGCCATTGTTCCGGTTCCAGTCACGTTGTTTTATCCGAGGAGTTGTCGCGTTTTTTTTGTTGTTGCTCTGCAGGTTTTGCCGATTGCTCGGGTTCCTGGTTGCCCGCAATGCCGTTTTCCGTGCCCCCTTTCTGTGCCGCATCGGGGGGCGTGGCTTGTGACGGTGGCAATGGAGAATCTTTCTGGGGTGGGGTCGCATCCGCCGCGGCTGGCGGCTTGGCCTGGCCCTCCACCGTGCCGTTTTCCGTTGGCTGTGCCAGGTCGGGGGGGGCGGCTGGTTGGGGCGGCGATGAAGGCGCACCCGAGGGGGGCGAGATAATGGCCGAGGCCACATCCACCGCCGGCGGCTCGGTGATGATTCCGTCGCGCCGGAGCATCTCGGTGGCAAGGTCCATGTAGTTTTTGGTCCCGATGGAAAGCGCGTCGTACAGCAGCACCGGCTTGCCGTGGCTGGGCGCCTCGCTTAACCGCACGTTTCGGGTGATGATCGTCTGGAAAACTTTGTCGCCAAAATACCGCCGAACCTCGCTGGCAACCTGGTTCGACAGGCGCAGGCGGCTGTCGTACATCGTCAGCAGCACCCCTTCGATATCCAGCGATTGGTTCAGATGTTTTTTCACGATGGAGATGGTGTTCAGCAACTGCCCCAACCCCTCAAGCGCGTAGTATTCGCATTGCACGGGGATCATCACCGAGTCGGCAGCGGTAAGGGCGTTCAGGGTTAGAAGGCCAAGCGAGGGGGGGCAATCAATCACCACGTAGGTGTATTTGCGCCGCACCGCCTCCAACGCTTTCAGCAGCACTTTTTCGCGGTGGATCACCTCAATCATCTCAATCTCGGCCCCAACAAGATTGATGTGGGAAGGGATCATCTCCAGATATGCCAAATCCGTTTTCATGGTGGCATCTGCCGGGGCAATGCCGTCCACCATCACCTCGTAGATCGTCTTCGTCAGCTTTTGCGGATTGATCCCCAATCCGCTGGTGGCGTTGGCTTGCGGGTCCGTATCAATCAGCAGCGTTGGTTGCTCGGCAGCAGCAAGCGAGGCCGCAAGATTTACTGCGGTCGTCGTCTTCCCGACTCCACCTTTCTGATTTGCTACGGCGATTACTTTGCCCATGTTGATGCTGGTAAAAAGCTAACGAACGGAGAATATGCTGGAAGATGTTGCTGGCTCTGGCAACAAGGCTGCGCCATCAGCCCGTGCGGTTGGTCATCGGCAAGAACACAAGGTTCGCGGTGGCTTCCCCATCGGTGCGGTTTGGCGAACCCTGTTCGCCCATTCCAACTTCGGCGAAAATACGGTTCGCTGGGGATATGGCCACAGGCTTGTTCTGGTTAATCTGTGCAAGCTCCGGAATCGGCCACGTTGCTGGCTTGGGATTGGCGCAGGTGATACCAGTGGAACGCCGCAACCACCAGCGCGTGGGTAATCGCCCCGCTGCGGATCAGTTCCGGAATCTGGCCGATTGGGGCCTCCACAAGCTCAATTTCCTCATGCTCATCAAAGCTGGTTTGGCCAGCGGTCAGCCCGGTTGCCAGCACCGTCCAGGTCCAGTTGTCGAACAACGCGGGGTTGGACCGCACCCGCCCGATGATTGCCGTTTCGGCGCAATCGTAACCCGATTCCTCCAGCAACTCGCGCCGGGCAGCGTGCTCCGGCGTTTCGCCGTCGTCAATGATTCCGCCGGGGATTTCCAGGGTGATCTCATCGGAGCCATGCCGGTACTGGCGGACCAGAACCACACGGTTGCTGGGGGTGATTGCCACCACGTTCACCCAATCGCGGGTGCCAATCTGGTAGAAATCCCCCTCGTTCCCGGTGTCGCGGCTGCGGCGGCGAACTTTACGGATGTCGAACACTGGCGAATGGAGAACCGACTCGCTCTGCAACGTCTCCCACCGCTGCAAACCACCGCTGGTTGATGGATCCATGATTCAGATTAGCTCCAATAAAAAATTTCCGATGCCCCCCAACCTTGCCGCTTCACAACGTGTGCGATTGGCCAGGGTCCAGGATCAATGCTTCGTGGCCGGCGGACTGCACCAGCCGGCGGAACTCGTTCGCGTCCACCGTGATTGCGGGGAAGGTGTTGTAATGAATGGGGATCGTCAGCTTTGGATTCAGCAGCCCCACGGCATAGGCGGCATCCTCAATCCCCATCGTGAAATTGTCCCCAATCGGAAGCAACGCAACGTCAATCGGGTGGCGTTCGCCAATCAACTTCATGTCGTAAAACAGCGCGGTGTCGCCGGCGTGGTAGATTGTTTTTCCCGCAATCGTCACCAGCACCCCGCAGGCCGCCCCCATGCTGTATCCCCCCGGCCCGCCCGATCCGTGGTGGGCAATCGTGAACTTCACCCTGCCGAACTCAAAATCGTGCGCGCCGCCGGTTGACATCGCCCACCCTTTCCCCCCGCGCTCCTCCAAGTAGGTGACAACCTCAAACGGAGCAATCACCAGCGCCCCGGTTCGTTGCGCAATCGCTTCGGCATCGCCCAGATGGTCGCCATGCCCGTGGGTTAGAATGATATGCGTGGGATTCACCCCGCCAGCCACGACCGATGCCGAAGGGTTTCCGGTGAGGAATGGGTCTATCAGAATTTCAAACGTGCCGGTGCGAATCTGAATGGCAGAATGCCCCAGAAACGTCAGTGAAATATCAGCCATTGGGAATTTTGCTGTTTGAGAAGTTGGAACGTGCAGAGGGAACAAAGCATCCAGCACCCAAAGCGGCAGCCCCGTTGGGCAGATTGGATGTAAGAGAGCGTTGGCAAGATAGCCCAAAGGGGGCGTGCTGGCAATCGGCTGGTGTAACTTTGCTCTTCTTCAACATCATGATCTGCCATTATTGCCTGCCATGACTGCCCGCGTGAGCAAGGACCGCCATACCTCGCCATCGCTTCTTCGCCGCCTGAAATTTTGGCTGCTGAACCTGCTGTTTGGCCGCCAGCAAGGGTTGCCGTTGCTGCGTCCGGAGCAGTTGCGCCGCGTGCTGCTGCTGCGCCACGACCGCCTGGGGGATGCGATCATCACCACGCCATTGATTGACGCGCTTCGCCACCTGAACCCCGCGGTCCAGATTGATGTGATTGCCGCCCCCGCCAACCGCGAGTTCTTCCAAAACGATCCACGGATTGGCGTGGTTGAGGTGCTGCAAGGGTCGCCACTGCAACGGCTTGGGCTGATACTCCGCTGCCGCCGCCGCCGCTACGATGCAGGGCTGCAGTTGGTGTTGGGAAGAACCACGCTTCCGGCAATCCTGCTTTGGCCTGTGCCTCCCCACCGGGCGGACGCTTGGGATGCGGGTCCCGCTCCACGAACGGTTGTTCAACCACAGCATCCCCATCCCCAGCGAACTCCATTTTAGCGAACGCACCCTTGCCGTGCTGACCAGGAACATTGCTGCGGGAATGGAGCTTCCCCACTTCCCCTACTCCATCCCGCTCCGGCCGCACGATGTGGCGATTGCCGACGCGATGCTTGCGGAAAAAGGGCTGCTGGGGAAGCAATGGATTCTGCTGAATATCAGCACCGGAAAGGCGGACCGGAATTTTAGCGACCAGCAGAATGTGGCGTTGGCGAAAGGGTTGGCGGGGCTGGGGCTTCCGGTGGGGATTATCGCCAGCCCAAAGGAGCATGGCCGCGCAAGCCGCATTGCCACGGAAGCTGGCGCGGGCGTTACTCCGCTTCCATTTGGCACGCTTGGGGCGGTGATGTCGGGGATCGGGAACGCCGCGCTGGTTGCCACCCCCGACACCGCGATTGTCCACATCACCTCGGCAATGGGGCGGCCAATTGTGGCGATGATTCCGGCGGATGTGGTTGGCGGCTGGGAGCCGCTGGGCGTGCCGTCGCGAGTGATTATTGCGGGGGGGGCCGCCACGATGGAACCCACCAACACCGAACCCACTAACACCGAACCCACTAACACCGAACCCACCAACTTCGTGAAGCTGGCGATTGCTGCGGCGGGGGAATTGCTGGGGATTGCAGCGCGCCAACAGTGAGAACGCTCCAGTGGCCAAGCGGGCAACCGCTTGCTATCGGTTCATCCCTCCGCCCCCCTCAAATCCGTGAGTTTTAAAATTCAGCTGGCGCCCGTTTTCCGTCACGATCCGCACGATATTCGCCGGCACTCCGCCGGGAACCGTGGCTGCAATCTCCAACGTCACCTGCACATCCGAACCATCCAGCGCAACTAAATGCGCGATTACTTCCTCGGCAATGTGCCCGGCATCCCGCCCAACCCGGCTGTTGTCCAGCCGGACGCTTCCATGATATCGGTTTGGCTTGGCTGGCTCGGTTGGCGTGTTGGCCAGGGCTTCGGTTGATGGTTGGAGTAGGCCGTTATCACCAGGGTCCTTTGGTTCGGAGCCAACGGGCGCAGGCATTTCGGCCTTGCGTTGCTCATCGGCCACTTGGGGCCTGACGATCACCCCCGATGAATGAGCGTCCGAGACCTCCACCGGCTCGCCGCAACGCAGCCCGCGGTACCGGCCAGCGGCTTCATCGTAGCTGTCGGCGTAGGCAAAGGAGTCATGGACCCATACCAGCAACCCCAGCCCGTCGCGAATGGCCTTGAACAATACCTCGGGGCTTTTTAACCGTTGCAAGTACAGATAGCTGGCGAAGTCTTCGGCCAGCTGCTCGATTGCAACATGGTTGCCACGCCACAGCGGGATGCGGTCAAGCTCCATGCGAAGCATGGTGGGGGCAAAGCTCGCAACCATCGCCTGGTCCGCCTGCAGCCTTTTGCTTGCCCGTTCGGCAAGGCTATCCTGCCCGGTGTTCGCCAGCCGAATCGCTTGCCAACGCACCGCGGCTTGCGGATTCTCTTGGCTGGGCACCAGCAACCATTGGTAGGCTTCCGGTATCCGCGCCGTCAGCGCGCTTTCGGCAGCCTCCAGCTGTATTTGGGCCTGCCGTGCCTGATGCGGATCCAGGTTCAGCTGCTCCCTTTCGGTAAGGATGGACCGCCAAGCAAGGTATTTCCGCACCGCTTCGTCAAGGTCCTGCATCCGGGATGTATCGGCAGCAAGGAACAACAGCGTGTTCCGGAACAAGCGCGGGGTGTTGCCGCGCGATTCCAGAATCACCTTCGCCATTGCCTCGGCGGCGTTGTTCGGATCTTTGCTGTATGGGTGCTCGCTGCTTAGCACAACCAGCCGTGCCTCACAGCTGTCGGGCACGTCGGCACTGGTGCGGGGCATGGAGTGGATTCCCCTAAAACCGCCGTCCCGCCGCAGGTCCGCGGCCAATCGCTTGTTCAGTTCGTGCGCCACCGGGTCGGGGTCGCGCCGCAGCTGCTCGGCACGGTCCTCGGCCAGCTTGGTAACGGTCGGTTGGGTGGAGTACCACACCCGCGGCCCATCCTGATAGAGATAGGTGGCGGCCGATGCCAGCCGCCGCAACGCATCGCCAAACACCGCAGGGGCCTCGCCCGGCATCACACATCCAAGTTTTACTTGGCGGTCCTCGATCCCCCGATGCGCCGCCGCAGCCGTGGGGGCCGAGCCAAGATAGATGGTGCGCGCCACGCGGCGGACCGCCTGAAGTTTCCCCAGGTTCGCCACCTCGCCATCAATGCGAAGCGGCAAGGAGTTCGGGCCGTCAACATCTTTCTCGATCACCGGCACCCAGTTGTCGGAGAGGTAGCGGGTTAGCTCGGACTGTACGCGCGGGTCGTCAATCGGAAGGGTGGAAGGAAGGATCAGCGGGCTGCGGTCCCCTTTTTCCCACAGGCTGTAGATTACCGCAGCCATCAACCGCAGCACCCCACGGGTCGCTGGAATTTCACCAACGTGGACCAGTCGTTGTACAACCGGTCGAAAATTTCCGGGTGGATGGGATACGCCGATTTCAGCCGCTGCTCGTACTCGCTTTCGTGGCACTCCGGCGGGAACTCCGTTTTCTGCGTTCGATATACATCAAAGAACGCTCGCGCCGTCAGGTCCCGCTGCTTGAACTTCTCGGGGTCCGCAAGCGGCTCGAACAATCGCCGCCGAACAATCTCAAACCCTTCCTCGGCACTTGCCGGGCGCCAGGGCGATTCCACACGCCCAATCACGTTCCGCAACCGGTCCAACGCTTCGCGCCCACGCACCCCGCCAACCTCAACGTCGTCGGCAGCGGCGTGCGGCGCCCCGACGGCGGCGGCAGCGGTGGCCGAGGCCGGAAGGCTAACCACCAGCAGGCTGTTCCCCGCCAGCTTGGCCGATTCGGTCAGCAGCTGCGCAAAGGTGAACTGCGTCTCGAAACTTCCCCCGGGCAAATCGCTTTGGTCGTGCAGCTGCCGCGCATATGCCACCCATTCATCAATCAACACCAAGCAGGGGCCATACTCCACAAACAACTCCCGCAGCAGGTCCCCCGGGTTGGTTGCCCGTTCGTCGTCGGCGGCAATCCGGGCGTAGGCGTTCGCGCCGCCAAGCTGCCATGCTAACTCCCCCCACAAGGTCCGAACCACCGTCCCATCGCTTTTCACCGATGGATTCCCCGGGGAGATTTTGTTCCCCACCAACACCACCCGCCGAACCGTGGGAAGGTCCCCCACCCCGGCCCCAGCAAGCACCGCATCAACCCCCGGAAGCAGGGTTGGCGAAACCCCGGAAAACAGGTGGAATAACGCCAACATCGAGTGGGTTTTCCCCCCGCCAAAATTTGTTTGCAGCTGCACCACCGGGTCCCCACCGGTGCCAGCCACCCGCTGCGCCGCACCCGCCAACAACTGCTTCAGGCTTTCGGTCAGATACGTCCGGCGGAAAAATTCCGAGGGGTCGCGGTACTCGTCGCTCCCTTCGCCAAGATATACCTGCCACAAATCCGCAGCGAACTCCGCCTGCTGGTAACGCCCGCTGGCAACGTCCGCGTGCGGCGTCACCACCTGGCGCCAGGATGGCAGCCCGCCGGCCACCTGCGGCTCAATCGTGCTTCCGGTGGTTTTCCGCTTCTCCTGCCGCACTTTCTCGTCGAACTGCAACCGCAGTAACTCCATCCGCATCTTCTCCACTTCGTCGGCTTCCGCTGCCGAGACGGAGGTGAGCAGCCGCACCGAGGAATCCAACACCCGGTAGGTGTCGTCGCCGTTGAAACGGCCTTGGTGCGCCCACGTGTTCCGCGCCTCGCGCAGCTCGCTTACCAGGTTCCGCTCGGCCTGGCCAAGCGTGCGGGCAAACACATCCTTCCAACCATGCATCATCAGCTTCAGCAGCAGGGCCGTGTCGTAGCTGGCAATTGGCTTGCTGGCAAATTCGGTCCCTTCCCGCAAAATGTACGATGCCTCAAGCTCCATTTTCTCCTCATACTTGCTCCGCATCTCGCGCTCCACAAACGGCGCAAGCCCCAGCCGAAGCAGTTCCATCGCCCTTCCAACCCGTTCGTAATTGGTGATTGCCATTCTCTCTTTCCTATTTCAAGTATGTGTTGTTGATTTTTTTTTTTACCTGCTTGCCAAACCCGCTCACAGGAACGATTCCTGCACGCCCGCGGCCTGCGGCGGCGCCTGGCGCGCAAGGCGGGCAACCTCCGGCCAGCTTTGCACCAACCCGTTGTACCACCCCCCCTCGGCCGCGCGCTTCTTCCGCTCGCAGATGGTGTACAGCCGGTAGGCAAGCTCGCGCGCGGCTTCGGCACGCGCGCCCAGGGCCGCCACAAGTTCGGCCGCCGCCGGCTCCCCCCCCGACTCCAACACGCCAACCAACCGGTGCACCACCTCCCACGCCGGAAGCCGTTGGTCCGTGGCCGGGTCCCAGTTGCTTGGGAACTCCGTTGGCCGCAACAGCCGGACCTTCCCCCCTTTCGAGGCCACAATCCCCGCCTCCACCATCCCCCGAATGCTGGTGTTCTTTGCCGTGGAAAGCGTCTCGGCAATCCCGTACTCCCCTTCGCCAAACCCTTGCTGCTCGAACCACGCCAACGCCCAACGGCTGTCGGCATCGAACGCCCCTTCCTGCTCGGCAAGCGCTTCGTCCAACGTTTGGTTAATCATGGCCAACGCCTCCCGCACCGTTAGCGCCTTGCCGTCGGCGTCCAACACCTTGCTGTAGCGGGTGTAGATTGCCATCCCAGGGCCAATTGCCCCCTGCGCCAAATCCACCGGCGCAATGTTGCTCCCCTGAAAATGCCGCAACGCCAACGGAAGCTCCCTTTTCAAGACCTCCAAAAATTCCCGCCGCGTTGCCGCGCCCGCTTCCGCCGGACGCTTCCGGCACACCAACACAATGCTGGAGGCTAACGCGTTGGTGCCCATCGCCACTTGCCGGTTCTTCATCTCGGTCCGGACTGGCCACGTTCCGCTGATCGTAAATCCCGAACGAATCACCGCATCAAGAAACGTCTCCCATCCGGTGCTTGCCACCCCCCCGGTGCCCTGGTTCTCCGACTGTTTGAAGGCGTAGTAGATCGTGACCGGAAACGCCGGGTGCGCTTGCTTGGCAAGTTGCTCCATCACCTCGGTCATCCCATCAAGGAAAAATTCCTCCGCCTTCTTCTTGGTTCCGTGCCGATAGGGCGTGGCCACCAGCTCCTCCGTTTTCGGAACCGTTAGCGTGGCCAGCAGCCCAGGGAACACCCCCCGCAGCGAACGCCGCAGCCAAACGTAGAAAAAATCCGAAAGGTCCGCGTAGCCAATGTTGTCGTAGTAAGGCGGGTCGGTCGAGATGATCTTCCCGCTCGAAATCGCCTGGCGGGCCGCATCCGCTTGGTGCCCCTTTCCCGGCATCCCTTCCCCAAGTGCTTCAAAGCCTTGCACTTGCCGCTCAAACAGATTATTAAAGCTGCCGGAGGAGTCGCAGAAAGGATTGCTTTCGGCGTAGTCCCAGACCATCGGGATTGCTTGCCGAGCAAACACGTTGCGCATCTGTGTGTTGGCAGAGTGCCACCCACACATGGAGGATCCGTGGTTTGCCAGTTGGCTTACCAGGAAGCTGAGGTAGATGGAGACGGCCTCGGCGTAGGCTTTTGCGCCGGTTCCGCCGGTGTCCAGGCCGCGGGGGTCGTTGGGCATTCCGGCGGCGGCGGCATCGCGTTCAATCTGGGTGCGGGCTTCGGCCACCAGGTCGGAGAAGGTGGTAAGCGCAACCAGCTGGCGCGGGGTGAACAGGTCCCTCCATCGGGTCATCCCGTACTCCTGGACGCGGAAGCCGAGTGCTTTTGCTGGAAGGGGCGTATCTGGCACATCCTTTGGGTGTGCGTGCCGGATACGTTCTTCCATTTCCTGAGTTGGCGCAAGATAGACCCGGCCCCGATCGCCTTCGGCCACAACGGCCATCAGGCGTGCGCCCATGTTTCCATTTTTTGCCTCGGCCCTAATGAATTCAAACGGTATGGGCGTTCCCGACATCAGGCATAAGAAATTGCTTCCGCTGCCTGCTGATTTGGTTCCATTTTTAGTGATCTCTGGGTTATCCGGTTTTCCGGCATGGACGCGGAAGTGGTAGGAATCGCCATCAACAACGGGCTGAACGTAGGCTTCTTTTCCTGGTTTGGTGGAGAGGAAGAAGCTGGAGACCAGGGGGACGTGGATGTGGCTGAAGGCGGGGTTTGGGCTTTTTACGGTGCGTGCCCACAGCCAGGCAATGGGGGTAAGCTGGCGGCCCAGGTAGGGTTGCAGGTCGGGGCGGTCGGCAACCATGGCGTGGGTAACGTGGATGGTGGGGTACAGGTGGCCAATGCGTTGTTCGGCTTGTTCGCGCATCCATTGGCCGTAGTGGCGGACGTCGTGGGCAAGGCCCTGGGCGGCGTTCCACTGTTGCGCAAACAGGTGGTGGTGGTCCTTGCGGGCTTCGGGGTTGGCCGGTGGCATTCCGGCAAAGGTTGTGGGGATTTCGATCATGGCCTTGTTGATCAGGACCGCCACGGGGTTAAGGTCGCTGGCGTGGGATTCCAGGCCCAGGCGTTGGGCCTCCAGGGGAAGCGCGCCGCCGCCGGCAAAGGGGTCGTGGAATGGTGGAAGGTTGGCTGGGTTGAACAGCTCGGCGGCGCGTGGGTGTTGGGCGTTGTGGGCGCAGGTGCGCCGCCAGCTTTGCCAGATTTCGGCGCGTGCGGCGGCCAGAACCTGTGGGTTGGTGGTGTTCTCCCATTGGACCAGGTCCTGGATAATGCCGAACAGGCGGTCCCGTTCCTGCTGTTGTTCGTGTTCGGTGGGGAACAGGTCCGGATTGGCCGAGGGGTCGTCCACCAATTGGGCAAAGATCACGGCGCGTGCGGCGGCCAGCGGGCGGCGTGCCCACCACAGGTGAAGGGTGCTTGGGTGGCCATGCCGGATAGATTTTTCGCGGACGGCAGCGGCGTTGATGGCTTCCAGGGGAAGCGCAACTTCAATCAGTTTTTTTCTGCGAGACATTGGAGCCATGGGAAGGAGAGAGAGAGAGAGAAAGAGCAATGGCCGCCCCGGGGCGTTGGCCCGGGATTAGCTGTTGTTGCTTACGCCATGCGTGCGGGTTATTCGGGGGGTGTGGCGCGGGCCAGAAGCTCCGCAAAGCTGTAGTTGACGGCCACCACACCGAAGTCAGGTTCCCGCAAGAATGGGCGGCGAATGTAGTGAACCTTGTGGGAAGATTCATCAAGGAACTCCACAATGGCCAGGATAACGTCGTCCGGTTTGTTCAGGAAGTAGAGGATTTCGTTTTTGGTAACGGTGATGGTTTCGGCGCCGGCGGCGCGCCCTTTCACCTCGATAAACCGAAGCTGGCCGGTCCCTGGGACGCGGCTTTCGATGTCGTAGCCAAGTTTTTCGGTTTCCCGGTCCACGGGGTCGTATCCCAGCGCGCGTTCCACCTCCATGACGGCATTGCGTGCGCGTGCGGCGGCGGCTTGGGTATCGCGCGGGAAGGTTGGGATTGTTGGGGTTGCGGCGGGGTCCATTGCGGCAAGCAAGCCAATGGGGACCACCAGCAGGCCGCCAATCACCACCGGGGGGAGTGGGGAGATTTTGGCTTCAAGCTCCAGTTCTTCCATTCGTTTTTGGCGGCGTGCCTGCAAGGTGTCGGCGCGTTTGCGTGCTTCGTTGGAGTTCAGGCGTGTGTTGAGGATTCCCGATTGTTCTTGGGCTTTCAGGTCCTGGGCGCGGCGGTCCCAGTGGGCGATTTCCTTTGTCAGGCGTTCCTGCACGGCGGCTTTGGTTTTGGCAATCAGCCTGATTTTCTGGGCATAGATTTCTTGGTAGTGGGCCTGGACCACGGTGGCGACGGCATAGTTTTGGACTTGGTGTTCCAGGTCGTGGGTAATCCATGCGCACTCTGGGCGTTGCAGTATCTGGGCCGGGGTTGGCTCGGTTGATTGCAGTGGGCGGTAATCAAGGTAGGGGGCGTATTGGATATGGGAAGCGTTGCCGGCAGGGTCCATCTCCACATAGAGCATACGCGTGGAGATGATGCGGCGCTGGCCGTTGCGTGTTAGGCTGGCATCTTGCAGGGAGTGCTCCAGATAGAAGAGCATGCGGGGTTGGGTGGTGGGATCGCTTGTGTCCACCAGGACCGTGCCGTTGCGAAGCAGATCGCGGTGGTTGTGGTAGATCAGGTCCAGGGTGGCATTCAGCAATGGGTGGCCTGGGGAGATGAAGGCGGCGGGGGGGGCATCGTGGGGTTCAATCAATTCCTTCTGGAAGGTGATGCGTTCGTAGCGTTGCAGCACGGGCTGGCCGCCGATGTTGTTCAGCTGCCCGTGCTGGCGGACGGCCACGGGAACATGGGTGATTTCAAACCGTTGGGGTTCGCGCTGGCGGATGGTTCCGTGCAATCGTTCGAAGGCTTCCAGGAAGAAGGATTGGATGTAGTGGGGTTGCAATCGGCGTGCTTCGGCGCGCTCCATATCCTCGCGGATCGTGTGGATGCGATCGGCCCCGAGCAGGTTATGGACCAGGGCGCGTTCCTGCAGCAGGCGTTCCAGTTTTTCGCGGTTGAAGGTGCTGGAGACGACCCGCTGAAGCCTTGCTTTGGTTTCGGGAAGTTCGCCGTAGCGGATGGCCTCCAGCAGAAGGTCGCGCAGGGAATGGCCGTCGAACTCAAGTTTGCCCAGGATATCGAAGACCTGCCCGCCAAGCGTTTGGCGGGCTTCCTCAAGTTTTGTCAGAAGGGTGCGGTACACCTCTCCTTCGCGGGTTTGGGCGGCCACAAGGTTCCAAAGGTGGCAGACCTCGGTTTGCCCAATTCTGTGAATGCGCCCGAAGCGTTGCTCGATACGATTGGGATTCCAGGGGAGGTCGTAGTTCACCATCAGGTGTGCCCGCTGCAGGTTGATTCCTTCGCCAGCAGCATCGGTGGCCAGCAGGACCTGGACCTCTGGGTCGTGTTTGAACACTTCCTGCACTTGCAGGCGGGCCTGGCGGCCCATGGCCCCATGGATACAGACAACGGATTTCGGCCGACCCAGGACGGTAGCGATCTTGTTGTGAAGGTAGTTCAGTGTGTCGCGATGCTCGGTAAAGATCACCAGCTTTTGCAAGGGGGAGGGCTTCGGCGCCCGCTCCGGTCCGGCAGAATACAGGGGCGACCCTTCGCCAATACGTTGGGCAATGGCGGGTGGGGAGAATATGGTTTGGAGAAGCCCGCGAAGTTCCTGCCATTTTTTATCCTCGCCGCTGTGTTGCACCCGCCGTGCCAGCGACTCAAGCCGGGCAAGGGTGGCAATTTCGGCTTGAAGTTCGGCAATGGTGCGGGCGGCAGTGGCTTGGTTCAGGATGGTTTCTTCCACGGCTTCCACCTCACCATCTGGGGCATCTTCCAGGTTTTCAATTTCTTCTGGATCAATCTCCTTTGGGTCAAGCAGCAGGTCGTTCTGGTGCAAGCTGGCACGATTGGCGGCGGTGCGCTGGGCTTCTGTGTGCTGGCGCAGCTGGGCTTCCAGGCGTTCCCTGCGCCGCCGCAGCGATAAGTAGATAGCTTCCGGCGAGGAGGCAAGGCGGCGTTGCAGGATGGTCAGCGCAAAGCCAACGGTTCCGGCGCGCCGCTCGTTCTGCGTGGCCTCGGCACGGTTAAATTCTTCGTTGACGTAGTGGGTGACTTCTGTGTAAAGCTGCTCCTCCATTGGGGAGAGCTTGTAGGGAATGGTGTAGGCCAGGCGTTCGGGGAAGAGCGGGGTGGCATCGAAGGTAAGGAGGTGCTCCTTGACCATGCGGCGCATAAGATCGGAGACATCGGCGGTGTGGGCTTCATCGCGGAACCTCCCCTCGAAGCGATCGGCATCAATCAGGGCCATGAAGAGTTGGAAATCTTCTTCCTTGCCGTTATGGGGGGTGGCGGTCATCAGCAGGAAATGGCGGGTGATCTGCGAGAGGAGCTGGCCCAGTTTATAGCGTTTGGTGTACTTGACTTCCCCCCCAAAGAATGTAGCGGACATTTTGTGGGCTTCATCACAGACGACAAGGTCCCACCCGCCGTCGGGGGCAGCAAGTTTGGCTTGCACGTCTTCGCTGCGGCTTAGCTTATCCAGGCGCGCAATCACCAGGTTGTTTTCCACAAACCAATTTCCGGTGCGTGCGGTTTCTAGTTTATCGTTGGTAAGGATTTCGAAGGGGAGATTGAACTTCCGGTACAGCTCATCCTGCCATTGTTCGGCAAGGTTGCCCGGGCAAACAATCAAGCAGCGTTGCAGGTCGCTGCGGGCGATAAGCTCCTTGATAAGCAATCCGGCCATAATTGTTTTGCCAGCGCCGGGGTCGTCGGCCAGTAGAAACCGGAGCGGCTGGCGCGGAAGCATCTCCTGATAGACCGCTGTAATCTGGTGCGGCAGCGGTCGGATATCCGATGTATGCACGGCCAGCAACGGGTCGAACAGGTGCGCCAACCGAATGCGATGAGCTTCGGAGACCACCCTGAACAGATGTCCATCGGCATCAAAGCTCCAAGGCCTACCATGTTCGATAACTTGTATGCGAGCTTCATCGTGGCGGTACAGCAGTTCGTTGCCAAGTTTCCCGGAAGGATCCTTATAGAGTAGCTCCAGTGCCTCCGTTCCGAACCACTGCACACTGCTGACTGTGACAAGGCAATCAGGGAGGATTCCCCCCAGGGTGATTGTTGGCCGGATATCTTCAAGTTTAGCCATAGATGTTGAAGGGTTGATGTGAACAATGCAGGTGCTTGCCGTAGAAGGAAAATAGTTCCTGTTGCACGATAAGCATGACGTGGGTAGCCACAGACAGCAAGTGAAGGCACGCGGATTCCGGGCGTGTGAGCCATGCCACAGAATACCATTGGATCAACACTCATCTTCCCCTCCCCCCTTCTCCCTCACTCCGTCCCCACCCGCTTGCGGTAGAGTTTCACGGCTTGCTCGTGCTCGGCGCCGGTGCGGCTGAAGGTGTGCTGGCCGCTGCCGTCGGCTTTGGCAACCATGTACAGGTAGCCATGGCTTGCGGGCTTCAGCGTGGCGGTGATGGAGGCCCGCCCGGGGTTGTTGATTGGCGTTGGAGGAAGCCCCTTGTAGCGGTAACTGTTGTAGGGGTTGTCCATTTCCAAATCTTTGTACAACAATCGCCGGGGGCCATCGGGAAGGACGTACTGGATGGTGGGATCGGCCTCCAATTTCATTCCGCGCCGCAAACGGTTCAGGTACAGCCCGGCGATAATCGGGCGGTCGCCTTCGGTGCGTGCTTCCCCTTCCACAATGGAGGCAAGGATAATCGCTTCGTAGGGGGTAAGCCCTTGCGCGGCGGCAAGTTTCTTCAGGTTGTCGGTGTAGAATGCGCGGAAGGTTTCCGACATCCGCGCCAGCACCGTTTCCGGCTGCTCGCCCCAATACAGGAAGTAGGTGTCGGGCATCAGGTAGCCTTCGGCGGTGGAGGCGTTGATGCCGATTGTTTCTAGGAACTTCCGGTCGTTCGCCAGCCGCACAAACGCTGCGGAGTCCACCCCGATTTCACGCGTGAGGATCGCGGCCATTCGCCGGATGGTGCTCCCTTCCGGGAAGGTGACTTTCATCCGCACCGAGGACCGCCCTTCCACCAACGCGTTCAGCAGTGCGGCGTTGGAGATTCCGCGGGTGAACTTGTAGGTTCCGGGCCGAATCTTCCCGTCGCTTCCGGTGGTGACCGCCAGCAGGCGGAAGGCGATGGAGTTGCTGACCAACCCGGCCTCCGTAAGCGTGTCCAGCACCTCAGCAAACGAGGCCCCCGCCGGGATTTTCACGATCACCTGGTTGGAGTCGGAAGAACTACTCCAGATGGAGTATGCAAACCAGCCCACCACAATGATGAGGCAAGCGATCAGAACAATACTGACATTTTTCAGCAGAGAATTCCTTGCGGAGCGGCCCTGTGGCATTGTAGTTTCTTCTATCGGTAATTTCTTTGCAGAACTTGAAGATACATCCCACGTCCGAATGGCGAATACGAAGCGACTCATCAAACAGAAACGAACCGTGCGGATTGCTGGCGTAACGGCTTGGCGGTGGGCGGCCCTGCTCGTTTGGGGAGCAATGGCGGCTCTATCTATGCCGGCGCAAGCGGAGCAGCAAGGGGGGATGGCATTCCCCGCAGCTGCCCGGCCCGACTCGATTCCCCCCACGGCACGGAAAGCACCAACGGCCCCGGCACAGGACTCGGCGATTGCTGCTGCCTGGGGGGCAATCGCCACCGATCCGACCTTGGTTCCAGAGTATCAGAAGATCATCGCCGTGTACAAGTCGCGCAAGCTGCCGGAGCAGGAGCACACCGTTGCCACGGCAATGATGGCGGCCAACGCTGGCAATCCAATCGCCTGGTACACCTACGCCGATGTGATGCTGGACAACTCCGAGCCGGACACCGCCATTTTCTGGTTGCAGCGGGCGTTAATTGCGGAGCCGCAGTTTGTGCGGGCCCACACGCTGATTGCCGAAGCATGGGGGATGATAGACTCCACCAGCCAAGCCCTTGCCCATCTGGACACGGCAATCGCGCTGAACCCACGGTTTGCGCAAGCCCGGTTGCAGCGGGCAAAT
The DNA here is from genome assembly GCA_016710285.1 of Chlorobiota bacterium. Taxonomy (NCBI): domain Bacteria; kingdom Pseudomonadati; phylum Chlorobiota; species Chlorobiota bacterium. The sequence goes on along the minus strand of JADJXR010000001.1, from coordinate 2,773,179 downwards.
TTGCTGAGCAAGCTGCGGCAGTACGGCCAAGCAGCAGAAGATTTGGAATCGCTGGTGGACCTGATCCCGGAAGATGCTGGCAACTGGATGCGGCTGGGGAACACCCACGCAAAAGCCGGGAACCACGCCGCCGCTGCCGAAGCCTTCCGAACGGCGGTGGCAATGCACCCGGCAATGCCCGACCCGCTCTTCCGGTTTGCCGAGGAATCGGTGGCCGCCGGCAACAGCGAGGAAGGGATGCACGCCTACGAAAAATTTATGCTCACCTTCCCCACCGACTCCCGCGCCCTTGAAGCCGAACGACGCGCCCGAGCAATGGGGGGCGGAAGGCCGTAGAACGGGGGGGGGGCGGAGAGAAGAGTATCCAACAAAAAAAACGACCCGCTTGGCAGTTGCTCAGCGGGTCGTCTCGTTCGGGACAGTGTGTTTTTCGTCTGCTTTGCTTGGCCGTTACTTCACGACTTTATCGAAATCCACCACCAGCGTAAATCGCAGGGTGTTTGCCAGCGGGTGGGTGTCCTCAATCGTGTTGATGTAGCTGAAGTCGAAGCCGTAGATGTCGTACCGAAGCCCAGCACCAAAGGTGAGGAACTCGCGGTTGCCGCCGTTGGCCGATTCGGTGAAGTATCCGGCGCGCAAGGCCACCAGTTGCTCGTACCAATATTCCAACCCGGTTGCAAGCTCCACCCCTTTTCCGTTGCTCCATGCGGTCACCAAGGACTTTGGCACAGGATCAACTTCGCGGTCGCTTGGGCGGTTCACCAGCAGCTTGGCAATATCCAAGGAGAAGGTGAGGTCGTTGAACTCATCTTGCACAAGATGGAGCCCGGTTCCGAAGCGGAACATGGTTGGAAGCGGGTCGGCTTGGGCGATGTCAATGTAGTGGATTTTTGGACCGATGTTCGTGATGGTCGCGCCCAGGCTCAGAAAGTCTTTGGGCATTCCCCAATCGGTCTGCGGCTTCCAGATTGCGCCGATGTCGAACCCGACGCTTCGGCCAATCCCGCTTCCCTGCTCGTTGGCAACGGGAACCGAGGAAAGATTCGACTGGATGAACCTGGCTTGGATACCGGCTCCGACATCATCGGAAAGTTTGGTGGCATATCCAACACCGATAGCGAACTCTAGCGAGCGGAATTTCTGCCCGGCCTGGCCGTTCTCGAACGTTTGTTGGAACTCGCCAAGGTCCAGAAATGTGATCTGGCCGCTCAGCACCCCATCAAGATCGTTGACGAAGGTGGAGCCGGCCAGATAGCTGTAATGGAGATCGGCATTGAACTGCGGCAGCCATTTGGAGTACGTCAGCCCCAGCTGCGTATTCTTCTGGTAGGCCAGCCCGCCGATGTTCCAGAATGTTGCGTTGATGTCGTTTGCCGTCCCCGTCCCCGATTCACCGATAGCACTGTTCCGTGCGTTTGGCGAAATCAGCAGGAAAGGAACCGCAGAACCGCCGCCGGTTGTCTGGGCCGATACCACGATCGGCGCAAGCCATAGCAGCGAAAATGCCGGCAGCAACCGGCGCAAGGCAGATGTCCACATATTGGAGATTCTCATTGAGTTAGTGCGCAATTTACGTTCAATTCCAGCAATGCAAACGCTATCGTGCCATAAAAAACACGATGGTTCTTCGTATCAGTTGGTGCTTTGCATCTGCTCCTGAGCTGTTAAAACGGCGTACAGGGTCTCGAAATTGCTCGATAAATGCGTCCTCTGTTGAGTTTCTCGTCTGTTGATTCGGGGGTCAATATAGCCGCCCGCACCTCACCCGTGCAAGGGGAATTTGGACGGGTGAGAAAACACGGCCAACGCCGGAAAAGTTTCGGCAGCCACGAATACGGCATCTGACAGATAGGCATTTGCCGCAGCGGCCGCCGTGCGGTGGCACTATGTTGGCGCAGAAGCCTATTTTTGGGCAAACAACATCTACCATTGCTCGCGCGCAGGATTGCAAGCATCCTTCGCATCCGCCACACAAGCCAACCGCCACGTGGGGGATTGCGAATTCGGAGCCGGACGGCTCTTGCAATCTTTGCCGTGCGCCAAACCCAACCTGACCGATCATGCAACCTGAAGCCTGGCTACGCGGCCCCGTCCCCAATATTGACCCTTACCTGATGCCTGCTGCGCACATCCTTCTTCAAGCCGAGGAAGAAATTGAGAGAGCGGTGGAGGGGCTAACGCTGGAACAAGTGTGGAGCCGCCCGGGCGGGGCTGCCTCGATCGGTTTCCATCTGCGGCACATTGCGGGGAGCATGAACTCCTTGATGATCTACGCACGCGGCGGGCAGCTTAGCGATGAGCAACGCGCAGCAATCGCGCTGCAAGGGGAGCCAGGGATGGAGCTTTCCGAATTGCTATCGGAGCTTCGCGCAGCCATTGCAAACGCCATGGACCACTACCGGGCAACCCCTCGCGAAATGTTTTTGGAGGCTCGCGGTGTTGGCCGGGCAAAGCTCCCCAGCAACGTCTTCGGAATTTTGGTGCACGCCGCCGAACACACCCAACGCCACACCGGGCAGATTGTGACGACAGCGAAGATTGTGAAGGCTATGGCTAATTATTGACAAAGCCAGATTCTTTCGCTTCCTAATCTGCAATGCTCAGGGATGGCTTTTGGCCGTTCTGGACAGAGTATATTCACCCCACTTCCACCACCAACCTCCTCACCAAATTCAGCGCGATGTTCGCGGCGCGGGTGCAGGGTTATGGGATTTCGCGGTAATCACGGCGGTAAATTCTTTTATCTGCTGTGGTCAGAATAATGTCGTTGTTATAGAGGAATAGCGATTTCACCTTTAGCGGGCGATCTGTAGGCAAGCCTTGCCTGCAATCTTTCCATGTTTTTTCTTTATTGATAAACACGAACAATCCACCATTGGCGTAAGAACGGAACAATCTATTGGCACAAACAAAATAGCTGCCATAACCATTATCGTTTCTCAAGCGGCTTACGGGCAAACCTTGCCCGCATTCCTCCCAGGCTGCTCCTTTATTGATAAGAGCGAATAGGCTGCCATCTATGTAAGAGCAGAATAATTTGTCATCATAAGGAAAGTATGAAATGCCTTCTACTGGTTTTTTAGGCAAATTACATTTGATCTTTTTTCCTTCATAAAATACTATCAACTCATATTTCTCACTTTGCTCTTCCTGTTCAGAATACTTAAACTCCCCATGTAGCATATCTCTAACAAAGACCAGCATTTTATTAGATATTACTCTAATTGAAAAATAATCTGATGAAATATTTGCATCGAATTCCTTCCAACAATTTTTATGTAAGTAGAACAGCCCTTCACGTGTGTATATAATTAATTTATCATGGAAAACACCTATTTCATATAGTGATATCATATGATCAACCAATGGATGCCATAACGTTACTGAGCCATCAGGATGAACTTCTTCCCGAATAGATCTGTGGCTTCTTATGGGTATTCCACAGTTTACAGACTTCCAGTTATGGCCTTTATCTTCAGAACTCATAATGCCATGATTCGTACAGATGAACCAAGTATCATGGTAAATAACCCCATTGGATATCGCAATATCATCTGGGAATGCGCTCTCCACTTTGCTTGCAAAGTGGTCCCTTACATTTGAAAAGATCAACAAATTTGAATCGCATTCCAGAAATGCGAACTGGCCGATATGATGCAGAAGGCCGCTGGAGCTACGTAGTAGGTATTCATAGTTTGGAAACAAAGCATTGGTGTCGTTGGTACGTGAGGATTGATAGAGGGTACATAAAAAATCAACCGGATATTCTTCGTTTTCAATGCTCTTCCATTGAGAGAATGCCAGATTACTGTTCACCGCAAATGTTGCAAGGATCAGTACAGGTAGGAGTTGTTTGCGTAGCAGCTTCATCTTCGGAAAGGATTGGTTGTTGTGTGCCCAAACCAGCGAACGTGGCCGTTGCTGTGTCCGTAACCCGAACAGGACGTTGCCACTATGGCGGCGTAACAACAGGAAGGTTGGCATCTGGAAACTGATGCTGCATCCGGCAAAAACATACCCGACCATTCACCCCACTTCCACCACCAACCTCCTCACCAAATTCAGCGCGATGTTCGCGGCGCGGGTGCGGACGACGTTTCGTTCGCGGCCAAGCTGGAAGCGTTCCACCATCGTTTGGCCGCTGCTGACGGCGGCAATCCAAACCGTCCCAACTGGTTTTTCCGCGCTGCCGCCATCTGGGCCGGCAATTCCGGTGACGGCAACGGCAAGGTCGCTTCCGGTGCGGTCCCGCACGCCACGCGCCATCGCTACGGCCACCTGCTGGCTGACTGCCCCATGCTCCCGCAGATCGCTTTCGGCAACGCCCAGCATCTCCCGCTTCAGGCTGTTGGCGTAGCTGATAATCCCCCCTAAAAAATAACCACTGCTCCCCGGGGTTTCGGTCAGCATCATCCCAACGGTTCCTCCGGTGCACGATTCGGCAACCGAAAGCGTTAGCCCCCGCTCGGCAAGCAATCTTCCCACCGCTTCGGCCATCGTTTCGTCACGGTCGCTGACGATCCATTTGGCGGCCAGCGTTGCAATCCCTTCCACCAATTGCTGGAAACGCTGGCGCGTATCTGCGCCGCTGCCGTTGCGCATGGCACGCAGGCGAATCCCACCAAACGAAGGGAGATACGCCAGCGAAACGCCGTTGCCCAACAAGGCATTCAGCCCCTGCAAACTATCGGCCAGTGCCGACTCGGCGGGACCAAAAATCAGGAATGTTTGGCGGGCAATGGCGCTGGCTTCGGAAGCGATTTCAGGGGTGATCTCCTCCGTAAAAATCCCCTTCAGCTCCGACGGCACGCCCGGAAGCGCGTAGGCACGGCAAGATCCAATGGTGAACGCCAGCCCCGGCGCGCTGCCGTAATTGTTGACCAACGTGCGGCAGGCTTCGGGGACGGAGGCTTGGCGGATGCTCCGCTCGTTCAGCTGAAGGCCACGCTCGGCAAATCGCTGCTCAATTCTTCGCAGTTGATCTTCATCAACCCGAAGGCCGCAGCCCAGCAGGTCGCAGATTGCTTCGCGGGTAAGGTCGTCGTGGGTGGGGCCAAGCCCGCCGCTGATCATCAGCAGATCGCTGGTGGCGGCTAATCGCTGGATTTCCTGGGCGATCGTTTCGCGCCCATCGCCAATTGTGTTGATTGCCACAACGGCCACACCAATCGAGGTGAGTTGATCCCCCAGCCAGGAGGCGTTGGTGTTCACCACCTGGCCAATCAGAAGTTCATCGCCAATGCAAAGAATCGAGCAGGTCATCAAGGGTTGCTGGGAGGATGTGAAGGATTGGAAAAGCCGCCCCGACTGTGCCGGGGCGGCTTCACGTTGCTATTTGCTTACCACCACTTTTTTGGCCACCACCATCTTCTGGTTGCTGACGGTGACAAGGTAGGTTCCGGCGGGCTGGCCGCGTAAGTCAAGCGTGTGGAGCAGCTGGTCGCCGTTCGGCTGCACACGCTCGGTGCTGACCACGCGCCCTGCCGGATCCACCACCGTGACGCTGACCGGGCGGCCACCGAAGTTCCCCATTGCCTCCACCGTGAACTCCCCAGGCGACGGGTTGGGATAGACCTCACTCCAAGATTCTTCCGCTGGGGTTTCCGGAACGCCGGTTGGCAAGCCGACGGCAAAGCTGAAGATCATCCGCTTCCCAAAATCTGCGGGAAGGCTGCGAACCACCGATACTTTCCCTCCCTCAATTTTTCGCAACGACGCGCTTCCGCTTCCCACTGCCGAGATCAGCGGATATGCCAGCCCGAAGCCTTCATTCGTGGTGATCTCCAGCGTGTAGCAGTCGGGCGGAAGCTGGAAGGTGTCCAGATAGGTGGCATTGATATCCATGTTGGAACGCCCGATCATCTCCACCCCCGCGCTGTTTTTCAGCGTGTAGGCAACATCGTTCGGGATTGCGTTGTTCTTGATCCGGAAGATGTACTCCGTTGCGGCGTACACCGGCGCAGGGGTGAAGGTCGTGGCTGCCTTGTTGTTGCGTGGATACTCATCGGCGGCACCGTTTACGGTAATCACTTCGGCAAAAAATTCTTTGTCGCCAACGCCGCCGCTGTACCAGTCGCCAGCGGCAAAGGGGACCTCAAGGGTGGCCGTTTCCAAGAACTTCAGCCTGCCGGTCCAGCCGAAGGTGCGGCTTGCCCCGCCAACAACCCCGTAGCGAATTTCCGCGCTGGTCATCTCCGTTGCCCCGGTGTTCTTGATGCGAACAATTGGGTTGCTGCACATCGGGTTGAACCTCCGGTAGAACTCCCAACTTGTTGGCTTGATAATCGCATCCACCGTGGCATCGCGTTGGAAATTTGGCGCGCCGTATTGGATCATATCCATGGTCATCACATAGTTCCCGGTCCCCTGCCCGGTGTTGTTGGCGGGGACGGGGTCAATGCTGTAATCCAGCCGGACGCTGTCGCCGCTGACGTACGGGGTTAGCTCGAACTCATAATCATCCACCGTTGCCCCCGGGCACCAGCCGGCGCGTGGCGGGGCCCAGTTCCCCCCCTGGGCCATCACCGGGTTCATGGCGCAGTTGTCGTTCTGCCAGATGTCCCACGCGAACCGCTCCACGCCGTTGATATGGAGGTAGTGCTTCTTGTTTGCCCACTCGCAGCAGTGGATCAGGTTCAGGTTCGGGTCGTAGGTCCCTTCGTGGCCATGCCCGGTGATGCGGGTCTTGATGCGGAAGCCCTTTGCCGCCGGATCAATCTTCACCGCTTGCTCGGTGATTGCCGTGTTCTCGGCAAGGCTGCGGTAGCTGTAGCTGCCGGAGCTTGGCCAGACGTGGTTCACCCGAACGACATCGCGCGGCGGAGTGCCACGGATGAACAGGAATTTCAGATCAATCAGCTCCTGCTGGTTCCCCGCGCTGATGGTTACTTGGTCATGGAGGTACGGGGCGTAATCGGTGACATCGTAGATCCACGTGAAGCCGTTCGGGCCAAGGTCCAACCCAATCCCGTACGGGGTGATGAACCGCCCAAGCTCCACCACATCCACCACCTCAAATTTCTGGTAGTACTCCCGCACGTTTGCCCGAAGCGTCACCCGCGCCGGAACAGCGGTGGAATCGGCTTTGGACCCATCGGGGGCGTAGGTGTAGCTGTATCCGGCGGGCCACACGGCAAGCGTGTCGGTGGGGATTGTTGGGTCCGTTGGATGCTCGAACATCACCACCGTGGTGGGGCTGTTCAGCAGGGTGTCGGCCACGATTGCTGAATCCAGCTGCGAATCGTACTGGCCGCGAAGGAAGCCAACGTTTGGGCGAATGCCGCTTGCGGTGAAGCGCCGGAAGATTCCATCCCCCGTCATCCGCCGGTAAATCGGAAGCCCCATCATCACCCCGTTGTGGCTGCTTGCGGATCCATCGCTGGCTGTGGTTCCGGTGGCATCGTTCAGCGGATAGTACAGGATCAGGTTTTGGTAGTTAGGATTATCCGGGGTGATGCTCCGGTTCATCAGGTTCAGGATTGCGGCTGTGTCAAGCTCCTTGTTCCACACGGAGAATTCGGCAAGCCCGCCACGGTAGCTGTCGGAGTTGGGTGAGGTTCCCCGCCCAACAACAAACGTGGTGATTCCGCTCATTGCCATTGCCTTCCCCGATCCACTGTGCCACAGCTTTCCGTTCAGAAAAATTCGCATCGCCCCGGTCCTGACATTCTTGGTGAAGGCCCAGTGGTTCCATCCCCCTTTTTGGGCATCGGCAGTGGCGGCTTTGTTGATTCGGTCGAACGCGCCGCCGTTGTTTCCGGCATCCCAGTAGATGTTCCCATCGCTCCACGGAAGGTGAACGTTCAGCACGCGGTTCCCTTCGGCATCGCGCCCTTCAAAAGCGTAGGTGTTGCTTGGAAGCGAACGGTCCCCCAGCGCCCAAAAGCTGACGGTGACGGCACTATCAAGCTGGCCGAACGGCGCGGCGGCATCGGGGACGTTCACGTAATCGCCGCTGCCGAACTCTATATACCCGGTGGTATCGGTTGCGGTAAGGCTGGTGGGAAGGGGCGTGGTGCTTCCCACCAGATGCACGCCGGTGCCGCCGTCGCAGCTAAGTTCCACCATCAGGTTTGCCGTCCCGTTCCACGCAAACGGCGTTGTGAAATCAATCCGAATTTTGCTTCCAGCGGTGATCGTCGTGTTCCGCTGATAGACCGTTGCGAAGCCGCTGTTATCGTAGCGGTCCGCCGCAAGCGCGGCAAGCGTGGTCCCTTTCATCCGGACGGTGAGGTTCCGGAGCGTGGCCCCTGGCGTTACTGCTGCAAGGGTCAATCCGGTGATTGGGCCGGCGGTCAGCCCGGCCGCCTTCAGCTCATCAGCGGTCCAGAGATAGACCCCTTTCCCGATTTCGGTGTCGCTGTTCAGCGGAAGCGATAGCTGGTGTGTTTCGGTTCCAATCGCCGTCTCCGTTTCCTGGGTCGTGGCGGTGATGGTGCGGTACTGCTGCCAACGTTGCTGGATGGTGTACGTTGCCCCCGTGGTGTAGGCAAAGGAATCGGGCGCGGCGGCCCCAATCATAAAACTGGAGTGCGTTTTTTTCAGCGAGTCAATCACCCCGGTGCTGTCGTACAGCATGGCGTTGGTGATGTAATCCCACTCGCCGTAGGGATATTTATCCTGCGTTGTTGCGGGGTCGCATTTCAGGTTTTGCAGCATCAAGATTTTCTCCCACCGATCCTTCGGCGGGAACTGCCACGTCCCTTTTCGTTTGGTGATATCCTTCCACGTCAGTGTCTGGATGATGAGGCTATCCCCCGACTGCGCAAACGCCACGCCGGAAAGGAAGCAGAAGCAGAGAAGGGTTGCAAGAATTCGGGAAGGGATCATGGCAGGAATGCCCAAAGGCTGTTGTGTGAAAGGAACTGCTGCGCGGTGACTCCCCGCAGTTTGTCGTTGCTGGAAGAATGGGGCGAAAGGGGGAAAGAACGGGGGGCTACTGTTCGCCCAAAAATTTCGTCACAAGGCCGGCGAACGAAAGGCCGTACCAGATGATGTGGCTGGCAAGGTTGGCGTAGATTCCGGCAACCACGTCGTCGGCCATGATGCCCAGGGGGCCGCGGCGGCGGTCGAAGTAGCTGGCGGGCCAAATCTTGGCGATGTCGAAAGCGCGGAAGGTGAAGAAGCAGATCACCGCCCATTGCCAATGGGGCTGGCCAATCACCAGCGGCGAGGCCAGCGTGATCCACTGCCCGGCGAACTCATCAATCGTGACGAAGCTGGGGTCGTCGCCCAGGGCTTCTTCGCAGGGGCCGGCAAGCCACAATCCCACCCCGAACGCCACCCCAGCCATTGCCAGCATGGCCCAAGGATTGGCAAGGCCCGGGACAAAATAGAACCCCACCGCCACCGCGCTTGCCACGGTCCCCGAGGCCACCGGCGAAAGCCCCGTGAACAACCCGCTGGCCACCAACTGCTTCCAAAAAGGGATGTTGTGTTTACGAAGAAGTGCGGATGAACTTGCCATTGATAAATCGAAGAACGTGGCGGTTAGCAATCAGATATTGCACCGCGGTGATAATGGAAAGAAGGGTCAGCAACAGCATCGAGCTTGTGACAACCCACGGCGACAGCAACCCCTTGATGGTTGCTGCGGAGATGTATTCCCGCAACCACGCCACGTTCTGCAGCGTGAAAACCAGCACCACGTACCACAGGAACACCAGCTGCAACGCCGTTTTCCATTTGGCAAGGTTGCTGGTGACAACCGGCTGGTTCCGGCGGTCGGCAACCACCCGAAGCACCGTCACCAACACGTCGCGGCCAACAATCACCAGAACCATCCACAGGGAAAGGATGTCCAGAAATGCAAAGGCAAAGAAGGCCGCGCCAATCAGCACCTTGTCGGCAAGGGGATCGAAGAAGCGTCCGAAGCTGGTCATGGCATTGTATTTGCGGGCGTACCAGCCGTCGTACCAATCGCTGATGGCCGCAACCAAAAACACTGCTGCCGAGGCTTGCACCATCGCGCTGTCGCCGCTCATCATCAAATAGATGAATAGTGGCGTAAGCACAATCCGCGATGCGGTGATGATGTTCGGCAGATGTTCGGGACGCATGAGAACAGGTTCGTCAAGAGAAGGGGGATCAACACTCCGATGATGCCAACAGAAGGACCAGACCGTTGCCGGAACAATGATGAACCCAACACTGACCTTGCGGCAAAGGTACACAACCGGCTGGAATGTGGAAGATGCTAATTCCGCAAAGCTCCCCCGCCGCCAGCCTCTTTGCGAAATGGAAATTTGGGGAAGCAATTCCCGCCCCCCAACGGCGCGACGAATCGTTTAGCAAACCGTGATCTTCCTTGCACGTCAGGCGGCCCAGAATGTAGCTTGCACCGTAACGCGAAATCGGCCCCAGCCGCCGATTCATTTTTTTTGAAACACCGATGACCAGATTCCTTGCTTCGCTCCTTCTTCTGCTGCTTGCCGTTCCGGCAATCGGAATCGCACAGAACTTCAGCCAGTTCACCGAGTTCTACCGCTCGGTGCGGGTGAATGGATTGGAGCAACTTGTCTTTGCCCACCCTTCCACCGACCCCGCCCGTGACCCTTCGGCCTACGGCGTGCAACGGGATTCGCTGGGGCGGCCAACAATGGTGATGCGGTTCTTTTTTGGGAACCCCCACACCCGTGGGCTGTGGACCTATCTTCGCATCATCTACATCAGCAATCCCGAAGCCGGGACCACCCTGCAACGCCGCACCTTCCACGCCCCGAACAACGCGCCGATGCAAGTGGCATACGCCCACGGCGAAGAAGCACTCCACCGCGCCAACGGCGAAATCGTCCGCTACGCCCAGCTGGACCGCGAGGACCGCTTGCTGGGGAAAGTCCCGATCGTCACCGCTTGCCGCTACCGATACACCGCGCCAAACACGCTGCTTCAGGAATGGCGTTTCCAAAGTGGGAAACTCCATTGGGTGGCGAACAACTACCCCGATAGCACCCAACGCTTTTTTGTCCCCGCCCCGAACGGAGCCTACTTCCGAACCCTTACGCTTGATGGCAATGGCGAGGTGGTCCAGGAGCAGTTGCAGGGGATCAACAAACGGCCGTTCCCGTACCAGCCTGGCATCTATGCCGTGCGATACCTGCGCGACTCGCTGGGGCAGATCACCTCAATCCAGTATCTGGGCAACAACGGCCAGCTTGCTGCCGACACTTCGGGGATTGCCAGCATCAATCTAGAGTATGATGATTGGGGGCGGGAAGTCGCGTGGAAAGCGTTTGGGATTGATGGGAAGCCGCACGGGCGGCGAAGCGACGGAATCGCCACCATCATTCGGCAGTACAACGATTTTGACGGGACCCTTGCCAGCGAGGAACGCACCGACGCTGCCGGGGCCGCCATCACGGATGCTCCAGCGGATGCTCCGTAGGCCGGCAGCGTGCCGATTGCTCACGATTCCAGCAGCAGCTTCATCAACTGCTCGGCAGCAATCGCCCCGATAGTTTCGGCCCGCTGCTCCCCAACTCCATCCCCCATTTCATACGTCACCGCCGGGGCGCCGAACTGGCGCACGAACCAACTTTTGAAGATCGGCGACTCTAGGTTGGAAGGCTCGACACGAGGGGTAAAGCCCGGGATGGATTCTTCAATTTGCTGAATCCACCGCTCGGTAAGCAGTGGCAAGCGCACCGCCACGGTGCTGTCCAGCGTGTAGAAAACGTCACTCCATGTGGAATGGAAATCCAGCCCGAACAGCACCTCGGCTGGGCTGCCAACCGATTGCAGGAACGCATCGCGCACCGCCCGCGTTTCCGGCTGGTTGAAGCTGAACCAATCGCGATTCAGGTCCACCCCGCCGGCGTTGTGCCGCCAATGCCCACCTTCCACCCCGTCGGGGTTCACCAGCGCAACCACTTGGACCCTGAACCGCTGGCGGAACGATTCGGCAAGGGGCGTTTGGGTTGTTAGCTGGCGCACAAATCCTTCCAGTGCCCAAGCCCCTGCCACCTCGGGGGGGTGCTGCCGCCCAATCACCAGAATCTGCCCTTCTTTCCCTTCCCCTATCGTCAGCCGCCGCAGCGGGCGGCCTTGGGTTGAGGTCCCAATCACATCCAACCGAACGAACGGCAGCCTGGCCAACGAATCTTCCCAGCTTCGGACCCGATCGGCGGTGAACAGCTGGCGCGCGGCCACCCACAACGTGTCGCGGCCAACATCCAACCAGATGGTGGCGTTGCCGGTGGCGCGTTCCCGCTCCACCCGGCTTGATTCCAGCCGCCGCCAATGGGTTCCGTCGTGGCTGATGGTGGGGGTGTAGCGGTGGTCCCCGCCGTCGTAGGCCAAGTGGAGCCGGATGGTGCGGCGCGTGCGGGACCAGACCTTGAAGGCATACCACGGGCTGTTGTTGATCGGTGCGTTTTCCGGCTTCACCACCGCCACAAAATCGCTGTCGCTGGTGCGGGAAATCCGGCCCAGCCGCGCTCCCGCAAAATTGGTTGCGAACCCAATTCCATCCTCGTCAAAATCGCGCACCCACCGGCTGGCCGGCTCGATTGCGCGGCTGGTGGTGATGACCGACCCCGGCGGATCGTACGGCTGCGGCGCACCGTGCGAAAGGGGGATTGCCGAAATCCCCCCAGCCGCCTGCTCCGTTGCCGAAGTGTCGTGGGCCAGTGCCGACGATGTTTTTGTTGGGGTTGAGGAACAGGCCGCCAAAAAGGCTGAGAGCAGCGCGGCGGCAAGCGATATGGCCAGCATCGGAGCGGCAACAGCCAGCAACGCAGGGGTGCGTTGCTGGCTGTTGCCGGTTTCCGAACGATGTTGAGCAAGAATAGCTGTTGGGTGCATGATGCTTTGGTTGTTCTCTGCGTTTTCCCCCCTTCGGCCTTCCGGCGGATTACCGCCGCGGATTACCGCCCTGGTGGCGGTGGTGGCGGTGCGTCGCCACCTGGCGGAGGGAAGGGGGTGGGCAAGCTCATGCCGCCAAAATTACGGATGCTGTAGGTGAACGTCAGAAGCGCGTAACGGCCCAGGACGGTTGATTTCAGGTCCTCAATATAGGCATCGTTCACCGTGCGTGAGACGCTGGTGTTCTGGTTCAAGATGTCGTTGACCGCCAGCCGCAGCTCGCCACGATTCTCCGGCAAAAACTTCACCCCCAAGCTGGCGTTCCACAGAAGATAATCGCCGTTGTTTTCTTCGGCCAGACCGTTGTTCGATTGGTGGGTAAGGTCGGTCCCCAGCACAACATTCTCGAACAGGGTCCAGCTTAGCCGCGCCCGTGCGATGTTGTTGGTGTACTCGGTGTTCTGGTCCTGGCGAACGGAGTTGCGGACAAGGTTGCCGGTGAAGTTGTTGGAGATGGTGAAATCCACCGCCTCGCTGATATTGCTGCTTAGCACCACGCCAATCCCGACCGAAGGGGCGTGCGCATCGTTCTGCACGTTGTTGATGATACCAGGGGTGCGGGTGTAGTTGGCCGAGGCAAACAAGTTCAGGTTCGATTTCAAGAAGCTGACCGGGAAGCCGTAGCTGGCAAACGAGCGTGCGCTGATGTAGCCATCCAGATTTATCGGCTGCGTCAGCTGCGCCCCTTGCTGAATCGCCACGCCATTGGCCAACGTTGTGTCCCGCGTGGGGATAATCGTTTGGTTGCCGATGTAGCTGCTGGTAAGGCTTCCCCCCAGCATCGCAAAAAAGTTGCTGGCCGACGGGACGTTGGTGGAGGAATACCGCACGAACAGATTATGCTGGTAGCTTTCCTGCAACGACGGGTCCCCGATGCTTAGCAGCAGTGGATTGCTGTTGTTCAACGCCGATTGCAATTGGTCCACCCCGGGCATTGATACCGAAGTGCGATAGCTTAACCGCAGGCTTGCATCGCGCGAGAAGTTGTAGCGAACCGAGGCGGTGGGAAGCAGGTCCCCGTAGGTGCGCTCCACCGTTGACGGAATCGGGAATTGGTCATCATACTGGAAGCCGGACCACTGGTAGGAAGCCCCGGCACTCAGTTCCCACGTTGAATCGCGGTACTGGTAGGTCACCCCGCCGGTGTGCGTTGTGGTGCGCGATTCGGCGCGGCTGCTAAGCGCGGAATCCAGCACCATTGCGGACTCCCCCACGGTCCCACCATCCAACGGCGACATCGTCTGTTGGTCGCTGTTGCTTACCGACACCGAAGGGGCGTAGCTGAAGAGCAATCCCATCCCCGTGGCCAGCGGCTCGGTGTAAGAAAGATTCCCCGATGCCGACCACCCGTTTTTGTCCAGGTCCGCATTCTGGATCAGCGTGTCGAACGATGGCGAAGGCTGCAGGAAGCTGTTATCCGAACGCTGGTTGCTGGTCCCGATGTTACTGTTGTAGCTGGTGGAAAGATTTGCCGAGAAGGTCCGCCCCGGCGTGCCAAAACTGTGGCGGAACAGAAGGTCGTTCGAGAAGGAAAGGCCGGTTAAATCGGTAGCGGTTGTGCTGTTGCTGGCTCCGGTCTGGACCTCGCCCGCGCTGTTGTTTCCACGCAGGCTGCTGCTTCCATCGTTTTGCTGCAAAGTAAGCCGGGGGCGGAGCGTAATGGAGTTGAGCGAGTCCAAACGCAGATCCAATTTTGCGTTGAACCGGTGGTTGATATTGTCGCTTTCGCTGTTGTTCTGCTCGTTGTACCGCTGGTTGCTGGCCGAAGGAAGAACGTACTGGCGCAGCAGTGTCTGCTCCGATTCGGTGTTCGTAAGGTTGAAGAAATAGCTGGCGGTCAGATCGGCCACGCTGCCGAAACGATCCGAGTAATTCACCCCCGCGGCATGGGTTGTGGAAAGCCCCTCGCGGCTGTCAACAAGGAAATCGCTGATGCCCCCGCCCCCTCTTGACCAACGCCCGCCGCCACCACCACTGCTTCCGCCACCATGCGGGCGACCCATGGCCATCATCACTCGCCCCATTCCACCGCCGAACATTCCGCCGCCGCCGCCCATCGCGCCCAGGATATCTTCAATCGCAAAATTCTGCTCGCTAACGTTGTTGGTTTGGGCAATGATGGAGATGCGGGTGTCGCCATTGAACAGGCTGAAATTCCCGCCAGCTTTGTACTTGTTATCCAAGCCGTACCCGCCGTAGATCTTGCCGAACTGGCCGTTCCGCATGGTGGGGCGGGTGACGACGTTGATGGTTTTGTTGGAGTTCCCGGTGTTGAACCCGGTGAACTGCGACTGATCCCCTTGCTGGTCGTAAATCTGAATTTTATCCACCATCTCGGCCGGAAGGTTCCGCATGGTTGCGGTGGGGTCGTCGCCAAAAAACGGGCGGCCATCCACCAGAACTTTCTGAACATCTTCCCCTTGCGCTTTGATCTTTCCATCCTGCATGGTGATGGTTGGCATCTTCCGCACAAGGTCCTCCACGTTGGCATCGGGCGCGGTCTTGAAGGCTTTTGCGTCAAGCTCGGTGGTGTCGCCATTCTGCACCGCGGCAAGGCGTTGGTCGCTGACCACAACCTCATTCCCCTGAACGTCGCGGGGGGCCAGCACGATTCGTCCAAGCTGGAGATCGCCGCCGCCAACCCGCGCCACAACGCTCCGCGGCTGGTAGCCAACGGAGGTGATCTGCAGAAGGTAGCCGCCCGCGGAAGGGAGCTCCACGCTGAAATTTCCGGCGCGGTCGGCAATGGCCCCGGCAATGATTGTAGCGGTGTCGCGCAGGCTGCGCGCCGAAACCCGCGCCCCGGGCGTGGGGTTGGTTGTGGCGGAATCCACCACGGTGCCGCGAACAATGGCCGATTGCTGCGCGGTGGCGGAGGCAGCAGCCAGCAATATCACAGCAACAATCGGCGGAACCCAACGGCAAACGCCGCGTGCAAAATCAATCATACGGTATGAGTTATGGAAGGACGCTCAGTGTTTGGACCGCTGCGCCTGCGGTTGATGAGTAGCATCATTGTTTCGGCACATCAGTGCCCCCCCGAAGACGAGAGGTTCCGGCAGCGATTGCAGAAAAATGTTAAGGGAACTGCATCAGTCTGCTAACATTTGGGGCAATTCCTGTGTTAGTACAACGGAGCGTCCGCTCAACTTCCCCATTGTCGCACAAATTCTGGATCGCAGACTAACGGAACTGATATTTACCTGCTGCACACATCGCACGCATCTGCGCCCGCAATCGCCGGCAAACCGCCGGAAGCGTGATTCCTTCAATCAGTGTACCAGGTATGTCAACCATTTCTGCGCCCGCACGCAAGGGTTCCGCACGCCCACACCTGCCCGAAAACGCTGCGCCACAATCGTTGGAGCATTCGTTGGAACAGAACGCCTTGTGGGCGATTCTTTCCGGCATCAACACCGCCAGCCCCGCCCCACATCACCCACTGCTGCAACGGCTGTTCGACGTTACCGTGTCGGCATCGCTGCTGCTGCTGCTTGCCCCGCTCCTCTCCATTATCTGGCTTCGCTTGTTGCAAACCGGAACCGTGCCGTTGTATCGCCACGCACGGATTGGCCGCCACGGGAAGCGGTTTACCTGCTTGAAGTTCAGCACCATGTACCCCGATTCCGATGAGGTGCTGCGCCGCCACCTGCGCGATAACCCGCTGGCCCGGTTGCAGTGGGAGACCTACCGGAAGCTCCGGAACGACCCTCGCGTCACCCCGTTCGGGCGGTTCCTGCGCCGCACCAGTTTCGATGAACTTCCCCAGCTGTGGAATGTGCTGCGGGGCGAGATGAGCATTGTTGGCCCGCGCCCGATCCTTCCGCACGAATCGCAAAGCTACGGCAGCGCACTTGCCATTTATCAATCCGTCCGCCCGGGCCTGACAGGGCTGTGGCAGGTTAGCGGGCGAAGCAAACTGGGATTCCGCGAACGGGTGATGCTTGATATGCTGCATATCTGCAACCGCACGTTCTGGCTGGACCTAGTGATCTTGATAAAAACCATTGGAGTGGTGATCCGCGGGAACGGCGCGTGGTAATGGGTGCGCCCAGCATTTTGCGGCTTCGGTGTTTTGACGTGTCTCCCTTCCCCCCTTCCCACTCAGCAGCGGGAAAAGAGCAGCACACCCCATCTGCTCTTTTCTCGCTGTCGTGTATCTTGCCCGGGTTCCAATCAATCAACTGTGCACAATCATCAACGCTGCCATGCCAAATCTTACTCCATCCGATTTTCTTGCCGCCGCCATGCGCCGCAACGAACGCCTTGTGGAAATCCGCCGGACGCTTCATGCAAACCCAGAGCTTGCGTTCCAGGAATATGAGACCTCGGCACTGGCGCAATCGGTGCTGCGGGAGTTGGGAATTGAGACGTTGACCGGGGTTGCACAAACCGGAGTGGTGGGGGTGTTGCGCGGCGGGGCAACCACCGAAGCAAGCAAGTGCGTGGCCCTGCGTGGCGATATGGACGCGCTTCCAATTCACGAAGAAACGGGGCTTCCGTTTGCCAGCCGCAACCCCGGGAAGATGCACGCCTGCGGCCACGACTCGCACACCACCATGGCGTTGGGCGCGGCAATGATCCTTTCGGAAATCCGCGACCAACTTCCCGGGACCGTGAAGTTCCTGCTGCAACCAAGCGAAGAAAAACTTCCAGGGGGAGCCTCGGTGATGATTGCCGACGGCGCGCTGCAGAACCCTGCGGTGGATGCGATCTTTGGCCAGCACGTTGCGCCAATGGCCCCGGCCGGTGCCGTCGGATTTTTCCCGGGGACCATGATGGCCAGTGCCGACGAACTGTACATCACCGTTCGCGGACGCGGCGGCCATGCAGCAATGCCACAGCTGTCGGTGGACCCCATCATCACCGCGTGCGAGCTGGTGACATCGCTCCAGAAAATCGTGAGCCGGAACGTGGACCCGTTCCAACCGGCAGTGCTGACGATTGCAAAGATTCAGGGGGGATCGGCAACGAACATCATTCCCGATGAGGTGAAAATTGAAGGCACCCTGCGGGCCATGAACGAAGAATGGCGGCGCAACGCACACGCCATGATCGAGAACACCTTGAAAGGGGTTTGCTTAACGAACGGGGCGGAGTACGATTTGGAAATCCGGCTTGGATACCCGGCGTTGCAGAACGACCCCTGGGCCACGAAGTTCGCGCAGGAATCGGCGCGGCAGATGCTGGGGCAGCAAGCGGTGTTCGATGCCCCGCCGATGATGGGCGCGGAGGATTTTGCCTACTATCTGGAGAAAGTCCCCGGGACCTTCTGGTGGATTGGCGCGGGAACCCGCGAGCAAGGCTGCATGGGGGGATTGCACAACCCCAAATTCACCATCCACGAAAGCATCCTTCCCGTTGGCAGCGCGCTGATGGCATGGGTGGCCTACCGGTATTTGGTGGAGCAGGGGAATTAAGACCCTGCGGGGAATCAGCAGAAATTGGAGGGAGGGGGGGATGCCAATCAGGGGGCAATCGCGCAGTGGCGATTACCCCCTTCAAGCATTCGTCCACTTATCCCTTCCCAAACTTTGCCTTCAAATCATCAACGGTAAAAGGGCGTTGGGCTGGCTGGGATTCCCGTGCGCGTGGGGCGTTGGAGCGGGCCGGGGCTTGGCCGCTGCGCATTGTTAGGCTGATTCGGCGCAACTGTTCGTTCACCTCCAGCACCCGAACTTTTACCACTTGCCCAACATGCACCACTGTTTTGGGATCGTTCACAAACCGGTCCGAAAGTTGTGAGATATGCACCAGTCCATCTTGGTGCACGCCAATGTCCACAAACGCCCCAAAGTTTGCCACGTTCGTCACCACCCCTTCCAACTCCATCCCAACGTTCAAATCGGCAATGGCTTTTACCCCTTCGGAAAAATTGGCGTAGCGGAATTCGGCGCGTGGGTCGCGGCCTGGTTTTTCAAGCTCGGCAAGGATATCGCGCAGGGTTGGCTGGCCAACATCGTCGGTGATGTATTTCTGCAAATCCAGGGATTTCAATCGCTCGGGCACGCGGGTGATTTCCGGCAACGGGATGTTCAAATCGGCGGCCATGCGCTCCACCACGGCATACCGCTCGGGGTGGACCGCGGTGTTGTCCAGCGGTTCGTCGCCACCACGAATCCGCAGGAATCCTGCGGCTTGCTCGAACGCCTTTGCTCCAAACCGGGGCACGTTCAGAAGCTCGCGCCGGTTGCGGAATGCGCCCAAGCGGTTGCGGTGGTCCACAATGCTGCGGGCCACGCTGGGGGTGATGCCGGCAACATACCCCAGCAACTCCTTGCTGGCCAGATTCAGATCCACCCCCACATGGTTCACACACCCTTCCACCGTTTCCTCCAATTTCTTTTTCAGCAACCGTTGGTCAACGTCGTGTTGATACTGGCCAACGCCGATTGACTTTGGGTCAATCTTCACCAGCTCCGCAAGTGGATCCTGCAGCCGCCGCCCGATGCTAATCGCACCACGCACGGTAAGGTCAAGCTCGGCAAATTCCTCGATGGCAACCTCGCTGGCGGAATAGACCGAGGCACCCGATTCGCTTACCATCACTACTGCTGGCACCACCGCTGGCACCACTGCTGACCCCACCGCTCCCCGCGCCGGAATGGATGCGTCCAACGCCTCGCGCAGGAATGCCTCGGTTTCGCGCCCTGCGGTTCCGTTGCCAACGGCCACTAACTGGATTCCGTGCTGGGCTATCAGGGTGCGAACGGTTGCCCCGGCGGCTTCGCGCTCGCGCTGGGATTGGTGGGGGAAGATTGTGCGGTACTCTATCAGCTGGCCGGTGCCATCAATCACCGCGATTTTGCAGCCGGTGCGGAACCCGGGGTCTACGCCAAGCGTCGGCTTCATTCCGGCAGGACTTGCCAGCAGAAGGTTCCGCAAATTTTCCTCGAACGTTCGGATTGATTCGGCATCGGCCACCTGCTTCTGCTGATACCGAACTTCGCCAATCAGCGATGCCCGCATCAGCCGCTGGAAGGCATCGCGGAGCATCGCTTCCAGGAACTCGCGCAATTCAAGTTGGCGGGTTCTTATCTCCTGCGTGCCCAAGTATGCAAGAATGCCCTCCTCATCGAACTGAAGCTCCAACGTCAGCACCTCCTCTTCTTCCCCCCGGCGCATTGCCAGCATCGTGTGGGCAGCAATCCGGCTTACCGGAACGCGGAACTGGCGGTACATCTCGAACTTCGTGGTCCCCTCTGGGAAGGCGTCCTTCACCTTCGTCACAAACGCCCCTTCGCGCAGGAAGAACTCACGGATCCAAGCGCGATGCCCTGCACGCTCGGCAACTTCTTCAGCAAGGATGTCGGCGGCCCCTTTCAGTGCTTCTTGAGCGGTCATCACGCCATGCTCTATGCTGATAAACGGGGTGGCTTCCTGGTCCAACCGAACGTGCGGCGCGGCGGCGGTGTTCAGGTCGCGGATCCGCTGGGCAAGGGGTTCCAGCCCCTTCTCGCGGGCGATGGTTGCGCGCGTGCGGCGCTTGGGCTTGAAAGGGAGGTAGAGGTCCTCCAAATCTGTTTTCACCAAGCAGGCTTCAATCGTTTTTCGAAGCTCATCGGTGAGCTTCCCTTGCTCGGCAATGGAGGCAAGGATCGCCTCTTTCCGTTCTTGCAGCTCGGTCAGATAAGCGAATCGGTCAAACAGGTCGCGAAGCTGAATTTCATTCATCTCGCCGGTGCGCTCCTTGCGGTAGCGGGCAATAAAGGGGAGCGTTCCCCCTTCGTCCAGAAGCTGCAACGCATTCTGCACTTGCCAAGCCTGCAAGCCAAGCTCGGCGGAAAGGATGGATGGGATATCTATCATTCTGATTTTTCGGTTTGGTTCCTGTTGTGCCTGGTTGGGAAGCCCCGCCACCACATTGCCCCCACCAGGGTTGGGGAAAGTGGGGCGCGAAAATACAACCCCACCCGCCACCCGCAACGCATCCTTCCTCTTTACGCATTCTTTACGCTTCCCCCCCAACTTCTTATACCCCTCTGATACTTTTCCTGCCAAGTTGCCGTTGTGGTTGGCGGCAGAGGGATACGCCCCCACACACACAAGGGTTCCGCCCATGAAGACTGTTCAGATAGAAATCGCTGAAGGGTTTGGTCCGGCAATCGCAACGGCTGCAACGCCGCCGCGCCGGTTGCTGGCGGCGGGCCATCACCGGCTTGCGCCACGGCAGATTGACGCAAACATCACCATCGCGCTGTTGGGGAACGCGCGTCGCGTTCTGCGTATTGTGGAAGAGCAGAGTGGGTGTATCATTGCAGCAAGCTGGGGGATAGCGCCACCCACCCACGCTACATTATCACCGAGCCTGGGGTTGGCTACCGGCTAAGAATTGCCGAGGAAGAATAGCAAGCAGCATTTCCCCCCCGGGGGGACAGGAAACAACCAACGTAACGGCATTGAACCAACAACCCATGAAGAAGAAAACATCCATCCAGAACAATGACCAACTGTGGCAGATGCTGGCCCCGGTGATGGGCATTGCGGAAATCCGCGAGGTGCAGGCCTATCTGCGCGGCGAAAGCCACCATTACGACATGGGCTACGGTGATCTTTCTATCGAGCCGTACGACGCACGCGGCGGGGCCAGCACGCTGTTCCGCCTTCGGCACCTGCAGCGCGGCGAGCTGACGATCAGCCGCGCCGCCTTGCAAAGCATCTTGCAAGAACTGCTGCACGAACTGCGCCGGGCTGGGTGATTCCCGCCCGGTTTTACTCTATCTTGCAGCAGGCTCCTCCTGGCCTATCTCCTACCTCCTTTCCCTCCTCCGTAGTTTTTCCGTAGTGATTTCCCCTTCCCCTCTTGGTATGGTTGCATCAGTTCTTCGGCAATAAATCAACGTAATCAACCGAGGTGTCCCGTGTCGTTCTTCCTTTCCTCTACGTTTCGCGCAGTGTTTACGCTTGCGATCGCGCTGGTGGTTTCCACCGTTGCGGCAGTTGGCCAGGCGTTTCTGCGTTCGGAGTTTCTTCCGCACAACAATGGCGCGCTAACGGTGCCGCAAATTCAACAAGCCGCTAACGATTACTTCCAGGCCCATCCGGAAAAAGTTGGGAAGAAAGGGAGCGGGTGGAAGCAGTTCAAACGGTGGGAATGGTACTGGGAGCAACGGACATGGGGGAACGGCGGGAAACTTCCCGCCCAAGACCACGACTGGAAGGAGTGGGAACGCTACGTGGAGAAAAACGGAGCGGTGCTGGCAAGCAGCGCAAACAGCGCGGGGCAATGGAAACCGCTGGGACCAACCACCGCGCCGGCACGCGGCTGGAACGGGCTTGGGCGGCTGAACTGCATCGCCTTCCACCCCACCGACCCGAACACTTTCTGGGTAGGTTCCCCTAGTGGCGGGCTTTGGAAAACCACGGACTTCGGCGCAACGTGGCGAACCATCACCGATAACCTTCCGGTGCTGGGGGTCAGCGATATCGCCGTGCACCCGAACGATCCCAACATCATCTACATTGCCACCGGCGATGGAGATATGGGAAGCCTTACCAGCTTGACGGGGATGAAACAGGAAGGGGACACCAAAAGCATCGGCGTGCTGCGGACCACCAACGGCGGCTACACGTGGGAAACCACCGGATTGCTGATCCCCGTGCAGCAATCGGTGCTGATCCGGCGGCTGGCGATGAACCCCGCCTACCCGAACGTCCTGCTGGCGGCCACCTCGGCCGGGATGTACATGACCGTTGACGGCGGCGCAACCTGGGGCCTGACCCTGGCCGATTACATGATGGATATCGAGTTCCACCCCACCAACCCAGCAATCGTCTATGCCACCAGCTACAACGACCCGCGCAACGGGACCACTGCCGCCACCTTCTACCGCTCGGAAGATGGCGGGATGACGTGGATCCCCACGGTGAATCTGGAGGATGTGATTCGGATGAAAATCGGCGTGACCCCGGCGCAGCCAAACCGCGTGGACATCCTTTGCGCAGGGAAGCATCTGGGACTGTACGGCATCTTCGCTTCGCTGAATACCGGCATCAATTTCAATTCCGGCTACATTCCCGATACCCTTCGCGGGCGGCCAAACTTGCTGGGGTGGTATCACGGAATGGCCGGGTACGATTTCCAAACAGGGCAGGGGCAGTACGACCTTGCCTACGCCATCTCACCACAACAACCGTACGAGATGTACGTGGGCGGGGTGAACACGTGGCGCACCACCGATGCCGGGCTGAACTGGGAGACATCGAACGTCTGGAGCGACCACCCGGAGATTCATTCCATGCTTCCCAACCCCACCGACGTGGCCCATGCCGACAAGCACTGGCTGAAATTCCACCCGCTGAAACCGGAATATTTGTTCGAGTGCAACGACGGCGGGTTGTGGTACAGCAGCGACCGCGGGCGCAACTGGCATAACCTTAGCAGCGGCTTGCAGATTGGCCAGATCTACCGCATTGCCGGGTCCGCCAAAGAGGAAGGAACGATCATTGCCGGGCACCAAGATAACACCACGATGCTGCTGCAAAACGGGGTCTGGAAAACCGCAATCGGTGGCGATGGAATGGATTGCGTGATTGACCACACCGATCCCAACATCATGTATGGGTCCTACGCCAACGGAAAGATTTACCGCTCCTACAATCGCTATGCCGATCCGGATGACACGAACGACATTACCATAATCTCCGCAAACATCCCCGGCTACGGCAAGGATTTCCAAGGGGCGTGGGTGACGCCATATGCGATGGACCCGTTCGACTCCAAAACGCTCTACGTGGGGATGAACCAGGTCTGGAAAACCACCGACCGTGGGGATTCCTGGCAGGCGATTTCGCCGCAGGTCTTCAGCCGGTTCAAGACCGACAGCGAAGGGAACCCGCTTCTGCTGAACCTGCGCTCGCTGGCGATTGCCCCCTCCAATCCGAACGTGATCTACGTTGCCACCTTCGAGGATATCTCCGTCACCACCAACGGTGGCCAAAGCTGGCAGGACCTGAACGCTTTTGCTTCCGAAGGTGAGTCCATCACCTACATTGCCGTGGACCCGGAGAACCCGGGGCTGCTTTTCATCTCCATATCAGGCTACAACGCTGGCTCAAAAGTTTACGCCTACGATCTTTCCACCCACACCTTGCTGAACATCTCGCGCAATTTGCCGAACGTCCCGGCCAACTGCGTGGCGGTTGACACCAAGCGTGGGCGCGGGCTGTACGTCGGGACCGATCTTGGCGTGTTCTATCTGGACCTGCTCCGCTCCTTCTCGGCATGGCAACCGTTCAACGACGGAATGCCGATTGTTCCGGTGACGGATCTGGAAATCCACGAGGCATCGGGGAAGCTGCGGGCCGCAACGTTCGGGCGGGGGGCTTGGGAGACGCTGTTGCCGGAATACGTCCCGTCGGCAGTTCCGCAAACCACCGATCAGCCCGCAGACCCGGCCTTGCCAAGCGTGGCATCCATCAGCGACGATGGGATGTTCCAACTAACCGTGCCAACGCTGGCCCATGGTGAGAAAGCGATCATCTACGATTATCTTGGCAAAGCCATCATGGAAATTCCGGTGGCCGCCAACGAACAGATGATAGACCTGCGCTTGCAACCCGCCAGCATCTATTATCTTGCGCTTGGCTCGCAACGGGGCAGCCAGCGGCCAATCAAGCTGGTGAAAGCGAAGTAAGGAGCCAGGGGGGGGGAAGCGACTTCCCCTCATCGGAACATTCGGCATTTGACATTCCCGACAACCAATTCCCAACACGTATCATGCTACGCAAATTCTTTTTGCTGCTGGCGGCGATTGCAGCAACGGCATCGGTTCATGGCCAGACGGTGACATCGTTGAACATGAACACCACCCGCGACGACTTCGCTTCCACGTTCGCGGGGAACTCGCGGGTGATGTACCTGACCTCGCGCAGCAACGGCAACCAACGGGTTTTCACTGCCGAGCGGAACTCCAGCGGGTGGGGGGCAATCACCGAAATTCCCGAGCTAAGCGAAGGGGATGAAAACGGAACCGTAACCCTAACCCCCGATGGCCAGCTGATGATCTTTAGCTCGCTTGACAATCCGGTGGATGGGCAAGGGCGCACCGACCTTTACTCCGCCCAAAAAATCAACGGCGTGTGGACCAACATCCAAAACCTTGGGCCGGAGATCAACTCCGAATACTGGGACTCGCACCCCTACCTTAGCAGCGACGGGCGCACACTCTATTTTGCCAGCGACCGCCCGGGGGGAAGCGGGAAGGTGGATATCTACATCAGCCGCTACGTCAACGGGAAATGGGGCGTGGCAACGAACGCCGGCACAACCATCAACACCGCCGATGATGACCTTTCCCCAAGCGTGGCGCCCGACAACAAAACGTTCTACTTTGCTAGCAACCGCCCGGGTGGGCAAGGCGGGTTCGACCTGTACACCGCAAAGGCAAGCAACAGCGGATTCAGCGGGCTGAAGAACATGGGGTCGCCGATTAACTCCGCAGCGGATGAGTACTTCTACACCGCGCTCAGCACTGCCGACCGTGCGTTCTTCAGCAGCAACCGCAGCGGCGGCGCGGGGGGGCTTGACATCTATCTTGTTTCCCCAAACCCGTTCCCGTCCGAGGCCGTGGTGAACGTTCATGGCGTGGTCAGCGACGCAACCACAAAAGCACCGCTGGGAAGCACAATTACCATCACCGATCTGAAAACCAACCAGCAGGTGGCGCGGCTCCGCAGCGACGACATCAACGGCGAATACTTTGCCACGCTGGTGGCCGGGCGCGAATACTCCATCACTGCCGAGCGGAACGGATATCTATTCTACACCGAGCGGTACGAGGTCCCCACCAGCGGACTAAGCCAGGATATTGAGAAGGACATCACCCTTAGCCCGATTGCGGGGGGAATGGTTCGGCTGATGGTCCTTTTCGATTACGACAAGAGCGACCTGCTGCCGGAATCAGTTTCGGAATTGGAGCGGCTTGCGGAGTTCATGCAAAGCAACCCCGATATGCGGATTTCGTTGGAAGGACACACCGACGACCAGGGGACCGACGACTACAACGACGCGCTGTCGCAACGGCGCGCGGCGGCGGTCCGCCAGTATCTGCTGGATGCCGGAATTGAAGGGGCGCGAATGGAGACCAAAGGCTTCGGCAAACGGAAACCCCTGGTTTCCGGAACAAGCGATCAGGCCCGCCGCACCAACCGCCGCGTGGAGATGCGGGTGATTCAGTAATCCCCACCCGCCACGCATGGCCGCAGCATCATTGCGGTACGATGACCAACAGCAGGTTCGCACGCCAAGCAGACTCCATGCTTCGCCGCGAACCTGCTGTTTTTATTTCCCCCCCCGCACCGGTGCTGAACGTACGCGCCAGTAGCGCAGCCGCCAACGGAGGTAGCCGTCCCGACCTTCGTCGGGATTGATAAAAGGTCTTTAGCCTTCGGTGTCATCTTCGGTGTTTGGTCACAGGGCCCCGATAAAGATCGGGGCCGCTACCCGGCACACTGGAACCGCTACGGGCTGAACGTGCGCGACGGAGCCCAGCCGCCAACGGAGGTAGCCGTCCCGACCTTCGTCGGGATTGATAAAAGGTCTTTAGCCTTCGGTGTCATCTTCTTCCGCTAGCACTCGGCAGGCTAAAGACCTGCCGCTACCCCGGCACACTGGAACCGCTACGGGCTGAACGTGCGCGACGGAGCCCAGCCGCCAACGGCGGTAGCCGTCCCGACCTTCGTCGGGATTGATAAAAGGTCTTTAGCCTTCGGCGTCATCTTCTTCCGCTAGCGCTCGGCAGGCTAAAGACCTGCCGCTACCCCGGCACACTGGAACCGCTACGGGCTGAACGTGCGCGACGGAGCCCAGCCGCCAACGGCGGTAGCCGTCCCGACCTTCGTCGGGATTGATAAAAGGTCTTTAGCCTTCGGCGTCATCTTCTTCCGCTAGCACTCGGCAGGCTAAAGACCTGCCGCTACCCCGGCACACTGGAACCGCTACGGGCTGAACGTGCGCGAGGGAGCGTGGCACACAAAGTTTTCGCAGACATAGACCGCCGCGTGGCCCTCAATCGGGCGCATCCCGGAAAGGGTTGGGACCCGCTCGGCAAGCCACGGGTCAACTCCAGAATCGGGGACCAGCAGCAACTGAGTATCGGGCAGATATGCCTGTTGGACCTGCTGCCACAACCCTTCCGTTTCGCTTGGATCGGCCCCGGCGGCCACCACCACTTGGCGCGGCGGTGCCGAAAGCGCCAACCCCACCGCCGACATCAGCGGCATCATGATCGGAACATCAGCAACGCGGTTCAGGAAAAGATGGATGGTCCGCTCGGCACGGCCAAGCAGATGCGGGTCGCCCAGCAATCTGCCAAGCCGCAAAAGGTTCATCGCCATGACGCTGTTCCCTGCCGGTTCGGCCCCGTCGTGGTCCACCTTTGGCCGAACAAGAATCGCGGGATCGCCACCGCTGGCCATGAAGTATCCGCCGCCAACGTCGTCGTGGAACAGATGGTCGGCAAGGCGGGTCAGCTGCTCGGCATGGCGCAGCCACTCTGGGTTCAGCGTTGCGTGGTACAGCTCAATCAGCCCTGCGGCAACAAAGGCGTAATCGTCCAAGTATCCCGCGAACTTCGCTTCGCCATCTTTCCAACGGCGCATCAGTTTTCCATCCACCATCATCGTTTCCAGAACGGCCCTTGCTGCGCGTTCGGCCATTGCCGCAAAGCGTGGTTGGGAAAGCGCGGCGGCGGCGTTGGCAAGCCCGCCAATCGCCAATCCATTCCATGCCGCCAAAATCTTCTCATCGCGGTGGGGCCGGACCCGCTGCTGCCGCAATTGGAACAACCGCTCCCGCGCCGTGGCCAGCAGCTGCTCAACTTCAGGAATATCTGTTCCCAACGCTTCGGCAACGTCCGCAAGGGTTGCGCTGGTGTGCAGCACGTTCTTCCCATGCTCAAAATTTCCTTCCTCCTCAATCCCGTAAAACCTCACCACAGCGGCAAGCTCCCGATCCGGCAACGCTGCGCGAAGCTCCTCCATCGTCCAGACGTAAAACTTCCCCTCCTCCCCTTCGCTGTCGGCATCTTCGGCGGAGTAGAATGCGCCGTTCGGGGCGGTCATGTCGCGTTCCAGATAGTCGGCTGTTTGGCCAATCACCCTTGCCAGCTCGGGGTCGTGCGTCAGGCGGTAGGTGTCGGCAAGAAGTGAAAGAAGCTGCCCCTGGTCGTACAGCATTTTCTCGAAGTGCGGAACGCGCCACTCCTCGTCAACCGAGTATCGGGCAAATCCGCCGCCAAGTTGATCGTACATCCCCCCGCCAGACATCGAGCGAAGGGTGTGGTGGACCATGGCCAGCGCGGATTCCGCACGTTGGTCAACGGCAGGCGCGTTCCCCACGTGGTGGCGATAGCGAAGCAAGAATTGCAAGATGCTTGGCTGCGGAAATTTTGGCCGCCCGCTGAACCCGCCATGCCTCGGGTCGTAGCTCCGTTGAAGATGTTGGAAACAACGCTCGGCAATGGGAAGCAGCGGGGCCACGCCGCCATCGGCTTGGATCAGCGAGATTTTCTCCACCGCCTCGATAATCGCCGTTGCGGAATCCAGCACCTTCTCCCGTTGGTGTTGCCAAGCATCGCTTAACGCCCGAAGCGCGTCGCGGAAGCTGGGGCGGCCATAAGCTGGGCGTGGTGGGAAGTAGGTTCCGGCGTAGAACGGCAGCAGCTCCGGCGTTAGCCACACCGACAGCGGCCACCCTCCGGACCCAGCAATGGAGTGAAGCGCGGTCATGTAGATATGGTCCACGTCGGGCCGCTCCTCGCGGTCCACTTTGATGTTGATGAATCGCTCGTTCATCATCGCGGCGGTCTCCTGGTCCTCGAACGATTCCCGCTCCATCACGTGGCACCAGTGGCAGGTGGAGTAGCCGATGGAAAGGAAGATTGGTTTCCCCTCACTTCGGGCGCGGGCAAACGCTTCCTCCCCCCACGGATACCAATCCACCGGGTTATGGGCGTGCTGCTGAAGGTAGGGGGAGCGTTCGTGAAGAAGTCGGTTCGGCATTGGGAATTGATTATTGAGAACGGTGAATGGGAAGGATTGGGCACTTGCGTTGTGGCAGCCAACTTGGCGACATCAGAGTTGGCCTGCTAACACCAAAGGGTAGCACGGGAGAAGCACAAGGCACTACCAGTACTGAGGCCATTAAGGCTAACCTAGGCTCCACCGCTATCCCACCACCACCGTCTTCACGTTCACAAATTCGCGGATTCCGAATTCGCCCAATTCACGCCCGATACCGCTGGCTTTGATTCCGCCAAACGGCAGGCGTGGGTCCGATTTCACCATGCCGTTGATTGCCACCGTCCCCGCCTCAAGCTCGCGGATGAACCGCTCCTGCTCCCCCGCATCGGCGGTCCAGGCCGCGGCTCCCAAGCCGAACCGCGAGTTGTTGGCCAGCGCAATCGCCGCATCCAGATCGGGCACGCGAACCAGCGCGGCAACCGGCCCAAACGTCTCCTCATCGAACGCCGCCATTCCCGGCCGTACGTCGCTAAGAAGCGTGGGGGGGTAGAAATATCCCGGCCCGCCCAGCTTCTTCCCCCCCGTCACCAACCGCGCCCCCGCAGCAACGGTGGCGGTGACTTGCTTGTGCAGATCCTCCACAAACTCTGGGCGTGCCAACGGGCCAATCTCCACCGCAGGCTCCATCGGGTCGCCAATCTTCAAGGCCGCCAGCCCTTCGGCAAACTGCCGCTCCACTTGGTCGAACACCTCGGTGTGGACAATGAACCGCTTGGCCGCAATGCAGCTTTGGCCGTTGTTCAGGGTGCGCGCCGTCACTGCGGTTTTTACCGCCGCCGCGATGTCGGCACTGGGCATGATGATGAACGGGTCGCTTCCGCCAAGCTCCAACACCACCTTTTTTAGATTTCGCCCCGCGGCTTCCCCCACGCTTCGCCCTGCCCCTTCGCTTCCGGTCAGCGTGACGGCGGCAATCCGTGGGTCGGCAATGATTGCTGCCACCGCAGGCGATTTCACCAGCAACGTCTGGAATGCCCCTTCCGGGAATCCGGCATGGAGGAACACCTCCTGGATAGCCAGCGCCGACATCGGCACGTTGGCGGCGTGCTTCAGCAGCCCAACATTCCCGGCCATCAGTGCCGGAGCGGCAAACCGGAAGACTTGCCAAAAGGGGAAATTCCACGGCATCACCGCCAGCACAACGCCCAGCGGCTGGAAGGTCACAAAGCTGCGGGAAGCGTCGGTGTCAATCTGCTGGTCGCTCAGGAAAAACTCTGCTTGGTCGGCATAGAACTCGCAAACCCACGCGCACTTCTCCACCTCCGATTCCGCCGCAACAATGGTTTTCCCCATCTCGCGAACCATGATTTCGGCATAGCTGGTTTTCCGCATCCGCAGCAGCATTGCCGCACGGCGCATCCACTCGGCCCGTTTGGCAAACGTGGTGTGGCGATACCCCAAAAAGGTGGCAGCGGCCACCCCTATTTTCGTCTGGATGTCGCGCTCTTTCAGTTCGGGGAACTCGGCAATCTGCTGGCCTGTGGCAGGGTTGATGGAACGCATGGCAATTCGGTTGGAAATGGTTGAATGGGAACATCAAGGAGACGCAAGCAATGGTTTGCGAAGCCCTTCTCTGTTCCTCCGAATCTACAACGGAGAACCGGCCATTGGTGCAGGTGGGATTGCAGGTGCGGAAGTTTTTCCCCGCTTACGAATTGGGGGAGGAAGGAGAAGAAGGAGCAGCTTGATTGCCAGAAGCTGAGTGAGATTTCGGGTTGGCGGAAGGGGGCGGGGTTGCGGATGTTTGGCGGGCGTTTCGGGAAAACGCCAGCATTGCCAGCCCCACGCCAACCACCACAAACTCCCGCGCACGTTTCACCACCGCCAGCTGGGCCGACGCGCCAACGGGGTTGGCGATTCCATGCACGGTCATCAGGCCGGTGATTGCCCAATCTTGCCCGCCAATTCCGATTGGAAGGATGAACATCACCATCCGAATCACGCAGCTGACGGCATCAATGGCGAAGGCTTGCGTGAAGGTGGAATCAACCCCAAGAAAATGGAGGATCAGATACGCTTCCACGCCGTTCAGGGACCAGGAAAGGAACCCGCAGAACACCCCGGCGGCCAGCTTCCCCCCTTGCTTCCGCCCGGCGACGGCAACCAGTTGCTCGATGCTGTGGGCTTCGGCAACAAGGCGGTTCCAAAGGTCGCCCCAACGCCCTTCGCGCTCGGTTGGGACCAAGTAGCGGAGCATCGGTTGGAACCAGACCATTGCGCCAAGCAGCGCCAACAGCAGCAGCAGAATCACCCCCACAGCCCCCAGCACCAGCAGCCCGAAGTGCTCCGTTCCGAACGTTGCTTCCCCGCGCCCGCTAAGCACCGCGTAGCTGAACAGCACCCCAATCACCACATACAGGACTTGCCCAATGATGATGCAAAACTTTGCCAGCAGGAAGCTGGTGGTGGCTTCGGCGGTGGTCATGGTGGTGGCGCGCAGCAGCTGCATCACCTTCATCGGCTCGCCGATCACCGCCCCCCCGGGAAGGATATTCGTTAGCGACTCGCACCGCAACCGGATGGCCGTTAGCGACAGGAAGGATGGACGTTTTTCCCCGCAGACCAGCCACCAACTGAGGGTATCCAGCGAGTAGTTAATGGCGGTCAGGATCAGCAGCACCAATGCCAGCACCAGCAGTGAGGTTCCCGCATCGGCAACGTGGGCAAAGCTGACGTTGCGGGCCAAGTAGGCGAACATCCCGATCCCGGCAACCGCCAGCACCCCTTGCAGAATCCGCCCCAGCGAAGGGCGGCGAAGCAAGGCGCGCCCTTCGGGAATTGGCTTGGGCGTTGGCAGCGGTTGGTTCATTACGGAGCAAAGAAACAGGAAAGGAGGGGAACAGAAGGGGGAAACAACAGAGCGCAGAAATGGGGACAGCCGTTCATTGCTGGGAAGCCGGTGTGGGGATTGCTACAGCCGTTCCCCGGTGGCGGCAAACGGATGCACCCGATCGCTTTGAACGCGCAGCCAGGCTTGATCCCCGTAGCGGATTTCGTGGTCGGGGCTGATTGCTGCAACTCCCATCCCACCTCCGGTTGGGAAGTGGATCAGCGTCTGGTTGCCAAGCGTCTCCACCACCTGCACCGTCACCGCAAACCCGAACTGGTCGCCCGGTTCGGTCAGCAAAAAATGCTCGGGGCGGACCCCCAGCGTGGCCGCACGCGCCATCGCCTCGGGGCTTTGTTCCAGCGGTATCCGCAGCCCGTTTTCCCCTTGCTCGGCAAACCACGTTTGCTCCCCTTCGGTTTCCGTTTTTCCCTCAAAAAAATTCATTGCTGGGGTGCCGATAAATCCGGCCACGAACCGGTTTGCGGGGCGGTTGTACAGGTCCAGCGGGCTGGCGATTTGCTGCACTTTCCCGCCATCCATCACCACAATCTGGTCCGCCATGGTCATGGCTTCCACTTGGTCGTGGGTGACGTAGATGCTGGTGGCGTTCAGTTGGTGATGGAGCTTCTGAAGCTCGGCACGGGTTTGGCTTCGGAGCTTGGCATCAAGGTTGGAGAGGGGTTCATCGAACAGAAAAACTTTGGGATTGCGGACGATTGCGCGCCCCAACGCCACGCGCTGGCGTTGCCCGCCGGAAAGGGCTTTTGGCTTCCGCTCCAGCAGTGGTTCAAGTTCCAGCATTCGGGCAACCTCCATCACCCTGCGTTGGCGGTCGGCCTTCGGGACCTTCCGCATCTTCAGCGCGAACTCCATGTTTTGGCGGACGGTCATGTGGGGATAGAGTGCGTAGTTCTGGAAGACCATTGCGATGTCGCGGTCCTTCGGGTGGACGTTGTTCACCACTTGCCCGCCAATAGTGATCTGGCCGCTGGTGGCGGTTTCAAGGCCGGCAATCATCCGCAGTGTGGTTGATTTGCCGCAGCCGGAAGGGCCAACAATCACCAGAAATTTTCCGTCGGGAAGATCGAAGGAAACGGAGTTGACAGCAACAGTTCCGTCGTCGAACTGCTTGGTAACGTTGGAGAGTGTGACTTGAGCCATGTGTTGAAAATCGGCGCATCGGGGGATTGCTCACGAAGAACAACCCCCCGATGCGGAATGATCGGTATCCTACGTTGCGCGTTATCGCTTCACGGTTAGCGGCATTGTTCGCGTTCCTTGCTTGCTGCTCAGCTTCACGTAGTACACGCCGCTGCTCCAGTTCCCGGTCTCGATTCGGTTCAAGGTTTTGTCCGATTCGAACCGCCCTTCCACGTGATAGACCTCGCGCCCAACAACATCGGTGATGGTGATGGTGTAGGCCTGGCCAAGTTCGCCGTTCATGGGAGCAATCGCCAGCTCCACCGCCCCGGCTGTGGGGTTCGGGGTAAGGGCCATTCCTTGCACCTCAGCTGGCTGGCCCGGCACCGCGCTTAGCCCATCGGCATTGGCGTACAGGTACAGCGTATCCACACGGACGCGGACCGGGTTTTTATCGTCCGACACGTCGTCGGTGCTGACGATCAGCATGGCCGATTTCGCCCCTTTGCGCTCGCTGTAGAACGTGAGCTGAAGCTCATCCCCTTGCCCAGGCGTCACCTCCACCAAGCTGTTGTTGCTGAAGAAATCGGTGGAGTTGTCGCCATCCACATAGAAGGAGATGCTTAGCGGCACCGTGCCGGCGTTGTAGTAGAAGTTGGAGAGGACAGTATCGTAGGTTTTGAAGGTTTTCACATCCCCAAAATTGATTGCCCCCGAACGCAGGCGCAGGTCCACAACCCCGGCACCGCTTCCAACAACGCCTTCGCCGGTGAGCATGATGCTGTCGGTCCCATCTTGGATGTTGTTGCTGTTGCTCCAGACCTTCAGCCAAGCGGTTTTTTGGCCAACGGAGGATGGGGTGAACTTCACGATAGCATCGCGCCCGCTTCCGCTTTTCAGGTCGAACGGCGCGGTGCCGGCAACCATCTCGAAATCGAACCGATCCGGCCCCACAATCTCCGTGCGGTCCACATACAACGGCGCGCCGTTGCTCCCCTGGTTGCGGTACAATGGCCGCAAGGTGTCATAGACCGGCTTCTGGATTGTGCGCCGCCCGAAATCAATCTTCCCGCTCCCTTTGGTCACGAATCCCAGCACCGGCCGCTTGTTCTCGGCATAGGCTTCAAAGGAGATAACGACGGGGCCTTGGCTGATGTAGTTCAAGCCGTTGTGCGTCACCAACATTTTGGCGTATTGCGGAACCTCCTCCACCTTTGCGGTGAATGTCAGCTCCAACGATTTCGTCTCCCCTGGCTTCAGGGTGAAGCCTTCCAGCGGTGTTTTGAACTCGAACGCGGCAACGTCGCCGGTCATGTCTATCTTCGTCACCATCACATCTTCCTTGCTGTTGTTGCGGAACATGGCGTTGATGGTGGTGTCCTTCGGGTTATTGAGCTTCACGATTGGGAAGATGATCCGCTGCGGGATCACCGTGAGCTTCCGCGAGAACTCGAAGCACCCTTCCCCGTTCGGTCCAAACTTGTTCTCGTTGATTTTTGGGATCATCCAATCAATCTGGA
The DNA here is from genome assembly GCA_016710285.1 of Chlorobiota bacterium. Lineage (NCBI taxonomy): Bacteria > Pseudomonadati > Chlorobiota > Chlorobiota bacterium. Next base: position 2,738,805 of record JADJXR010000001.1, on the reverse strand, counting down.
TTTGATCGAACCGCAGATCCGATTGTGAGCAGTAGCTCATAATCGTCCCAAGCTGCTGCTGGGTTCCGGTGAAGCAGCTTCCCCCTTCGGCTGGTGCGCATTTATCAATCGCGCCGCCGTACTGCCCGCCCCAGCTGCAATCGTGGGTGTGGCGCATGGAGAAGTTGTGGCCAATCTCATGGCACAGCACCATGATGTCGCGCGAGGGGTTGGTGTAGGTGATGGCACTGAAGTTGCACGATTGCCGGTCAATGCACAGCACGTCCAACCATGCAATGCCGATTGGGTTCACCCAGGGCTTCCCGCTTAGGATGCTCATGAACGCCCGCTCCGGCTTGCTGCTATCTTTCCAATATCCCGTGGCTTCGTACAGGGCTTGATCCATGCTGACACTTTCCTTGTACGGCTGTTGCCCCTGGTTATCCCAGATGTGGATGTAGTTGACCACAATCTGCGTCTCCAAATCCCGCTCATAGACGGCGCTGGCCTTGCTGGCAAGGCCCACCATGTAATCCTGGGCCAACGCCACGTCGCCGTTGAACAGCCGCAGATACTCATAATCGGCATCGAAGCCAGCTTTGATGGAGTAGTTGATTGCGCCGGACCCCTGCAGGCGTGGACCGCCGCTATTTTTTGGGAGATTGCGGGTGTGCCCTTGATCCAAGCGAAGCAGGTTTTGGTCGTTGACACCGCAACGGACCATGTTTCCGGGAAGATCGGAAAATGGATACGTCACCACCGGAAGGATATCCCCCTGCTTCGGCGTTCCCAAATCGGTCGTGACCTCATACCCCTTGCCGTCCATGTTGACGTGGCCCAGAACCATGCGGTCGCCAATGGCCAAGAAGACATCGCTTGCGGGATCGTTCGCCACCTTCCCGCGGAACGTGCGGACCGTGGGGGCCGGAAGCGGAATGCGCCGCCCGTTGGCATCGGTGTAGCTGCGGTCCGCGCCCGGGGCAATGTTGTTGTGTTCGTACAATTCCAGATCAACCGCTACCCCCGGGGCAATCGGCATGGCGGCAATGCGCATCTGCGGTGCGGCAGCGGCGCGGAATGCGGCAAGATCAAGGTTCAAAGTTTGGGTGCGGGCAAGGGTCAGCAGCTGAAGCGATTGCAAGGTTTTGCCGGAAACTTTCCGCTCGGCAAGCCGGAACATTCGGGTTCCTTGTCCGGGAGCCTGCTGCGCCGTTGCGGCGGTCCAGGCCAGCAACCCAGAAACCAGCAACAGCCCAGCACGGCGCGTAGTAGCGCGTAAGTATCTCTTCATGGTGATTCGGTTGATGAATAAGGAAGATGTATGGAGTTAGCGTTGGTTGGAATCTCTCCGAAAGGACGCGCAAGATAGAGAAGTTGCTGAACCTATCCAGCAAAGTCTGTGCTCCTTCTCCTAACGTTTCAAACGCCCCGCCCCTCACGCAGGCAATGGCGTTCAATACCCAGATGCAAGGAAGCGGAACGGGAATTTGGGGGAATTGAAGGAGACAGGCAAGGAAGAATTCCCGCAAGGCTGCCAGAAAAAACGCCACAACATGAAATTCAACTACCGCTAAAGACACACGCATTCCCCTAATCGTCACAAAAAAAATCCCGCCAGGCGGCAGGAAAGTCTTCAGCCTTTAATGTCATCTAACCGGTAGCCGCCCCGACCTCCGCCGGGGTAGCCGAAGGTCTTTAGCCTTCGGCGCCATCTTCTCTGGGCAGGCTAAAGACCTGTTATCAATCCCGACTGAGTCGGGGCCGCTGCCAACGCGCAACCGCTTGCGGCGGATCGGTGGGGCGCGGCGGTTATCGGGTGGCGAACCAGAGTTTGGGGACGCTGAGGAGCTTGCGTGGCAGCGGAACCGAAGCGCGCTGGGTGAAGACGTTGTAGTTGTTCCGCCGGATCGCTTCAAGGATACCCTGGTAGTTATGGCTCATCAGCGTCACGGTTAGGCGGCTGTCCGGCTCCAGCATCCGAATGCCGCGCTGGGCACTGCGGTAGTAGCTGTTGGCGCGTTCAATCTGGAACTCCATCAGCCGCCGGAACTCCAGCGTCACCTTCCCCCGCGCCACGGCGTTGTCGTCCAACCCGAACGCCTGCAACTCCTGCTGTGGCAGGTAGATTCGGTTCATCCGCCAATCCTCCCCAACGTCGCGCAGGATGTTGGTAAGCTGCATGGCAATGCCAAGGTCCACAGCGTGGTTCAGCGCGGCGGGGTTGCTGTAGCGGAAAATCTCGCTGGTCATCAGCCCCACAACGGAGGCAACTTTATAGCAGTAGGTGTACAACTCATCGAAGGTCCGGTAGCGAACCGCCGGACGCAGATCCATCATCACCCCTTCAATCAGTTCATCGGGAAGGTTGCGGCTGATGTTGTAGCGGCGCAGCGTATCGCCCCAAGCCACCATCACCGGCGTTGCCCCCGAATCGCCGGCATACACCCGGTCCAAGTCGCATTGCCATTGGGCAATCGTTCTTTGGATTGCTGCGCCGTCGGCAATGCCGCCGCTGTGGGCCACTTGCTGGTCAATCAGGTCATCAACGTACCGGCAAAAAGCGTACACCGCGTAGCAGGCATTCCGCTTGTTGTGGGAAAGAAATCGCGAAGCAAAGTAGAAGGTCTTTGCGTGGCGCAGCGTTACCAAACGGCAAAACTGATAGGAATCTGCGATGGCTTCCATCATGGGAAACGGTGTGCGTGTGGAATGCTTTGTGCCGAACAAGCGCCGTGATTCGTTATGCCCCCCCCCAACTTCGGCTCAAAGACTCACCTCCCCTTTTTTTAGAACGTTGCCGTCCCCCCCAGCGCAAGCTCTATCCATGAGCGTTCGTTGGCGATATCGTAGCCGACCCGACCTCGTAGCCCAAAATTGTGCATCGGGAAAAGCCCTGTGAACCGGACTCCGTTCGGGTTCATCACCCCAATCCAACCTTCGGCAAAAGGGGAGGTTGCGGCAAAGTCGGTTGATGCCCCCGCGCCGCCAGCAAGGCCAACCCAGTAAAGATTACTCCGGCTGATTGATGCCACCCGGTAATCGAACAGCAGCGCGGCACGCAGCAGCAGCGGGCGGTCGCGGTGGAAGTACCAGGTCCCTTCGGCTTGCAGGCGCGCATCGTGGAACCACCAAAGGCTGCGGCGGTCGCCCCCAAACCCGATCCCTGCCGAAAGCCCCACCCCGGTTCGCCAAACTCCATCTTCCTGCATCGCGCTAACCGATGGCGGAACCGTTGCCAATCCCCCAACCACAATCAGCGATGGAAGTGTGGCAGCGGTATAAAGCGATAACAGAAACCGCTCGCTGTCGGTCATCCTGGCGTAGCGTGGTTTCGTCACCGTTAACGTGTCGTACCACTCAGCCCCTTGCTGCTGCGGTTGCGGTTGGGCGGCCAATGGGCTGGCGGAAATCAGTGTGGCAAGCACCGCCAAACAAGCGATTATGGAAGCGTGATTCATATGCCCCCAACGACGTTCATCCTTCGCAGGCTCTTGTAATCGCCCACGTTATATTTGCTTGCTGTTGGTGTCTTCCATCCCATAAACGTAACTCCTACTCATTCGGTTTTCCCTTCTCCATGAAAACAATCTGGCTACACCTTAGCATCCTTGCTGTTTCCCTTGCTTCGCTTGTGCCGTTTGGTGGTTGCGGCGTTCCCGGGCCGTTGGGGGCAACGGTTGGCGGCGCGCAAGATATTGGCTACGCACGGCGGCTTATTGAAGCAGGGGGCGTTCCCGACTCCTCGTTCATCGTTGCCGAAGGCTTGTTCAGCGAGCACGACATCCCCACCCCCGCTGGCGATTGCACCGACTCCCTTTGCCTGGCACTTGGCTACGGCTACACCCCAATGATTGACGATGAAAAGGAGGCCCTGCTGATCCATCTGGGGATGACCTCCACCCTTCAACCAAAAGACTTCCACCGCCAGAACCTTCAGCTTGCGCTGGTGGTGGACCATAGCGGCTCGATGAGTGGCGAAAGCATGGAGTCGGTGAAGAAAGCGTTGCGCACGCTGGCAACAAAATTGGGAGAGCAGGATGAGGTGATCCTGATCCAATTCGACGAAAATGCCGAAGTGATGATGGGCGCAACCCGCATGGGGAACCCCGACCAATTCCTGCACAACGTTGATAGATTGGAACCCGACGGAGGAACGAATATCGAAGCCGGAATCCAGCTTGGATACGAACAACTGGCCAAGCTGGCCGGGCGCGCTGGCGTGGCAAAGCGGCTGATGCTTTTCACCGACGCACGCCCGAACATCGGCGCAACCGACGAAGGGAGTTTTCAGGCGATTACCCAGAAGTACGCCGATCAAGGAATCGGGCTATCAGCCTTCGGCGTGGGGGTTGACTTTGGGCAAGAACTGATCTACCACATCAGCCAGCTGCGCGGCGGGAACTTCTTCTACTTGGGAACCCAGGAGCGGATTGCCACGGTGTTCGATTCGGAGTTCGACTACCTTGTCACCCCAATCGCCTACGACCTCCGCATTGCCGTAAAAACCCCGCAGGGTGCGCGGCTTCGGCAGGTGTATGGCCTTCCAACATGGAAGCCCGGGGACCCCGACGCAGTGCTGAATATCCCCACGGTGTTCCTTTCCTCCAACCGCGGCGCAATCATCCTTCGCTACGAAAGCCAGATGCTGGAAACAGGGTTGGAATTTGAACAAGGGGAATCGTTGGGAACCGGGACGATGGAGTACACCACCGCCAGCAACGTGAAGAAATCGCAACAGATGCTGCTAAGCAACAACACCGGGAACGCGCTAACCCAGGGGCGGCAGTACTTCACCCACGACGGCACACGGCTGGGCGCGGCCCTGACCAACACCTACCTGGGATTACGCCTTGCTTGCGCCCTGTTTGCCGAAGGGAAAAAAGCCGAAGCCGTGGGAATCCTGGACCGCGCCATTGCCACCGTCCAGCAAGAAAACAGCATCCTGAACAACGAAGGATTGCGAGCCGAGCTGGCACTGATGGAGAAATTGCGGGAGAACATCAAAGCGAAGTAACGGAAGGCCACAGCACCGCTTGGCAGAAACCGAAGAGAGGGGGGAAAGAGCAAACATCTTTCCCCTTTTTTCGTTGGTTCTTTTTTTCGTTGGGAGATTGTGTCGACAGCGTCGACACAATCTGCCCCCCCTTCGGCAATATCCCCTTGCTCCGCTGCGTCAACGGGCGTACCTTTGTGCCGGTCTTCCATTCATGTTCCGCCCGATTACCATACTGCTGACGCTTCTGGCGTTCCTGTTCCACACGCTTGGCGTTCCGGTGACGCTTCACGCGTGCCGGATGGAGCGCGAGGCCGCAGCGCGTGGCCAACAGAAGGAAGCCCCCGCTTGCTCGGCCTGCAAGGTTGCTCCAACATCAACGCCGAAGCACTCCAACCAGAAGTCATTCCGCTCGATCCCCTGCTGCACCTACAAGACCATCGCCCCCGACAAGGTGGATTCGGCACTTCCGAAAGTGCAGCTGCCTGAGCCGGCAGCGGGGTTGCATTTCGCGACCGCAGCGGTCCATGATCTTCTTCCCCGTCTTCCCATTCTTCTCTATCGCCACGCCGCGGACCTTCCCCCTCCCGACGGCATTGTTGCCCTTGCCCGCACCGCCTATCTCCGCAACGCCACACTTCTGATTTGATCCCACACTTCGCGGATCCATTCCGGTTCGCGGGGGCGTGCTTTGCTCAATCCTGAGTAACCGTTCCCAACCTTCCTCGTCGCTTCCTTTGTTGCCAAGCAGCTGTGGAAGCCCGCGCCCGTTGCTCCATTGGCCAACAGCACAACCCGCTGTTTCCGGGCAGCAGCAATTCAGCCGAACCCGTTCGTTCTGTTTTCTCAAGAATCCTTCTTCACGGCCATGAACCGTTTTCTCCGGTGGAAAGGTGGGATGATTGCCACAGCCACAGCCATTGCCTTGCTTGCAATGCCTGCGGTGGCTTCGGCGCAGCCGCTTGATTCCCTTATCGCTATCGCGCTCCGTGTGCACCCCAGGGTGCGGGCGGCGCAGCACGCAATCGCCGTTGCGGACCACCGCGCACGCTCCGCTTCGGCATGGGATCCGCCCAGCATCGGGATGGAGTTCCGCGACCTTGTTATTGACAACCCAACCCCCTGGAACAACGGCGAAACAATGCTGATGGCCGAGCAGATGATCCCCTTGTTTGGGCAGAATCGCGCAATGGCCAACGCAATGGCCGCCGAACGCCCCGTTGCCGAGGCATCGCTTGCGGGGCTGCGGCGGAAGCTCCGGTTGCAGGTCCGGCAGGAGTATCTGGCAATCTGGCTGGCCGACCGGAAGGTAGAGCTGAACGCCGAAGAACAACGGCTGACGGAGCTGGTCCACCGCACCGCCACCATCGGATTTCAGGCCGGGAAAACGCCGGGGTCGGACCTGCTTCGGATTGAATCGGAGCTTGCGCGGCTGGCGAACCAAGCCACCACCATCGCTGCCGAACGTGCCGAATCGGTCGGGCAGCTGAACGCGATTCTTGCCCTCCCCTCCGGCTCGCCAATCCAGATTTCACCGGAGCTTCCCCCCGTTTCCGCCCCGCCGTTCGACGCTGCGCGCAAGGCCATTGCCGGCCACCCTGAGCTTCGCCGGATGGAAGCAATGGCCCAGATGTCGAACCTGCAATCCCAGGCCGCAACCGCTATGGGCCGCCCGATGCTGATGCTGCGCGGCGGCGTTGGATATATGCCGGAAGGCCATCCCCTGCGCGAGGCAAACGCCGGCGAGCATGGCGTTACCGGCGCGGGCGAGCCGATGAACTGGGGCCTGACGCTTGGCGCAATGGTGACGATCCCCGCAACCGGCTGGAGCCGCGACCGCGCCGAAGGTGAAGCACTGGCCTGGCAGGCCGAAGCCGAAAAAAATCTGGAGGAAGGAAAAGGGATGGAGTTGGAGATGGAGGGGATGCTCCGCGCGGCCTACTCGCAGCTTTCCCGCGCCGAAGCCACCATTGGCTACCTGCGCCAAACCCAAACCCCACTTCTTGAGCGAACGCTGCAAGCCCTGCGGAACGAGTACTCCGCCAACCGCGCCCCGCTCCCTTCCCTTCTGGATGGCATGAAGATGCTCATCATGGCCCGCATGGACCTGCTGATGGCGCAAATGGAGCAAGGCATGGCCGCAGCAATGATTGAAGAACTGATAGCCAACGACTGATAAAAAAGGACCAGGAGCCGTCCCGATTGAATCGGGATTGATAGAAGGGGTAGCCGCCCCGGCTAAGTCAGGGGTAGCCGAAGGTCTTTAGCCTTCGGCGCCATCTTCGATCCTGGGCTCCGACTAAGGTCGGGGCCGCTACCGTGATGGCCCCGGCTAAGTCAGGGGTAGCCGCCCCGACCTCCGTCGGGATTGGTAAAAGGTCTTTAGCCTTCGGCGCCATCTTCGATCCTGGGCCCCGACTAAGGTCGGGACCGCTACCGCAGCAGGAGAGAACGAGAAGCAGAGAATGACAAACGACTAACACCGATGAACTCAACTTCAACACAACCAACATTCCGCCGCCGGGCACTGATTGCCGCGATTGGCCTTGCGATTCTTGCCGGGGGCGGGTTTGCCTTGTGGCATTTCCAGCCGTGGAAATCGGGGGGGGAAGCGAACGCCGCACAGGGGGGGAACGCCGCCACCAAATATATCTGCCCGATGCACCCACAAGTGGTGCGCCCGGGTCCCGACATCTGCCCAATCTGCCACATGGACCTTGTGCCGGAAGGGAGCGGCCAAACCCACGACGAGTCCCACAATGGTCCCCACAGCAGCCACGACACCGGCCACGCCAGCATGATCCACCTGACCGAGCGTGGGCGAGTGTTGGCGCAGGTAAGCACCGTCGCGGTGGAGTCGCGGGCGGTGGGAAGGGGGATTCAGGTTCCGGCGGTTGTGGAGGTCAACGAATCCACACAGCGGGCCGTTGCCGCGCGCGTTGCAGGGCGGATTGAACGCTTGTACGCCACGCAGACATGGCAAGCAATCCGCAAAGGCCAGCCGTTGCTGGAGTTGTTCAGCCGCGAGCTGATTGCCGCCCAGCAGGAGTATCTGCTGGCGCACGAATCGGCCACCAGCAACGCGCTTGATTTCCGCGCCGTGGGCGGGGATAGCAACGGAAGAAATCGTGCCGACAAGGTTGTTGCTGCGGCGCGGACGCGGCTGCTGCAGTTTGGGATGACCAGCACGCAAATCGCCGCGCTGGAGGAACGCGGAACCGTTGCGGAAACCATCACCATCTACGCCCCAATCAGCGGCATGGTGGCACGCCGCGCAGTGGTGGAAGGGGCCTACGTGAACGAAGGAACCTTGCTGTTGGAGTTGGTGGACTTGTCCAGCGTGTGGGTGAAGGCGAACGTCTTCGAGGCGGACCTGCCGCGGATTCGTGCGGGGATGGAGATGGGGCTTAGCGGCCCGGCAATTGGCAACCAGCGGCTGACGGGGCGGGTGGATTTCATCTATCCCACCATTGACCCGGCCTCCCGCACGGCGCAAGTCCGCGGGGTGTTTGGCAACGGCGGGGGGATGCTGAAACCTGGGATGTACCTAACCGCCAACCTTGCTCCCGATCCCGTCCGCTCCCTTGCCGTTCCCGTTGGCGCGGTGGTCCGGACTGGGGGGATGGACATGGTGTATGTGGAGGTGGAGAAGAATATGTTCCAAGCCCGGAAAGTCACCATTGGCGCAAGCGATGGGGCGTGGTACGCAATCACCGGAGGCGACCTGCGGGCCGGCGAAAACGTTGCCGCCGAAGGGGGTTTCCTGCTTGACAGCGAAGCCCGCCTAAACGCAGGAACCAGCAGCGGGCATGAAGGGCATTAATACCAATTCTATCAGCGCGATTTCTGGTATGATGCCTGAATTGAAATCACCATTGGCGTTGTACCCCATAGGAATCGAAGACAGTGTCGCGACTTAAAAAAATAAGTTGGTGATGCAATGCTTGAATCGCAAGGAGGCGATCAAATGGATCACGGTGATGGAGAGGTAGCGATTCAAGGGCACAAAGAGCACTTGTAGAAATTGGAAGGACGGACACACCTAACGCAGCAGTCTGGGTTTCGATGAGGACATGCAATGGGACTGCAAATCGCAGCTTACCTGTTGAGAGTTTGATCGCCATTTCCCAGATACTGGCTTGGCTGAGCAGAAGAACGGATTCCGAATCAAGAAGAGCGGCGATTGCGCTCGCTCCTATCAATTCCTGATTTCCATTGAGCATCCAGATAAAGGTGTGCGTATCAATAAGGTAGTTGCTCATTCAATATCCCCTTGAAATTCATCAGGGGTATCATCAAAATCATCAGCCATATACAGGAGCAGGCCTTTGCCGGTTCCTAAACGGCGAGGTTCCGTTTCGGTTGGCATTGGCTGAAGCAGCACACGCCGGTTTCCATCATCAGCAATGATGATTTGCTCCCCCTGCAACGCCAATGCGATAAGCCGCCGAAGATCAGCTTGGGCATCGCTGACAGTAATGTTCATCATAGAGATACTCCAATTATACAGCGATGAAAATAGTGCAATTGATACCTGGAACCAATAACTAACTCCCGGCAACGGATTTCTGTTTCCCATGATAGAACGCATCATTGATTGGAGCGCGAACCACCGCGCGTTGGTGATCCTTCTGTTCCTCCTCCTTTCGGGGGCTGGGGCTTGGGGGGTGATGACCACTCCGGTGGACGCAATCCCCGATCTCTCCGAACATCAAGTGATTGTCTTCACCGAGTGGATGGGCCGCTCGCCGCAGATTGTTGAGGACCAAGTCACCTATCCAATTGCCACCGCGCTGCAAGGGCTTGCCAACGTGAAGGCCGTCCGCGCCAACAGTATGTTCGGGATGAGTTTCATCTTCGTGATCTTCGAGGATGGGACCGACCTTACCCAGGCCCGCACCCGCGTGCAGGAACGGCTGCAGGTTGCCCAAGCCAAGCTCCCCCCGGGCGTAACCGCAACGCTTGGCCCCGACGGAACCGGCGTTGGCCACGTCTTCTGGTACACCGTCCAGGGGGAGGGCTACGACCTTGCCACGCTCCGCTCAATCCAAGATTGGTTCATCCGCTACCGATTGGCGGCGGTGGATGGCGTTGCCGAAGTTGCCAGCATCGGCGGCTTCATCCGCCAATATCAGGTGGATGTGAACCAGGAGAAGATGCGCTCGTTCGGCATCACCTTCGATGCCATTGTGGCGGCGGTGCAACGCTCGAACAACGAAGTTGGCGGGAAGCTGATCGAGGTCTCCGGTGCGGAATTTTTTGTGCGGGGCCAGGGCTATCTCAACGGCCGCGATGACCTTGCGCGAACCACCGTCGCAACGCTTACGGGCGGGATTCCGGTGCGGCTGGACCAGGTGGCAACCGTCCAGCTTGGTGCCGATTTGCGGCGCGGATCGCTGGAGAACGATGGCAAGGGGGAAGCCGTTGGTGGCATCATTGTGATGCGCCAGGGGGAGAACGCCGGGGAAGTGATTGAACGGGTGAAAGAGAAGATTGCCGAGATTGCTCCGGGCCTGCCAAAAGGGGTGGCAATCGTCCCAAGCTACGACCGCACGCCGCTGATTAACGAAGCAATCGGAACGCTTGAACGCGCCCTGATTGAAGAAGCCCTGATCGTGACGTTGGTGGTGCTGATCTTCATCTTCCACGTCCGCAGCGCGGTCCGTATTCTTATCGAGATTCCGGTCTCGGTGCTGCTGGCGTTCTTGCTGATGCGGGCGTTCGGCATCACCTCCAACATCATGTCGCTTGGCGGAATTGCGCTGGCGATTGGCGTGGTGGTTGATTCCTCCATCGTCCTTGTGGAAAACGCCTACCGGAACATCGCCGAAGCGCAGCGCGCCAACCCGAACCTTCCCCCTTCGGAGTACGCTCGGCTGGCGATTGTATCGGCCAAACAAGTTGGGCGCGCAATCTTCTTCAGCGAAGCGATTATGGTCCTCTCCTTCCTTCCGGTCTTCCTTCTGGAAGGGCAGGAAGGGAAGCTGTTCCACCCGCTTGCATGGACCAAAACGTTTGTGATTGCGGCCTCGGCTGTGGTGGCAATCACCCTTGTTCCGGTGCTGATGACCCTGTTCATGCGGGGGCGGTTCCGGCTGGAGACGGAGAACCCCGTGATGCGGTTCTTCCACTGGCTCTACGCGCCGATTCTCCGCTGGTGCCTTCGCTGGCGGAAGACGACGATTGCGCTGAACCTGCTTGCCTTGCTGGTGGCAATCCCAATGGTGATGGATACCGGATCGGAGTTCATGCCGACGCTGGACGAAGGCTCCATCCTTTTCATGCCGGTGCTGCTGCCAAACGCCTCGATGCCGGAAGTGAACCGGGCAATGGCTGCCCAGGACCGAATCATTGCGGCCTACCCCGAGGTGGCGCACGTTCTGGGGAAAGCCGGGCGCGCCGAAACCGCAACCGATAACGCCCCCCTTTCCATGATCGAAACGATTGTGCTGCTGAAGCCCCGCGACCAATGGCGGCCCGGCATCACCAAGCAAAAAATCATTGAGGAACTGGACAAGCAATTGCAAATCCCCGGCGTGCGCAACGGCTGGACCCAGCCAATCATCAACCGCATCAACATGCTGGCAACCGGGGTGCGGACCGAGCTTGGATTAAAGATCTACGGAACCAGCCTAGACACGCTGGAACGGCTGGCAATCCGCGCCGAAGAAATCTTGAAAACAATCCCCGGCGCGGCGGACGTTGCTGCCGACCGCGTGCAAGGGGGAAGTTTCCTTGACATCACCCTGCGCGATGACCAAATCGCCCGCTACGGGCTGCGCCGCGCCGACGTTCAGATGTTGATCGAGACGGCAATCGGTGGGGAGAATATCGGGCAGATCTTGGACGGGCGCGCACGCTACCCCGTGCGGGTCCGCTACGAACGGAGCACACGCAACACCCCCGAAGCAATCGCCTCCATTCTGGTCCCGGTCGGGATGCCCGGCGCGATGCCTTCGCTCCCCGCCGCAGCAACTTCTGCCGAGGCCGCGCCCCAGGGGATGGGTGGCGGGCAATCGGGCGGGATGAACGGGATGGGAGCCAATGCTGGCGCAGGAACAGCCCCCGGCGGAGTTAGCTCCACCGGCGCGTTTGCTTCGGCTTCGGGGTTTGCGCCGCAAGCCAACTACATCCCCCTCGGGGACCTTGCCAACATCCGCCTTGCCGATGGACCCGCGATGATCTATAGCGAGAACGGCCAGCTCCGCTCGGTGGTTTTCCTGAACGTTCGCGGGCGCGACATGGGGAGCTTTGTGGCCGAAGCAAAGGAGCGGATAACCACGGAGCTGAAATTGGACATAGGATACAGCCTGGAATGGAGCGGCCAATATGAGAACAAGCAGCGTGCCGAATCGCGGCTGATGGTGGTGATGCCGGTAGTCTTTCTGGTTATTTTCCTGATGTTGTACATGACCATCAAAGATTGGAAAGAAGCCGGGGTGGTGATGCTTTCCGTTCCGTTCGCTTTGGTGGGTGGGGTCTATCTGCTGTACGCTCTGGGGTACAATTTCTCGGTGGCGGTCTGGGTGGGGTTCATTGCGTTGTACGGCGTGGCGGTGCAAACGGGGGTGGTGATGGTGGTGTATCTGCACCACGCGCTGGACGCAAAACTTGCGGCGGGCAAAGCAATCACCGCCGCCGATCTCCATGCCGCAACAATGGAAGGGGCCGTGCAGCGGCTGCGCCCCAAACTGATGACCGTGGCAACCTCGATGCTGGGCCTGGTGCCGATCATGTTCGCCGCCGGCGCGGGAAGCGACGTGATGAAGCCGCTTGTCACGCCGATGATTGGCGGGCTGCTGACCTCTGCGGTCCACGTTCTGATTATGACCCCCGTGCTTTTTATCATCATGAAAGAACGCGCGCTGCGGAAAGGAACCCTGCACAAAAGCCAAATGGCAGAGTGGATGGGGTGATACTCAACAGGGTGATGATCACCCCAATGGAACGACAACAAACCGATGGAGCGATACTACACAATGGAGCCACTTTCCCTTCCTGATAACGGCGCTGCGATGATGCAGGGAAGGGGTATCCAAGGTCTTGCCCGATAGGCACTTGGTAATCAACACTTAACCTTCAAACTTCCCATGAACCGTCGCCGTTTTCTTCACACGATCGCGCTTTCTGGCGTTGCCGCAACCGCTGCCCGCGTTCCGCTTCTTGGTGCCGGGAAGCCGCTTGCTTCCCCCCACTCCACGCTGCTTGCTGGCGGTGGAAATCCGCTGCGTTTTCCGCCCGAATGGAAAGGCGAGCCGCTGGTGGCCGCCCAAACAAAACAGAACGTCTGGTCCGATGCCAAAACTGACCTTTGGACCATTGGCGGAAGCTGGCCCGGCCCCACAATTCGGGCGAAGCGGGGCGACACGTTCAACGCTCGCTTGGTGAATATGCTGGCCGAACCGACCATCATCCACTGGCACGGGATGATCGTTCCCCATGAGATGGACGGCCACCCGATGCAAGTGGTCGGGACCGAAGGCACCTACGATTACTCCTTCCCCATTCTGAACCGCGCCGGGACCTACTGGTACCACCCCCACCCGCATCACCGCACAGCGATCCAAGCCTACCGGGGAATGGCTGGGTTGTTCATTGTGGAGGATGATGCCGAGAAGGAGCTTGGGCTTCCCGATGGCGAGCACGACATCCCGCTGGCGTTGCAGGATCGCCGCATTACTGCCTCGCGCCAGTTCACGTATGAAGTCGTCACCGACGACGACCACTTGCAGGGATTTCTTGGCGACACCGTCTTCGTGAACGGAACGCCCGACCCCTACCTTGAAGTGGCCAAAGGGTTGTACCGCTTCCGCATTTTGAACGGCGCAAACGCCCGGATTTTCTACCTATCGTTCACCGACGGCCGCCCCTTCCACATCATCGCCAGCGATGGCGGGCTGCTGGATAAGCCGTACAGCGTCACCCTTCTCTCAATCTCCCCCGGCGAACGCTTCGAGATTTTGGTTGATTTTTCCGGCGATAAAATTGGCACCTCGGTGATGCTCCGCAGCGAGAACACCGGCGCGGGTGCTGGGTACCCGCCGCCGCAAGGGGCCGAGCTTCCAATCATCCGGTTCGACGTGGTGAAGGAAGCATCCAAGCCGTTCACCATTCCGCAAACGTTGGTCCCCTACGAACGTTATCGCGAGCAAGATGCCGTGCGTGAGCGTGACTTCGTCCTTTCCATCAGGCATGAAGGGAGCGTTGGGAATTTGGAGGTTGGCCATTTCATCAACGATAAGGAGTTCGAGATGGAGAGGATTGATGAAACCGTGCCGATGGATCAATTGGAGATTTGGAGCTTCCGCAACAGCAGCCTTGCGCCCCACCCGATGCACGTTCACGGCGTGCAGTTCCAGGTGCTGGACCGCGCCGGAAACGCCAACCTTGTCCCCCGCGACCGCGGTTGGAAGGATACGGTTCTTGTGCTTCCCTACCAGATGGTTCGGGTGCTTGTTCGCTTCAATCGCTATCCAGGAATCTACCTTGTCCACTGCCACAATCTTGAGCATGAGGATCACGGGATGATGCTAAACTTCGAGGTGAAAGAGAACTCAACCGGGGTGGACGTTGGCCCCAATCGGCCACAAAAATTAGATCTGAATTAGGCCTGCGGTGAACATCACCGCAGCGCCTGTACCGTGGCTGAGCAAGCCTTGTTGTTGCTCAGCCACTCACTCTAACCTTCAACAAAAAAACTGACGATGGCTACGCGTTCAATACTTCTGGTTAGTCTGCTGTTTGCGGGGTTCCTGGCCGCCGGGTGCGGGACCTCCGCAACGGATCACGACGACGACCACGACCACACCGAGTCTCCGCTTCCCGAAACCGTTCCAATCCCCGCCATTGCGTTCGACGCGTTGTACGTGGTGAACGGTGGGGATAGCAGTATCAGCGTCATCAACACCGAAACGAACACGGTGGCGGGGACCATCCGGCTGAAGAACATCAGCTATCCCCACCACATTTCGCTTACGCCGGACCGCAGCGCGCTGTTGGTTGCAATATTGGGCCAGGACCTTAGCGGCGGCCACTCGCACAGCGGCCACGGCGGCGGGGCGGCGGCGTACCTGCTGATGATGGATGCCACCACCGGAACGCTTCGTGAATCGCGGAAGCTGGACCACCCGGCCCACAACGCGGTGATGACCCCAACGGGAAGCTCCGTCTGGGCCGCGCAATCCGCAACCGCCGGGACGGTGCTGGTGCTGGACCCGGTGCTGCTTGGGACCCGCAGCACGGTGTCGGTGGGGGAAATGCCGCTGGAGGTGACGATGACCCCGAACGGACAATACGCCTTTGTGGCAAACAACGCTTCCGACAACGTGACGGTCATTGACGTAGTCGGCAAGTCCATCGTGAAAACTATCGCCGTTGGCGACGGCCCAGTTGGCGCGTGGCCCGGAAGCAATGGGGTGATGTACGTTGACAACGAAACCGGCAAAACCGTAACCGCCATTGATGCCACAACGCTGCAAACGATACGGACCTATAACCTGGGATTCACCCCCGCAATGGCAACCGTTGCCCCCGACACCACACTCTGGATCACCGACGTGGAGAACGGGAAAGTGGCCATTTTCAGCACCGAGCGCGATGAGAAGATTGGGGAGATCACCGTTGGGGCCGGCGCGCACGGAATCGCCTTCAGTGGCGATGGAAAAACCGCATACGTCAGCAATCAAAACGCAGGGACGGTTTCGGTGATTGATGTTGCCACACGATCGGTGAGCACCACCATCGCCGTTGGCGCAAAACCCAATGGAATCGTCTGGAGAAAAGGGTGAGGTCCGGCCACGCAAGGCTTAACTGGCTCCCCAAAAACATTCAAACAATCAAACAACCAACTTCCAAACCTATGACGGAAATTTTATCAATCAGCGGCATGAGCTGCCAGGGCTGCGTGGCCAGCGTTCAGAAAGCCATTTCACGATTGCCGGTGGAGAAAGCCGAGGTAGAGATTGGCAAAGCGATGGTGGAGTTCGATGAATCCAAAGTCACCCACCACCAGCTTGTCGAGGTTATCGAGGATGCTGGATTTGAGGTTGCCGCCACGTGGTGAAATCGCGCCGCAACATTCGCCACCGTTGGTGGTTTGCGCTGCCGTTGATCCTTCTGCTGCTTGCTGCCGATTTCCACACGGCCGACGCAAGCGCACGGAAGCGAAAACGGCAGCGGCGTTCGGTTGCGGCAAAAACCGTTGTGGCCAAAACCGTATCGCCAGCCGAGCGGCGGCTGCGTGAGTACATTGACTCCGTTGCCGCGCCGCTCGATCCCCGAATCAACAACGCGCTGCGCCGAATCGGCGTAACGCCGCGCCGGCTGCTGGCACTGAAATATTACTTGGGCCGGCTGCCGGAAGTTGACTCCACCTGGGCATGGACCGCCGAAGAAGCGCGGGCCTACCGGAAGACCGAGGAATACGGCCATGCAATCGCCGAAGTCACCCGGGTGCGCACCGTTTTTGACTCACTCTACCCCGGATACAGCCTTAAAGCCCCGATGGAGATTCGGAGCCTTGAGGCGCAGTTGCGCAACTGGAACAGCGTCCGTTCGGTGGCGGTGGTGGCCGATTCCTTGTTCGACAGCTGCATGGTGATGATGGCCGACACCACATCCCCATTTGGCAGCGGCGGCAGCATCCAGGCCGAGCGGTTTCGGGAGTTTTTGGTGGCGTGGGAAACGCCGGTTGCGCCAACGGTGGCGGTGCCTGGGTTATCGCAGCACGGGCAGTTGCGGGCGTTCGATTTCCGCATCTATCGCCGCCGGCGGCTGATTGCCGGGGCCACGGCGGCAACCATCGAGCAGGCGTGGGATTCTTCGGGATGGACCGCAAAACTGAAAGCGGCCGTTGCCCTTGCCAGCAGCCATTTCTACGGCCCGCTCCAGAATCCTTACGAGCCGTGGCATTACACCTACACTCCATCGGTCCCGCAGCCAGAAGAACCGCCCAAGGCCGACACCGTGGCAGCCCCTTCCACGCCTCCAATCCCATTCAACCCCAAAGGGCCGAAGCAGGGGGAGGATGATTGAGCAGATTTTTTTCCACACACACAACAACTCTCCACGGATAGATGACGCTTCACGCACGCCGCAAGGCTGCCCCGATGTTCTTCGCAACCATGCTGCTGGTGGCCGTTTTTGGCGCGGCGGTTCCCCCGCTTGCGGCCCAATCCCCCGAACGCCTTCCGGTGGAGATCAACAGCCCCCGTTCCGAGCTTGTTCCGGTGATTGCCCCCGACGGGAAAGGCCTGTGGTTTGTTCGGAAAGATGCGCCGGAAAATATCGGCGGAAGCGGCTTCGACATTTGGCACGCAACGTTGGGAAGCAACGGACGCTGGAACCAAGCCCGCAACGTTGGCGCGCCGCTGAACAGCATCGGCGACAACTACGTCTGCTCGGTAACGCCCGACGGACAGACGTTGCTGCTTGGCGGGAGATACTCCGCAAATGGTGAGGTGTCCGCTGGCGTATCCATTGCCCGGCGCACAGCCGAAGGGTGGGGAAAACCCCGCGCGCTGAACATCCACGATTTCTACAACACCGCAAGGTTTGCCGAATACTCCCTTGCCAACGATGGCCGCACGCTTCTGCTGTGCCTGCAACGCGACGACTCCTACGGCGACAAGGATATCTATGTCAGCTTCTGGCAGAAGGATGGATCGTGGAGCCGCCCGCTGAATCTTGGCCGCGAACTGAACAGCAAGGGGAGCGAGGTAAGCCCCTTCCTTGCTGCCGATGGCGTAACCCTTTACTTCTCCACCGACGGGCGTGGCGGAAGCGGGGATAACGACATCTTCGTTGCGCGCCGATTGGACAGCACCTGGACCCGATGGACCACCCCGGAAAATCTTGGCCCGGCAATCAATACCTCCGGCTTCGATGCCTACTACACCATCCCCGCCTCCGGCGATTTTGCGTACTTCGTCAGCACGCATAACGAGAGCAATCGGGAGGATATCTACCGCGTTCCGCTCCCCAAACCTGTGCGCCCAAAGCCGGTGGTGTTGGTGAAAGGGAAAGTGCTAAACAGCCAGACAAAGGAGCCAATCGGCGCGCGGATCCGCTACGAGCGGTTGGCCGACGGGAAGGTGGAGGGATACGCCGATTCGGATCCGGCCACCGGGGCTTACGCCATCGTCCTTCCCGCCGAAGCGGCCTACGGCTTCCGCGCCGAAGCTGGCGGGTTCATTGCCACCAGCGACAATTTGGATGCGCGCACCGTGACGGAGTATCGGGAACTCACCCGCGACCTTCTGCTGGCCCCAATCCAGGTTGGCCAGACGATTCGGCTGAACAACATCTTCTTCGATTTTGGCAGCGACACGCTTCGCCCCGAGTCGTTCCCCGAGCTTCAGCGGATTGCCACGTTGCTGCGCGACAACCCGCGCATGGTTATCCAGATTGCGGGCCACACCGACAACATCGGCAGCGATCAATCGAACCTCCGCCTTTCGCAGAACCGCGCAACAGCCGTGATGGAGTATTTGGTCCAGCAAGGATTCCCCCGCAACCAGATTGGCGCGCATGGCTACGGGCGCAGCCGCCCAATTGCCACGAACGACACCGAGGAAGGGCGCAGCCAAAACCGCCGCGTGGAGTTCACGATTCTTGGGGAGAAATAAGCCCGCAATCGTGTCAGATTTTTGAACCTTCCGCCACCTGTAACCGCCCGCCCCCCTTTTTTTAACCACCCTCCGCTACCTTGATTCCACGCTCGGGAACCCGGGCGTGGCATGGCAGATTTGGCCTATCAGTGCCGCCGCCATGCGTGGATATTCCCATCAACAAAACGGAGAGATACCGATGAGACCGCGTTCAACACTTCTGCTTCTTTCTAGCTTGGCGTTGCTTCTTGCTGCGGCAACCCAGCAATCCGCCGCGCAATGCAGCGGGGGAACCGCACCCGCCACCGAAACGCCAGCGATGGAGCAACCCGCGCAGACTTCGCAAGCCGAAGAACCGCCCACCGTTAGCCAGGGAACCGAGGCCAGCGATGGAGCCGAAGAGCAGGCCACAACAGCCGAGCAAGACCCAGGACTTGGAACAACGGAAGAAACCGCAGCCCCCCAAACCGAAAGCGCGGCAACGCCAGCGGACCCGGTGGCCACCGTGAATTCTACGGTGAATTCCACGGTAAACAGAACAATGGAGCAGGTAGCGAAAGGGACGAAAGTGGTGAAGGCTGGGGTCAAAACCGTCACGAAGGCGGCGCAGGCGTTTGATGATTTGCTGAAGGCATTCGACCCGGAGCCGGCAACAGAGGAACAAGCCACCGAACCACGATGATTACCTACCACGCGGCACCAATCGCCCCCCACATTCTGCTGGGCGATTACCGGTTTGTGCGTTGCCCCGCGTGCGGATCGCTGGCATGGAAATGGATGGCTGCCTGCCCCTGCTGCGGGCAGCCAATCCCGCATGAGGTTCGCGTTGGGTGGCGCGGAATCGCCGCCCAACGCCCCCCCCACTACCGCAAGAACTGTCCCCAAACCCAATCGTACGGGTGAACTTCCCCCACCACTTGATTGCCGGCCCAAACCTGGCGGCCCTGGTTGTGCCACAGGAAAATCCCGCCGTACAAATTCCGCACGTTCGTGAATCCTAATTCTTGGAGTTGGCGGGCAACGATTCCGCTGCGATATCCAACCGAGCAGTAGGCCACGATTGGTTGGTCGGGGTCGGTTCCGGCAAGGTCAATTTCCTGCAGGTCGGCAAGGGTGGCGGGGTCCACGCGGCGCGCCCCTTTCAGGTGGCTAACGGCGAACTCCTCGGGGGTTCGGGTATCCAGCAGCAGCGGCGGCTTGCCGCTTGCAATGGCCGCAGCAAGGGAATCGGGGGAGATCATCGGGACATCGGCGAACTTCCGTTCGTACATCCAATCCAGCAGCAGCCGGAACCCGCGCTCGGTTTTGGTGACGAACAACGCGCCACCAACCCCAAGCACCGCCACCGATCCAAGCGCAACACCAAGTAGTTTAGAAAATTGAGGCATGGGGGAAATTACAGGATTGGCGAAAAGTGAGCACACGAGGGAACGAAAGAATTATAAAAAAGGCCTTGCAACGCTTACGGCAAACGCAGCGTCGTCTGCCAAAAATCGCCAAATTGGATTCGTCCATTTGGTGTGGACAATGCGCCCGGGCGATGCCATTGTTCCTTTGGGCTGTTTTGTAACTTGCAACCGACTATGCCACAAGAAGGATACATAGAGATTATTGTTGATGGGAAGCAAGGCCAGTTTCCATTAACACCCGACACGTATGATATTAAGGACCTGATAGAGGTTCTTCATACGGTTGAAGGCTTGGTGTTTGGCTCGCTTAAAAACCAACGCCCAACAATGAGTTATTCTGTTTTGGAGGGGTCGGTACGGCATCGCTTCAAAACAACGTTCCAAAGCGCGCTAACCTTTGCTGCTATTCTTGCACAAGTGCAGCAGAGCAACTCCCTGGATGATTTAGAAGCCACCACAGCAAAGGCATTCGAAATTTTCCAGATAAGCGCGCAAAAAAAGAATGTGGAATACCGGATTAATAGCTCGGCAAACCAATCAGCAACCGTTGTTATTAACCCAACAACAGCATTGATCCGCTCCAAAGAATTATGGGCAAATGCTGAATTTTATTTTTATGGAACCATTGTGGATGCAGGGGGAAAGGGGAAAGCCAATATCCATCTTGACACCCAAGAATATGGGCTGCTGAAAATTGCCACAAACAAATCTATGCTTTCCGAGCTTGAATTGAATCCGCTGTATAAACAATATGGGGTTCGCGCCACCGGCATGCAGAACCTTGCAACAAGGGAAATTGACAAAACGACGCTTCTGCTTATCGAGATTATTGACTATCACCCGGCGTTCGACGAACAATATCTGCAATCCCTTATCGAAAAAGGGACGAAAAGTTGGGAAGGCGTAGAGGACCCTGATACATGGCTTCAACAATTGCGTGGTAATTATGAAGTATAAAAACATATTGCTGGATACCAGTTTTTTTATCCGCCTGTTGAAGGATGATGATCCACTTCATCCTCAGGTCAAAGAATACTTCCGAACGTTTCTTACCGAAGGAACCATACTTTGGTGCTCAACAATTTCAATAGCGGAGTATTGTGTAAAAGGAACAATAGGCGAACTCCCGCTGCACAATCTGCGCATCCTACCGTTTAATATCAACCATGCCCAACAGGCAGGACCAATGGCGCGATTACTATTCGAGCAACGGAGCAATCTGGAAGGCGTGGAAAGAGTTGTGATTCCGAATGATGCCAAATTGTTTGCCCAAGCCCAATCGGAACAAGCCATTGACGGATTTGCCACCGCCGATAAACGATGCTTGAAGATCTATTATCGGTTAGCCGAAAACCAGAATATGAATTTCACGATCATCAACGTACGGAATGATCTTGCAACCGAGCTTCAGCGGCTGTTGTAATCAATGCATTGCCCCTTTCCAACGATCGCCAAAAGCCCCCCACCCATTTGCCACGTTGAACCGATAGCTTGGCTGACCGAAGCATCAGCTGCATGGATTGATTACCATCTTTCTTCCTCTCCCCTTTCTTTTGCCTTGCCCTCCCGTATCTTGCGCGGGCATATTCTTGCCTGATGTTCCGCCTTCTTCTGCTTGCCGCCCTTGCGTTGCTGATGCCGCTTCTTGCCGCCGTTGGGCAGGGGGCGCGGCGCGTTGATACGCTCCGGCTTCCGCAACAACAAGGCGACTCCACCCTTCAGCTTCGTTTCCCCTTTGTCATCTCCGGCTCCGTCACCCTTCGGCTTGATTCCACCACGCTGGAAACCCCGCGCGATTTCACCATCGAGGAACGGTCCGGCACCATCGTTCTTTCTTCGGCAATCCGCCAGTTGCTGGCCGCCGACACCGCAGCCCGCCGCGCCGTTGTTGCCAGCTACCGCTATCTGCCGCTGGGAATCCCGCCAGAGTACGCGTTGCAGCGATTGGTGGCGCGAACCGATTCCGCCGCCGTCCGCCGCGACGTTGCCGAGCCAAGCAGCGGATCCGGCAGCTTGACCGGCTCCGATATCTTCGGGAAAAACTTCCAACGCTCCGGCTCCGTGATTCGTGGGCTTACCGTGGGGTCCAACCGTGACCTTACCGTGCAAAGCGGGCTGCGGCTTCAGTTCAGCGGACCGATTGCCGACAGCGTGATCGTCACCGGAGCCGTCACCGATGAGCAAACGCCGATCCAGCCGGAGGGGAACACCCAAACCTTGCGCGAGGTTGATAACATCTTCATCGAGGTCCGCTCCCCGATTGCTGGCGCAACGCTTGGCAAGTTCGTGGCCACCAGCAACGGAAGTGAGTATCTGGCCTACTCCCGGAAGCTGCAAGGGGTGAAAGGGAACATCCGTGCCGGCCAGTTTGGAACAAGTGAGGTGGTGGCGGCGGTCGCGCCAGGGCGGTTCCTGACCCAGACGTTGCAGGGGCGCGAACGGGACCAGGGACCATACCGCCTAACCGGAACAAACGGCGAGCAGAACATTGTGGTGGTGGCCGGAACCGAGCGGGTGTTTGTGGATGGAGTGGAGATGGTCCGCGGCGAAAGCAACGATTACGTGATTGATTACAGCACCGGAGAGGTCTTCTTCCAAACCCGCCGCCCAATCACGTCGCAAAGCCGCATCACTGTGGATTTCGAGCTTGCCGACCGCCGCTACTCCCGCTCGTTCCTTGCGCTGAATCACACCGTTCCGCTCTTCAATTCCGCACTGACCCTGGGCGTTGGATTTCTTCGCGAGGCCGATAACCAGGATGCCCCCATTGATCTTCTGCTTGACGATGCCGACCGCCAGTTGCTTGCCAACGCTGGCGGCGACCCGCTGCTGGCAATCCGCAGCGGCGTTCGGCTTGTTGGCCGCAGCGACACCACGTTCGGAAGCTACTACCGGATTGACACCACCATCGCCGGCGTGCCCGACTCCATTTTCATCTACGCCCCCACCGATCCGCGCGCGGTCTTCAACGTCTCGTTTTCCATTCCGGCAAGCGGCGTGGGGGATTACCAAAGCGTGGCGTTTGGCGAGTACCGCTTTGTTGGGAAAAACGCCGGGCGATATATGCCTGTGGTCTTCCTTCCGCTGCCGGAACTGCGGCAAGTGGTTGGGGTGAACGCCAGCGCCCGCCCCGCCGCCGGGATAACCATTGCGGGGGAGCTTGCCCTTAGCGATGGCTCGGTCAATCGCTTCAGCAACCTTGCCAGCGCCGAACGGCGGGGGGCGGCGTTCAAAGGGTTCCTTTCCCTTCTGCGCGACTCCATTCGGGTTGGCGGACTATCGGTTGGAAGCATCCGCGCCAACGCCAGCGCGCGCTATTTGCAAAACGAATTCCGAGCGGTGGAACGGTTGGGTGAGGTGGAGTTCGGAAACCAATGGAACACAGGCGCACGGCTTGGCGAAGGGGGAACCGATGACTTCGTGGCCGAGGGCGCGCTCCATTGGCAGCCGCTGCGCCAGTTGGAGCTTGGCGGAAGCGCGGGATGGCTAAGCCGTGGCGGGCTGTTCACCTCGCTTCGCCAGCAATACAGCGCGCAGCTTCGCGGCGACACCACGCTCCCCGGGGCCGATTACACCGCCGAACTGATTGGAACCCGCGACACCGTTGGCGGCGGCAACACCGTTAGCAACTGGCTGCGGCAGCGCGGCGGAATCAGCTACGCCGTTGGCCGCTTTACCCCAGGCTTCCGTTTCTTGGCCGAGAACCGCGACGACCGCAACAAGGCCGTGGGGGATTCCTTGCTTCCAGCATCGTTCCGGTTTTTTGAGTTCGGGCCGGAGCTTCGGGTGGAGCTTCCGTTTATGAGCGGAATGGCATCGGTCCGATTCCGCAACGAGGATTCCGCACGGATTGACACCGCAACCCGCCAGCACCAGCTGCGTGCCGACGGAACCGCCGCCACGTGGTCCCTTCGCGGGGAGCTTCGCGGGGTGAAGAACCTGAACTCCAGTGCCGACTTCACCTACCGGACGCGCAGCTACAAGGATATCCCCGGCGTTCCAACCCGGCTGAACAGCGTCACGGTGTTGGGGCGTTCGCAAACGCGGTGGAGCGGGTTCAATCGCGGGGTTGATTTGGAGGCGTTGTACGAAGTCCAGACCGAGCAGGCTGCGCGGCTGCAATATCTGTACATCCGCGTTCCGTTTGGGCAGGGTGAGTACGTCTGGATTGATCTGGACAGCAACGGGGTCCAGACGGAGAACGAGTTCCGGCTGACCAACGCCAGCGATGGCGAGTATGCCCGCCGCACCTTGCAGACCGAGCAGTTGTTCCCGGTGATTGACCTGCGGACCTCGTTGCGGCTGCGACTTGCTTCAAAATCGTTGTTGGATCCAAAGGAAGGGATTGGAAGCTGGCTTGCGCCGCTCACCGCCGAAACGGTGCTACGGCTGGAGGAAAAAAGCCAGACCGAGAAGGAGAGCGACATCTACCTGCTGCGGCTCAGCACATTCCAAAACGACTCGACGACGGCGATGGGGAACGGGACGATCCAGCAGGACATCAATCTGTTCGAGAACAACGCCGATTACTCCTTCCGGCTCCGTTGGTCCCAGCGGGAAGGGATGACCAAGCTGTTCAACGCAACGGAGCGGAGCGGAAGCACCGAGCGTTCGTTGCGTGCGCGCTGGCAGCCAACGTTCGACGTTGGGTTGCAGCTGGACCTTGCCGGCAACCGCAGCTTCCTGCGGACCACCGAAACCGCCTCCACGCGGGCGTTCGATGCCACCACACTTAGCGCCGCCAGCGACCTAAGCTACCGCCCCACCAACAACCTTGAAGTTGGCTGGCGGCTGAAGGTTGCCACCAACGAAGACCGGCTTCCGGCAACGCCCCGCAGCACCACGGTTAGCACCAACGAACTGCGCTGCATCTACTCCATCGAAACCAGCGGGCGGCTGCGTGCCGAGCTTGAGCGGACAGTGGCAACCGGCCAGAACATCTCCGCAGGCGACATCTACTCGCTCCCCTACCAACTCACCGATGGCTACGTGATCGGGACAACGTGGGTGGGGCGGGCAACGTTTGAGTATCGAATCAGCGGCAACATCCAACTTTCCGTCACCTACACCGGCCGGGCGCAGCCGCCATCGAATCGGGTACTCCACCTGGGGCAAGCGGAGGTGAGGGCATTTTTTTAACAAGCGAAGGCGCAAGGCAGATATGCTAACAAAACACCGATTGCCTGTGTTAGCAGAATAGAGGACGGGAAACTGAGGAGCAGGAAACGGGAAATTAGACGTACGCGTAGGAGATAGAAACCATGAAAACCAACACAAAAACTACACTCCTCCTGCTGATTACCACAGCAGCAGCTCTCCTTGCCCATGACACTACCCTATCACAGCCCAACACTTGGATTGACCCAAGACACCCCTCCGTTGCCTGGCTCCAAGAATGGGGATACATGACCGGAACAGGACTTCCATGCAAGCCATACCGAGGTGAAGAATTCGGCAGAGGTATCATTCCCGTGGGGGATGTGAACGGGGACGCGATCGCCGATTTTATCCTTGAACGCTCTCGCTGTGACACCCTCTTTGGACCATCGAAGGCTGAACGAGCCAACGAGTTATTGCTCTACTTCGGTGATAAAGGTCGCTTGCCAATCCCTGCCAGCGGACAACGCCTTGGAAGCTCAGAACTTGGAACCCTCACCCGATTCCTTTGTGCTGCCGATTTCGACGATGATTCCTTTGTTGATCTTGCCCTCAGAATTGAAAAACTCAACGATTCTGCCTACAACGCCAATGGGCAATACTCCATTGCATCCCTTGTGATTTTCTGGGGGAACTCCACCCATCGCTACACCGAACAAGACACCTCACACTTAACCTGTTATTCTGATACGTGGCTTGGCATCTGTAGAGCATTATTCATTGACATCAACAACGACAATCATAAAGACCTTTTGATCTCCACCTGTGGTGGTTATGGATTCACTAACGGCAAAGTTGTCCGTCAGCCTGTTCATTTAGTGTACTTTGGCCAGCAAGGAAAACGTTGGGGAAAAGCTGGCCAATCTACTGCAGCAGATATGCTCTGGTGGACGACACCGGCCTATGAACAGACAATGGATCAAGATTGTGATGGCAGAATAGATTTGGTATCCATCCAGCAACAGAAGAGCATTCGGATACAGTATGGTGGCGAACAAGGTTTGCAAGACACAACAGCCGTTGAGACTATTGATTTATCGAATAGTGGAACACACTACGCACTCTTCCAAGACGTGACCGGTGACAACGTCCCCGATCTCATCGTTCGCGGTGGCGATTTCGAGCAAGGACGCATTCGCATCTTTGCCGGCGCACCAGGGCAACGGCTCACGGAACTCTACGGCAACGGCAACGACAGTGCCGACCGCGCTAACCACCGATTCCCACTTCGCCCCTGGGCGCAAATCCTTAGCCCCAACGCGCTCCATGAAGGATGGTTCGATTGGGATAACGAACTCTTCGATCTCGGTGATCTTAATGAAGACGGAACCAGTGAAATCGTCGCCTTCAGCAAACCCTTCATCCTCTTCTACACTACCGGCAACACCCTCGATTCCCTTATTGATATCATGCTCCAAACAAGCAATAGTCCCTGGAAAGCTACCCTCTGCCGCGTCGGTGATGTTGACGGCAGTGGCAAACCCTCAATCGCTCTTACCTTCGATGGCAGAGTACGATTCCTGAAAGCTCCACCCAAGGATGACATCCCTACCTACGGCGGCCGCATCCGCTCGCTTCCGCATCCTATTAATTTTCGCTGTGCATTGTCCTCTGGTGTGGATACTGAGGGGGGCGGGGAACAGGGGGCGGGGAGTGGGGAAATGAACCTTAGCCAACAACAGCCTTTCCCGAACTCCCACCATTCTTATCATCGCTAAGAAGATTCCTCTAAACAGAGCAGGGGAAGCGCGTTGTGTGCGATTCCCCTGCTGCTTGGTTTTGCTTGCAGTGTTGCTGGGATTTACTGCGTGATCTTGAAGGAGTTGAAGTAGTCCTGCGTTGCAGCACTTTCCACGTTGGCTTTGCTGGTGCTGATGTAGGCAACCTGGTACAGCGCTGGCTTGGAAAGGATGAAATCGAACCGTGCATAGCCTTGCTGGCCGCCCATGTTTACGTTAAAAAAGCAACGGCGCGCTGGCTTCCCGTTGAAGTCGTAATCCTCTTGCTTATCCAGCTTTGCTTCCCCGCTTTTCATTGCTCCATCGCGAATATCATCAAGCATCTTGGCGGTGGTTTTGGCCTCGAATGCGGCATCGGGATATGCGCCATACATCACCATCGCCGCGGTGTTGCCGTCGGAAGAGCTTGAGACCACTTGCACCATGTTGATGTTTCCGACCTCGGTTGCCACCGGTTGCTCGGAGCGTTGCGGCGCGCTAAGGTCCGCCGGGAACGCCACGCTAAACTTCTCCATCTGGGAAGTATACTCATGCCCTTTTGCTTTTTCAGCGGTGGCCTCTTTTTTCGGTTCTGTTTTGCCAGCGTCGGCTTTGTCCTTGCCGCCGCAAGCAGCAATCGCAACGGCAAGCAACGTGGCAAGCGCAAGGCGATTCAGGAAGTTGGGTTTCATCATGGGAAGTCCTCCAAATAAACGGTTGTTGATGTGTGCTTGATGGAGTTTGCTCCATCGGTGTGTGCGTGTGCTGGGCAATCTACTGAAAACAGCGATTCAGCAAGCATATTCATGCAAGTTTCTGCCCCGGCATTGGCTTCCTTGCAAAACCAACAAGGCCGGTGGAAGCGTTCCACTGGCCTTGCTGGTTTGAACATGGCTTTGCAGCCCTTTTTCCCGTGCCCTTACAACCGGCGTGCGGCGCGGAAGGCTTTGGTGTACAGGACCGGTTCATAGATATTGGTCCCGCTTTTCTTCACAAACTTGTCCAGCAGCGAGGACCCTTTGTAATCCCCCATTGTTGGCCCGTTGATTGATTTGCGGCTACTGATGAACCGGCGTTTGCCACCGTTATCAACCCCCATGTACATCCCCACATGGTCAATTTGTGAGCCGTCGGTGGCGGAGGTGTCGGCATCGAAGAAGACAAGGTCCCCAACGTTCAACGGTGCGTAGTTCGTCACCATGCCCCCGCTGTTGGCGATAATCATTGTCCCCACCGCCGAATCACAAATCTGGAACGACTTGCGCGGAAGCGTTGTGAACGAGGCCGTTGGGTCCAAGGACATCGGGATGGTGTCGGCAACGTTGGCCGCGCCGGTTCCGTGGTGGCGGTATCCCCACACCATCCGCATGAAGCCGGAGCAATCAAGGGAATTGATCTG
Source organism: Chlorobiota bacterium (assembly GCA_016710285.1). Taxonomy (NCBI): domain Bacteria; kingdom Pseudomonadati; phylum Chlorobiota; species Chlorobiota bacterium. The sequence continues at coordinate 2,710,543 of JADJXR010000001.1, read as the reverse complement.
GCCACTTTCGGCGGGATCGTTGGTGGAACCATAGGCCCAATCAAGGCCTAAGTAGTCGTTGAAATCGGAACCTTCTTGGCGCGTGCCGTCGTTCTGCAGCGGGCCGTAGTCGGCATCGCCAGCAATTTTTTGACTTCCTTGATAGATTGCTGCGGCCATCAACATACTCCATCGCAATGGCCAGCACGTCGCTGGTTCCGTTGGTGTTGGCGGCGATTGCATCGTTCAGCCACGCCGTATCCACCGTTCCGTTGAACGTTGCCGGAAGGGTCCGAACCCACGTTGTGTGGGTGATGGTTGCGGTGTAGGTGGTCCCTTGAACGATGTTCGTTTCCGTGAAGGTGCGGCTTGGCCCGGCAAGGGTGACGGTGTGGCTGCCGTTGGTGAAGGTGGCAATCAACTTCGCCCCATCGTACACCTCGGTGCGGGTTGGATTGCTCTTGGATTGGTAGCTGTACTGGTTGGCATATTTCGCAAATGGAGCGGCTGGGCTTTGGCTTGCCAACGGATTGCTGGTGTCGCTGCAACCAATAATAGAAAGCGCCATTAGTGCGGTCCCGCTCATGGCGCTTTTGATAGTACGTGCGATGCTGTGACGCATGGTCAATTCTCTCCTTTGCTTTCTTGTGTGATGGCTGTGTGGTTTCGGCTTGCGTTGCCCGGGGGGAATACCGTTCGGGGGCAGCCTTGCTGTTTGGGGATCGGGAACCTGATGCTCTCTCTGGGTTCTCTCTCTGGGTTCTCTCTCTTTTTCCGAACTCTCTCTTTCGGCTCTCTCTCTGCGTGGTGCTTTTGGGTCCCGAATCCCCGGCGAACGATGTTGAGGTCATCGCCGCCGGGTGTTTCTTGGTGCCTGCTTGGTGATGCAGGCTTAGCGGTTGCTCTCTCTAAGGACTATGCTCTCTCTCTCCTCTCTCCGTTGTGTGGTGCTTAACGCATTCGATTGGCGAAGAGTTAGCAGAGGCATTGATTCGGAGAAAGCATTGTTGTTCGACTGCCGGTTATGGCTTGATTTTGATGTTCGGATTCACCTTTACGGTGTTCGTTGGCTTGCAGCTTAGGGAGTAGTTCACGTGGTTCGACTCCATCTGGTTCGGGGCAATGATTTTCACGCCAACCCAGCCCGACATCGTTGGGTGGTCGTTGGTTGCGCTGAAGTAGTAGTAGTATGGCTTCGACCCCGCTTTGTCGAACTTAATGGAGGTGTAGCTGGATGCCGGTGGGTTCGGGTTCTTGTCGGTGATCCAAGCGAACTTCACGGTGCAGGGGCCATCAACGGTAATCATTGCTGAGTAGCTTACGCTCTGGGGGCAGTCCCCGTTGTTGCTGGACCCGAGGTAGGGCGCAACCTCAACTTCCGTCACCTTGAAGATTTTAATCGGGGTCTGCGTCTCAATGGACCCGCCCCGCTGGGCCAGTGCCGGGATTGCGGTTGCGGCCACCATTGCCACGGCGATGATTGCGATTTTGACCAGGTTGCTCAGTTGGTTGTTCATTGCTGTTTTCCTTTCTGTTGTTGGTTGTGTAGTGGTTGTGGTTTTGTGTGATGTTGGGCGGTTATCGCCCATGATGGTTTCGGATATTATTGGCCATGCTTCTCCGTTCCTCCATCCCGTTCCTTGCTTCGGCCAGGCGCGTTCCGCAGTGGGTGCAGTAGAAGGCCACCGCCTGCTCCACCGGCGTGCCGCAGCTGCCGCAGGTGGGTTTCAGTTGCGTCCCGCAGCAGGCGCAGTACGCGTCCCCTTCGCTCCCGAAGGAGCCACATTTGGGGCATTGTCGAAGTTCGTGATGGCCTCGCGGCATTGTTGGTCGAATGATTGAAACGGATTGCATGATTCCCCTTCTCTCTCTTGGATTCTCTGTTCGTTGTGGTGGCGTTGTTTGTTGTTCTTGCATTCAAGATATCGGAAGCGATTATCGAAAACGGCGGGAACGATTATCAGTTCAGGAAGAGTGGGTTTCCGGTGATTTTTTTTTGGATGTGGGTGGGTGTGATACCGGCAACGGTGAAGCCTACCAACCCGCCACCGCAGTAGCCCCCTCCCCGCCTCCCCTAATTCTGGGGGAGGGGCTGGCATACCCAATGATGGTAGTCGCAGGTCTTTAGCCTGCGCATTCACCATAACCCATTTCCCCCCAGCATTGGGGGGACGCTTCGCCGCTTGCGGCGGAGCAGGGGGCGCGGCGGTATCAGCCTCACCCCCCGGTTCCTACAAAACCTCACCCCTCAACCCCCTCTCCGTGACTTCCTCCCCGAACACCGCTTTAATCATTAACGGAGAGGGGGAGCAAGAAAAAGTCATGACCCCTCCGTAAAAACCCTCCCCTGCCCAGCGGGGGAGGGTTGGGTGGGGGTTCACTCCCACAAAAAAGCTGGGAAGCCTTACTGCACAAGGCTTCCCAGCGGATTGGTGAGGCACAACTTAATGGCGTGGTGTTGGGAAAAGTCTCTCTATTCTCTCTCTCTCTCCGTCGCGCTTCTCCCGTTCTCTTTGTGCTGCCGGCAGGGTGTGGTGCTGCCGCTGCTTTGGTGGTGGTTTGCGTTCAGCAAGGCCAGCGTTCTCTCTCTGTTGCTGGCCTCTTTTCCTTCCTCTCTCTTCCCTTTCGTCTTCTTGCGGCTGTGGTGAAGCCGACTTTGTGGCGGTGGTTCTTTGTGCTATTTCTTTCCGTGCGGCTTCTCTCTGTGCCGTTTCTCTCTCTGTCTGTCTCTCTGTCTGTCTCTCTCTGCTGTTTCTGGCAGCGGCATCTCTCTCCGTGTGCCGCTGCGTGCTCTCTCTCTTTCTTTCACCGGTGCCGAAGCTCCGGGGTCCTTCCGTTTGGTGTGGCTGCGGCCCGTTGGTGTGGGGGCCGTTTGTTCGTGTTGGTGGTTGTGGTTGCCCGTTGTCATCAGGCATGGAATCAAGATAGCGGAAGCGGTTATCGGTTCGCGGGGAAACGATTATCGGTTTGCGGAAAACTGCTTGTCGGAAAGATTTTTTTTGGGGGTGAAGCCCACTTGGCGGCTGGAAAACAACAGCGGACAGCAACGCTGCTGTCCGCTGGTTCGGGAATCACCCCTCTTTATCTAATCAGGTTACGGAACAATCACCACCGTGACTTTGAAGGTGTTGTTCCCCTCGTCCGTTTCGGCGCAGGAGTTCGCGTCGTCCAGCATCAGGGTGATGACGTGGGTCCCCTCGGAAAGCTGGACTTTCGAGTGGGTAACGGCTTTCGTCTGCCCGGCGTTCAGCGATTGGCCGGTTACGCCGCTTATCCCAACACCGTTGTCGGCAAGCCGATTGTTGAACAAGCCGGTTCCCGCATTGCCGTTGTTGGTCATGGTATAGACCATATTCATCGAGTACTTTTTTGTGCTGGCCACAAAATTCAGGTCGCTGGTTTTCAGCGTGATCGTCCCGCCGTAGTTCACCCCGAACGTTTGGGTTGCGCCAACAATCCGGAAATCCCCGGTTGCGGTGATGTCACGCGTTGGCTTCGGGCGCTGCGTGCCGTTCGATAGCGGGATTTGCACTGGCTGGGCAATCGCTGCGGCAGCGATCATTGCCGTCAGCACTGCCGGAATCATGCAAAAGCGAAGGATTGCGTTGATTGTCGTTTTCATCGGTCTGTTCCTTTGTTGTGTTGGTGTGTTGTTTTCGGCCCGGACCAACTTCGGTTCCGAACCATGCTAACCAAGATAGCCGCCGCACTTATCGGTTCATGGAAAACCGATTGCAGCAAACGCCAAAAGCGATTTCCGAGAAATTGATTTGTAGATTGTTGAAGAAAATAGAGATGGACAGCAGAGCCAATTCCCAACATCCGTTTCCCAACGACTGACATCCGATTCCCGACGTATGGACCGCGCACTTATCAACTTCCTGAACCACGGCCTGCTCCCTTTCACCGGAAGGAAAGCTGAACTTGAACAAGTGCTCCGATTCTGGCGCCAGACCTTCGATGCCCACGGGCTGCGAACAATGATGCTTGTGGGGGAAGCCGGCGTGGGGAAAAGCCGTTTGGCCGAAGAAGCCGCCTCGCAGATTTCCCTTGCCGGCGGCGTGGTGATGCAGGCCCGGTTCTATCCCGACGCAGCAACCCCGCTCCCGGCGTTGCTGGCGCGTGCGGTTTCCCGCAACCAAGCGGCCCAGCAACTGCTGAAATCCGATCCCGAAGAAACGTTATCGGGAGTGGTCTCGGCAATCATTCGCATCTGCGGGCTTCGGCCAACGCTGCTGGTGCTGGAGGATGCCCACGTCCTTCATGGCGATGGCGTAAGCGAACTTGCCCCGCTGCTGGAACGCCTTGCCGATGAACCCCTCTCCATCCTTCTCACCGCACGCCCCGTCACCCTTGCCGCGCGTGGCTTGATTGAGCGATTTCTTGTTGACGAACTTCACCTTACCGGAATCAGCGAATCCGACATCGCAGCGATGTGCACGGAAATTTTCGGCAGCAACTCGCTGGACCAATCGGCAATCCGAACCCTTGCCGAAAAAACATTGGGGAACGCAATGGCGGTCCGGTCCGCCTTGCGTGGTGCGGTCCGCCCGGCCCAATCGGCGGGGGGGCGCGCCGCTGCCAGCGTTGCCATTGATACCCGCGCCTTTGCCGACCAACTGGAACGGAACGTCCGGCTCCTGTCCGAGGGGATGGTTGCCCACTTAACGGAATCAGAAAAAGCCACCGCAGCAACAGTGGCTGTGTTGGGCGAGGTGTTCGCCCGCGAAACCGCCGCGAAGCTGCTGCCAACGTTTGATGCAGCAATCAACCCGCTGATCTTCAAAGGGATTCTTTCTACCCCAAACGCCTCCCCCTCTTCCCTTGCCGAACACCGCGCCGTCGGGACCCCGCTGGCATTCACCCACAACTTGATCCACCGGCACTTTGTGGAGAACCACCCCCACGACCCCACGATGATCGTGCGGCTGCTTGCCGAGAAAAGTACCCTGTACTCCATCCTCCCGTTGGAAATTTTGGGGAAGCATCTTGATTCCGTCACCGCCGATGCCGCCACCTGTTTGGAGGCAATCCAGTCCATCCTCACCATTGCCTTTGTTGTGGATGGCACCCCGATGTGGCGTTCCTCGCTGGTGATGTGGGAGATTGCCTCGCGGCTGGCAGCGCAGATCCGCCTGGGGCTGCAGGAGCTTGCCCAGCGCGAGCTTGAGGCAACGCTGATCCGCTACCGGCTGCAACTGCTGCGGCGCGAACAAGCCCCGGAGTTCACCACGCTGGTGGAGCGGATGTTGGAATTAACCGCCGAACCGATTGATGAAACGTGGGGTGAGTATCGCCTTGCCGTGCTGATCTTTCAGCGAAGAATGCTGCGCCGGAAACACCCCGAACGGCTGGCCGAGCAATGGAAAGAAGTTGAGCAAGTGGTGGAACGCTTCCCCGCGCTTCGATACCACATGCGCTACGCCGGAAACCTGATTGATCTGGGCCGTGCCGCAAGCACCCTGCGGGACCCCCAACTGATGCGGATGGTGGAACGGAAACTGCACGAACTCCAGAACGATCCCGCCACCCCAGAGGGCTTTGCCCACAGCGCGTTCGTTGGCGTCTCCCCCAATTTGTTCTGGCTGTACCAAACCGAGGCGGAGCTGCAACGGCGGCTGGATTCCATCCCCGAACTTGAAGAAAAAACACTCCCAAACCGGAAGACCGATCTGCGAATTCAGAAGATTGGCCTCTATCACGAAATCGGGCGCGTGGATGAGATACTTGCCGACGCGGACCGCTACCTTCCCCTGTTCCGCGAGCTTGGATTGCGGCCGGAGGTGATGAGCTGCCAGCTTGTGACGCTGAACGCCAACGCAATGCTTGGTGGCGACCTTGCCACCCTTGCCACGCAAGCCGAAGAAGTCTGCGCCAATTCTCCCCAGCCACTGAAAGCCCCGGGGCGCCAGCTTGCGGGATCCATCCTGATACGGACCGCGCTGCTCCGCGCCGAACACCAAGCGGCCCAGCAGCTGCGCGAACAGTTCGGGGTCAGCAACGACAGCCTTACCGTAACCCTTACCTACCTGCTGGATAACGATCCCATCAACGAAATTGAAGGAACCGCCACCAACCTGCGCGAGCCAATCGAGCTGCTTGCGCGATTGCAGCAGCAGGTGGCCGCCACCCCTGCCAACCTAGAAGCAATTCAGGAGCTTGCCGAAGCAATCGTGCGCCACCCGATACTGGCCATTGATGACTTGGTGGCAACCCATGTTCTGTTCCGGTTGATTGGCACCATGCCGCAGGAGTTCAAAGCCCTTCCCGACCGGCTGCGCCGCGCTCTTCACGACGGGCTGAAGCGTGCGGTGGACCACCTTGAGCGGCTGCGGCTTCCCGCCATGATTGCCCCGATGCTGAAGGAGTTCGGCCACGCGTTTAGCAAAGGGGAGCTTACCGCCCACCGGGCGCGGCTTGCCGCGCTGCAACGCGAGCGCGAGGCCGAGCAACTGGCCAGCAACGAGGCAGCCGAAACGCGGGTGAAAGTGATGATGTTTGGGACCATCACGGTGCAACGCCCGGGCGAAGAACCGGAGCGTATCCGTGGCGCGCAGCTTGCCACACTGCTGGGGCTGATGGCCGCAAACCAGATGCTTGCCCGCCCCCTTTCCCACCGTGAGTTTGTGGCGCTGGCAATCGGCAACGAGCGCGACCCCGACAAGGTGCGGAAGTCGCTGAACTTTGCGGTGTTCCGGCTGCGCGAGGTTGTTGGAAGCGAAGCCGTTGACACCACCGGAGAGATTCCCGAGCTGAACCGCGACGCGGTATGGATTGACATCGTGGAGGCCAACCAGCACCTGAAAGAAGCGACCCGAGCCTTGAAAGAAGGGGCGTTGCTGCGGGCGGTTCCGGCCATTGCCGCCGCGCTCCGCATTGGCAGCGGCCAGGTCCCTTTCCCCACACTCTATGATGAGTTCTTCGAGTCGGCACGGGAAGATTACGAGAACACCGTGCGGGAGACCTTAATCCGCGTGGCAACCTTGCTGGCAAAGGAAGGGGACCTGCCGAACGCCGAAGAATTATTGGAGCAAGCCTTTGGCGCGATGCCCGACGACGAAGAGATCGCCGAACTCTACCGCGACGTGCTTCTACGCCAGGGAAAACGAACCGAGGCCACGCGAGTAGAGATGAAATTAGCCGAGCAAGAAGAAGCGTAACCACGCGCCCTTCAACAACCTTTGGGAACGTTGCTCAGCACCTCCATTTCGGGGCGGCTGCGGCCATTTTTTTACTGCTAACAAAACACCAGTTGCCTGTGTTAGCAGAGTAGATGCGGGGGAACCAGCGAGCGGGGAGATGAACTTCAGCCAACAACAACCCATGCCAAGCAACTCTCTCCCGACCCCGATTTTTCCCTTGCTTGTTGGCAGCGCTCACCTTACGTTGCCCGCAACAACACTCGCTACTTCCCGCTTCGGTAGTGAGATTCCTTTCATCTATACAACTCAACATGGAGGACGATGACCATGAACCTGACTGCACAACCCACTCGCCAACGCCGTAGCCGCGCTCCGGCACCAGCAGCACGCATCCTACCGACCCCGGCCCTGCTATTGCTCTGCTTGCTGGCAGCTGCGCAAACAACGCATTCCCAAGACCGCGTGGACCCACTCCACCCAGCCGTTGCACGAATGCAAGAATGGGGCTTTATGACGGGGCTGCTACCAACGTGCATTGACCCAAGCCGAGGCGAAGAGTTCGGGCACAGGATCGTTCCTGCTCCCGACATCAATCACGACGGCATCCAGGATTTCTTCCTTGAACGCTATCGCTGCGAACGCCCCTTCGTCAACTATGCGCGGCCACAAGAACTGTTGCTGTACTATGGCAAGAAACGCCAACTCCCCAAACCCGAAGATGGGCAGCGCATTGGACCGAAAGAGCTTGACACCGAAACCCATATCACTGGCATCGGTGATTTTGATGCTGACGGATACCTTGATCTGGCATGCCGATTCCGTTTGCTGTATGATACGGCTGAAGGGAATGTTATCAGTGACTATCTGATTGGTTATGTCGCCATCTATTGGGGTAATGCTACAGGGCTGTACAGCAATGACGACACCTCACACTTAGATTGTGCATATCCACGGTGGATCATACCAAACAACACTGGATTCGGGGAGGATGTTAATCACGATGGTGTAGCGGATGTTTCGATCTATCTTGGAGCAGGCTTTGAAGCCGGGAAAGTGAAGCGATTACCGCACATTCTCACCTACTTTGGCCAAGCAGGGGAACGTTGGGGAAGGAAGGGGAAAGGCCGACAAGCTGATTGGAGTTGGTTCGCTCCACCAGATAACAACGACCACCTCTGGCGGTTCGACCATGATTGTGATGGCTACAAGGATTGGGTCTTTGTCAGCAACCACTTGCAGACCATCGCTATTGCCTATGGCTCCAACGATGCCCACGTCGTTGATACCAACAACATCCAAGCCATCTCCCTCCGACCCGTCGCCGATGGCTGGACCCTCTCGGCCACCTTCAGCGACCTGACCGGAGATGCCATCCCAGAACTCCAAGTCCTCGCTGGTAGCGAATCCAATCATCATGTCCTCATCTATGCCGGCAAGCCAGGGCAACGCCTCATTGAACAGTTCGGCCCCGGCAAAGACTCCCTTGACAAAGCCAACGGACGATTCCCCCTCAGACCCTGGGCACGCATTGCCATGCCTCACACCCTGAATTCCGCATGGAATAATGTCGCCAACCCTGCACACCTCCTCGGCGATCTTAATAAAGATGGTGCTGATGAGGTTGCGGTCTTCTGTAGCCCGTTCCTATCCATCTACACCTCGGGTCGCTCGCTCGATTCCCTCATTGATCTGGTCTATCAATACAACACCGGATTCGACAACATCACCCGGCTTGGTGATATTGATGGCTCAGGGACACCAACGTACGCTGTCACTCACAGCGGGAGAGTCCACTTCCTGAAAGCACCACCAAAGGATGACATCCCCACCTACGGAGGGAGGCTTCGCTTGCTCCCGCATCCCGTTGGCTTCCGATGCCAGCACGCCTCTTCGGTGCCTGTGGAGCGGCAGCAAGAACCAGCGAGCGGGGAGATGAATTTGAGTCGTTGGGAATCACCGAAGGATGGTTTTTTCTTTGCCCCAATCAACCCGCGCCAGGCTTCCGCAGGGCGGCCATGACGGGTGGGCTTGCCGAACCGTTTGCTTGCTTGCCGATAATGGCTGGCAGGATATGATGCCACAGAATTGACACGGGGTGTTTCTCCTCCAATTCATCATCAGATAGTGCTGCGGTGAGCACCACCACCAGGTCGTATTTCGGCACCACCGCAATCATTTGCCCACCCCAACCAAGTGCCGAGTGCACCGTGATGGTATCGCAAATGCCAACGGATAATTTTTGCTTTGTGAGCCACCATTGGTATCCATAGCCGGTTAGCAACAGGCTTTGATCGAAAAAAACAGATGGAGTGGTGGCACGCCGAACCCACTCGCGGGGAATAATTTCTTGATTATTCCATTGGCCATCGCGAGCGATTAACAGCCCGAACCTTGCCATTTCCCTTGATGTAAGAAATAAGCCATTGGCCATATTTGTTAGGGAGGGAACTTCTTGGCAAAAAGCACTGTCAATGCCAATGGGGTTGAAAATATGCTGATTGATGTATTGGCCGAATTTCTTTCCGCAGGAAGTGGTAAAAATGGAGGATAGGAGTATTGAGCAGCCACTATTGTACGTGAACCACATCCCTGGGGTGTCAACCATTGTTTTGCTTAAAACATATGATGGCATATCGGGGCTCATAAGCACGTTATAGAAATCATCCGTGATTTCCCCTTCGCGCAGATTATTTTCCACCCAATCTATGCCGGCGGTCATTGTCAATAAATCGTGGATGGTAATCCTGCTTTTTAGAGGCTCGGATTGAATAAGTGCAGAATATTGCGGTAATACTTTCTCAATTGGAGTATCCACTGGCGGAACGTCTCCGTTTTGTTCGGCAATCCCCCACGCCATTCCTAAAATGCTTTTTGTGACGGAGTACAGGGGAAGCAGCATTGAGGTGTCCGCATCGTGGAAATACCGCTCCGTAATCAGGTAGCCATCCTTTACGATCAGCAGGCTTTTGATATAGCCATATTCTTCGTTGCTTATTGCATTCACCAAGTTGTCCAGCATTGCACTGTCCATGCCACGCGCCGTTGGCGATGCCGATTCCCATTCTTTATCGGGCCAATATTGTTCGTTGGATGTTTGGCAGGATACAAAGGAGAGGGTGGATAATAGAACAAGCAATACCACCATTGGAGTATTGCTTGCACACGATGAGCATTTTCTGATAGGCATTATTCTTTTTTATTTTCCTGCGAAACCAGTCCCCAGTTATAGCTCAATTTCTGGATATTGGCATCGGGTATTTCTGCTATTTTTTTTGCTTCGGCGGCGTTTGGCCAGTATTTGGCAACGTACTTCGCCACCGATCCTTCCGCCTTCTTAAAATCATCAGGGTAGAAACTGATGAAAATTTCTGAGAGATAGAGCGTGTCGCCGCTGAAACGGTTTTCGGCGGGGTTGCTAAGATATGCCGCACGCCCTTCGGCGTACAAGCGGTCCATGTTTTCGGCGGTCCACGCTTCCCGCATCACTTTCGGGCAGCTGATGGAGGCGCAATTTATGGCAAAATGGATACGCTCATCCCCTAATTTCCGAACATAATCATCCTCGATTTGCTGCAACGTCATCGTCTTTCCTTCAATCTTGGCGACCTCTAATTCCCACGGGCTGGTTAGCGGGCTAACCGCGCCCACCAAGCCGGCGGCAAGGTCGGTAATGCTGGCAAGTTTTTTCCCATCCTTCTCCAGATTATCGCAGATCAGTTGGAAGGTGAGCGCGTTGTAGGCGTTAATCCAAAACGCTAATTGCTCCGGCTTCCCAAGCTGCGATGGCTTTGCCCCGTTCAGCATCCCCACAAATCGCCAGAACGCGCTGTCGGACCGCACCCCTTCGTAGTTGACGTAGCCGTCGTTGTCCACGTGCTGCTTCAGGACCGAATCCCAGGGTTGGTAGCTGAATGGCTCCTGGCTTGGTGGACGGATATATGATTCGCCGCCGCAGCCAACAAGTAGCAGGGCCGAGAGTAACGCGGTGCTGTTGAGAAATTGCATGATGAACGCCGCCTCCATTTCCAATGGTTTGTGGTTATTGCCCAACCCATACGCACCCAATTGCCGAATGGATTGTGGGCCGCATTTCAACGCGCCAAATCGAGGGAAGAGTTGGGCGAAACAACCAAACGCAATGGCAGCCGCCACCGCAGCAAGCCCCGACCTCCGTCGGGGTAGCCGAAGGTCTTTAGCCTTCGGCGTCATCTTCGGCCTTCGGCCTCTGGGCAGGCTAAAGACCTGCCTCTACCCAACCTCACCCCCCAACCCCCTCTCCGTGACTTCGTCCCCGAGCAACGCCAGAGCAGCTGACGGAGAGAGGGAGCAAGAGAAGGTAGCCGAAGGTCTTTAGCCTTCGGCACCATCTTCCCTCCCCTGCCCAGCGGGGGAGGGTTGGGTGGGGGTGAGATGGGAAGCGATTGTGCCTACCAATCCGCCACCGCAGCAGCCCCCTCCCCGCCTCCACCAATTCTGGGGGAGGGGGCCGACAGAGAATGACTTGGGATTCAGTGAGAAAACGATCAACAGCACCAACCCATTTCCCCCCAGCATTGGGGGGACGCGTAGCTCGTCAGGGCGAAGCAGGGGGGCGCGACGGCAAGGCCATGCCGCCTTGTCCCTACCCAACCTCACCCCCCAACCCCCTCTCCGTGACTTCGTCCCCGAGCAACGCCAGAGCAGCTGACGGAGAGGGGGAGCCAGAGAAAGAAGGCGAAGCCTTCGCCGCGAAAGCCCTCCCCTGCCCAGCGGGGGAGGGTTGGGTGGGGGTGATATGGGAAGCGATTGTGCCTACCAATCCGCCACCGCAGCAGCCCCCTCCCCGCCTCCCCCAATTCTGGGGGAGGCGCCGGCATACCCAATGACGGTAGGCGCAGGTCTTTAGCCTGCGCATTCACCATAAACCATTTCCCCCCAGCATTGGGGGGACGCGTAGCCCGTCAGGGCGAAGCAGGGGGGCGCGACGGCATCAGCGTAAAGCCGCCGTTTCCCCCCCGCTACCACAACCCCAGCAATTTCCACCACAGCACTCCGATTGTGCCCCAAATAATCAGCGCGGGGGCCGTGGCCGCAAACCCCAGCTGCCACCACTTCCGCTGGGTGACGTAGCCGGCCCCGAAGTAGATGGGGGCGGGGGTTGTGCCGTAATGGGTCAGCCCCGCGCTTAGGTTGCTTGCCGCCGCCAGCAGCAACACCGCAATCCACGGCGGCGCGCCGGCCGCCATCACCACAACGATGAACGGGATATACATGGCGGTGGCGTGGGCGGTGATGCTGGCAAATGCATAATGGGCGTAGAAGTAAATGGCCACCAACAGCAGCAACGCGGCCCACGGTTCCCAACCTCCCGTAAGGGTGGCGGTGGCTTCGGCAAATTTGCGGGTGATTCCGCTTTCGCTTAGGGCCTCGGCCATTCGCACCAGCCCTCCGTACCAGATGAAGACATCCCACGCTTCCCGCTCGGCCATCAGTTCCTCCCACTCCAACACCCGCGCCAGCAGCAGCACGGCAATGCCAAGCAGAGCCACGGCGGAATAATGGATGCTGTGGAATTCTTTGGTCATCCAAAGGGTTCCAATCAGCAGGAACACCGCAAGCATGATCCATTCCGAGCGGCCCATCTTCCCCATTTTTTTCAGCTCGCCATCGGCAAAGGTTGCTGCGTCGGGCGTTTCCTTCACTTGGGGCGGGTTGATGCGATACAGCAGGAACGGAACCACCAGCAACGCAACAATCCCCGGAACAATGGCGGCAAGAAGCCATTGGGCATATCCAAGCTCAAGCCCGGTTTCCCCTTTGGCGAATTTGGCAATCAGCGCGTTGCTTGCTTGGCCGGTCAGGAACATGGCGCAGATGATGACATCGCACTGATACAGCAGCGGCATCAGGAACGCACCAAGCCGGCCAGCGGTGGGGCCCGGGTGGGAGTCGTAGGCGTGGCAGACGCTGCGGGCGATTGGGAAGATGATACCGCCGGAGCGCGCCGTGTTGGAAGGGATCACCGAAGCAAGAAGCATATCGGTGGCGATCAACGAGTAGCCAAGCCCAATCGAGCGGCGGCCAAGCGCGCGGATGAACAGCAACGCGATCCGCCGCCCCAACCCCGTTTTCACCATCCCCGAGGAGATGAAGAAGGCGGCAAGCACCAGCCAGACAATCGGGTCCGCGTAGCCTTTCAGCGCGCTGGCAACGCGTGCGGCTTCATCCTTCCCTGGCATCACCCCGGCAATGATTGTTGCCACCACCCCAATCAGCACGATTGCACCGCTTGAGATTGGGCGGACGATTGAACCAACAATCGTGGCCGCAAAAATTGCCAGCAGATTCCACGATTGCTGACTGATCCCTTCCGGCGCGGGAATCAGCGCAATGCCAACGCCGCACGCCACAACAATCCCCCAACGGAGAAGGCGGTGGCCCGGCTGAAGAGCGTTCGATGAAGAAGGATCGGCAAAGGTAGAGTCGTCGTCCAGAGCGTGCATGAGAGAGGGAGTTGGGAAAGAATCTGACGGTTCGGAAGCGGAGGCAATATAGGGGAGTTTTTTGGGGGGATGGTGATAAGGTAGCGGCAGGTCTTTAGCCTGCCGTGTGACCTGAAATCAAGGTAGCGGCAGGTCTTTAGCCTGCCGTGTGACTAAAATCAAGGTAGCGGCAGGTCTTTAGCCTGCCGTGTGTGCATGAGGCGCCGAAGGCTAAAGACCTTCGGCTACCCCGACGAAGGTCGGGGCGGCTACCCTTGTTATTTCTTCAGCGAACAAACGTTGGTGGGACCAGTGCGGTGTAGTCGGTGGCTTGTTTGCTTAGGCGGGTGAAGATTCCGGCAGGCTGGCCGGCAATCAGATAAACACCGTAGTTCGGCACCGCGCCATCAATCAGTTCCGGTTGGAAGTAGCGTTGCGCAATCCAGCGAGCCGGAACCGATTGGCGCAACGATTGTTCCCACACGGCATCGCTAACATGGGGGCCAAGCACCACCTCATCCCCTTCGCAGCCGTAATCCGATTTCAGCACCCAATCGTTCCGGCGGGGCATTCCCAGCGGCATATCATCCAGCCGCCGCGTCTCCGGCAGATACTCCACAATCGCCCGCTGCGTGGCGGGGGTGAACCGCTCGATATGATCGTAGAAAAACGCCATTGCCAGCTTGTTCTGCGTCAGCACCGATCCGAACGGATTCACCACGGCAATGCTCCCCTCGGCATCGGCTTCCAGCAGCGGAATCAGTTGCGATGCCAGCGGGTCGGGGTCGGTGAACTCTGGCTCGTCTAACCAAATCGGGAGCCGCTCGCCCCACCAATCGGTCTTGTAATGGCGGATCATGGTGTGGATTGGAACATCGAACATGGTAATGCTTCCGTCGGCCAACCGGTGCAGGTTGTAGGGGGACCCCAGCACCACGCGATGCCCACGCCGCTGGAACCATTCCTGATAGAGCGCGATCATCGAAAGGTCTTCGGGAAGGTCCGTGGGGTACAGGATTCCGATGGTTGGCTTCCCCCCGCCAGCAACAGCAACCGACGCACCGGAAGCCAGCACCATCTCCACAAACCGTTCTTCGAACTCCGCGTTCGGGTTCTGGAGTTCGTGGTGGGATGGATGGAGCAGCTGGTTGATCAGCACGGTTTCGGCTTCGCCGCTTGGGGTGTCGCTGTTCATTTCGCAGAAGGTGACCCTGCCATCCTGCAGCACGAAGCAATCCACCCGCGCAATGCCGTGCCAGCGTCCGCCGGAAGCCAGCCACATCCCGCGCTGGAATGGCGTAAGGTGGAAATAGCTGTCAAGGAACTGCGGCTCGTTCCAGATAATCTGCGCCAGCTCATCGTGCATTCTTCCCACCGCCTGAGCCATTTGGCATATCCGCCCAAACAGATCGGAATCCAGCACCACCGGCTCCAGCCGGAACCGCTCCGCGCCATACAGCCACGGGTCGCTGATGATGTTGGTGGCCACCAGTTGTTGGGCGAATTCGGAGTAGCTAAGCATGATGGTCGGGAATCGGTTGCTGGACGAATGGCGGGCGTTGCAGCCACGCCCCTGCGCTTCCAATTTACTTTCCCCCGCCATTTTCCCGAGCCTATTCTGCAAGGCTCACTCCGCCGGTTCCTACCCAACCTCACCCCCCAACCCCCTCTCCGTGACTTCTTTCCCGAGCAACGCATCGGCAACCGACGGAGAGGGGGAGCAAGAGAAAGGTAGCCGCCCCGACCTCCGTCGGGGAGGGTAGCCGAAGGTCTTTAGCCTTCGGCGTCTATCTCACTGGGCAGGCTAAAGACCTGCCGCTACCCCGATAAAGATCGGACCCGCTACCGCAGGCGTGGCGTGCCCATATTGGTTTCGGCACTTTGGCTTAGGGTGGATTCGGCTCCATCATCATCGAACAGCACGCGGATTGCGTACTGGTGGCGGCCACCCATTTCGGTTTCGGTGTCAACAAACGTGCGCTGGTCGCCCGGGACCGCTTTGTACTGCTTCAACGGTTGACCCCCAACCGAGCGGTAGATGATGAACCGCATCTTCACCCCCGCCGCCGGTTTTGGATACTCCCACGTTACCGTTGCGGTGTGGGCGGTGGTGTCCCCTTTCACGCTCACTTTCGTTACCGGCGGGCGAACTCCATCATCGTAGGGCCGGGCGGTGAAGGAGACCGCTTCGGGCGAACGGAATCCGGTGCTGTCCTGGGCCACCACGGTGTATTCATACACCACTCGCTTCTTCACGTCACGGTCGGCGTAGGTGCTGTCGGCGCGGGCCATTGTTTTGCCGATCTGCTTCCAAGTGGTGTCGCGGCTGTCGGCAAGGCGGCGATACAGGAAATGGGATTTCACGTCGCGGCTGCTGCTGGGGGTCCACGATAGATAGACAGCGGTGTCGGTGACAAGGACATCGGTGAACATCGGCGCGACCGGGGGAAGAAGGTCGGGGCGTTCCAGCCGGAGTTGTTCGGAGAACTCGGAGTTGTTGTAGTTCCGGTCCACCGCCACCACTTTGTAGAACACCTCCGTCGTCAGCGTCCGCACCACAATCGTATCCACAAACGCCGTTGCCGCAATTGGCTCCTTTGTGATCTGGATAAACTCATACCCCTTGATGGTGGAGTTGGTCCGGTACACCCGGTATCCCAGCAGGTCCTTCTCCTTCCCTTTTGCCCAACTCAGTTTCACAACGCCGTTGGTGTCAATCGTTCCTTTCACTCCAATCGGTTTTGCGGGGGGGATCGAGTCAACCCGGTAGCCGTAGGTCGCCACCGATGATGAGAAATTCCCGGCGGTGTCCCAGGCCTGCACCATGTAGAAATTGGTGGTGTCGCCGCGTGGTGATTTGTCAACGAAGGCATTCACATTGGCGGGGAGCATTCCGTTATGGATTGGCTTGTACTGGCCATCGTAGGAATCGCTGCGAACCACCATGAAGCCCTTGAAGTCGCTTGGAATTTCCCCGGCCCGCCACGTCACCGTAATCTCCCCCGGTCCCGATTCCTGCGCCCCCAACACCACCGGCGGGGTCGGGACTTCATGGTCGCGGATCATAATGGACACATCTTTGGAAGGCCCGCTCCGTTCGCCAAATGGAGTTAGCCCGCGAACCCGGTAGCGGTACAGCTTGTACATCGGGATGCTGTCGCCAAATGCCACCTTCCCGCGCATCTCCTCGGGGATGCTGTCCTGCGCCCCTTCGTTCTGGAACCCCACAATCGGCTCGGTGCTGACCTCCCGAAACTCGTTGCTTCCTGGCTCGGCCCGCTCAACAATAAACGCGGAGTAAGGAGGGGCATCGGGGGTTGTGGCATCCCACGTAATCAGCACCCGGCCCTGTTTGTCGTGGGCGGTAGCGTTGGTTGGCGCGGGCTGCGGCGGCTCATCAATTGCCGCTGCCATCATGTAGCCGGAGGAGACGGTGTAGGTGCTGTCGAAAAACGCCTTCGTCACGCGGTACAGGTATCGCTGCCCGGGCTTCACGTTCCGGTCCACAATCCGCAGGGCCAGCCCTTCGGCGGCGATTGGGTCAACATCGGCGGCCAAGTGCGCAAAGCTCCACCGGTTGGTAAGCTCGTCGGCGCGGTTCCGAAGCGCGGAGACGGTCCCCTGCTGCGAAGGCTGGAACGATTCGCCGTAGAGCGCGTGCGCAGCCACCGCCCGCATGGTGATGGTGGCCGCCTCCCGCTTCTCCCACTCGGCCAACGGCCACGGGAAGATCGGTTCTGGGGTGAGCGGGGTGAAGCCTTTCAGGGAATCAATTCTTAGGCTGTCGTCAAGCTCGGCACGCTCAACGTAGAAACCATCCTTGTTGGCAATCACCCACCCGCCAGGCTTGGTAATCCCCCAGCGAAGGACGATGGAGTCCTTGTAGCTGCGTGTGGTCAGCACGATTGCCGCAGCGCGTGGGTTGGCGCTGTCTTCTTTCATTTTTCGGATTGACTGCACAATCGAGTCCACCCCCGGGGGCACCTCCATCGCTTTTTCATTGATGATCGGTTCGGACGGTTTTGTTGGCGGTTTGCTGGGCGGTTTCGGCGGGGTTCCCCGCTGCGCTTGTGCCGAAGCCGCCGCCAACAACGCCAGCAGTAGCGTGGCAATCAACAGCCGTGTGTGCCGTGGAAATCTCAGGATAGTGTGCATGTGCGTGCCTGCAGCCAGCAGAAAAGTTGTTCGGAATAGGAAAGGGTTTCCCCCACACCAATCAATCTACTGGCGCGATGCCAAGATTGGGGGGAAAGAATGCCAAAGTTGGATTTCCCCAAAAAAAATCTCCCCCAAAAAACACGTGGAGGGGGCGGGAGAATGCTCCGCGGGCGCAGCTCCGCATCCAGCAATGGAATCGGAACTGCGCCCGGGAATATGGCGGCTGCTGTCGGCTAGAGTCCGCCTGCGCGGCTGTAGGTGTAGGTTGTGTTGTTGTACTGCCACATCATCGAGCGCGGGTTGCGCGTCACCGACTCGAAGGTCTCGCCGCGTGACTCGAAGAAGTTCATTTGATACCACCCCTGCGGCAGCGAATAGAAGCGGCTAAGGGCCGAGCGGTCGTACTCAAGCTGACCAAGATGGAGGTACCAGTAAGGCTTCAAGAAGTCATCCCAGTACTCCGTTTTTATCAGCAACTGCTCGCTGCGCCCGCTTGCGGTGCGGAACCATTGATACTCACCCCACACCGCCATGGAGTAGGCTTGGCTTGCGGCGTTCACCATCCGCATGCCCAAGTTCCAGGCGTGTTCTTCGTAGCGGTATTGGACCCACAGCGTCCCTGGCGTGCCGTTCGGGAATCGCTCGGGGCCGCACTCCCAACACCCCCCCTGGCCGTAGGACCAGCGCGAACGTGGGTTCGGGTTCAGCGTGCCGCTTGCCAGCTCCCAATCGGCAATTGGCTCCACCGCGCAGGAGCGGTCAATGTAGGCAAGCCACGCCGGGACCTGGTAGGCCGCGTCCTGAAGGTTCTCGCCGATGTAGCGTGTCATCGGAAGGTTCTGCACGCGGTTCCATTCCACCCTTCTGCCGTTGGTGTAGTAGTAGCCCAAGTGGTAGAAGTACCCGGTGTAGGCCGGCGGCTTTGGAACGTCGTACTGCAGGATGCGGGATTGAATGTTCCGCATGAAGACGTTGTAGTTCCAATCGCCCGGGACGTTCGCTTCCACCGCAACCTCGTTGATGTCGTATCCATCGAACGGCTCGAAGCTGTCGTAATGGAACACCAGGCGGCGGTCGCTTTGGCGGTCCACCCGCTTTGCCCGCACCCCCATCATCTTCCCCTGCAGCGTGGTGTAGGCACTTGTGGCAAAGTCGTTGTACCACAGCATCTTCTCCTGCGCCCCGGTTAGCGGGTTCACACGGATGCCGCCAAGTTTCCGGTTTTCGCGTTCCAACGTTGCCCGTACCATTCGGGTTTGCGCGTCGGTTTCGGCTCCGCCACTCTCCTCCACCACTGCGGTGAACGTTGTGGTGTCAATCTTCTCCAGAAGTTGGCTGGCTTGGCCCGCTTTCCCGGCAAGGTAGCTGGTCTCGCGGAAGACGTCCATCCGGTACAGGGTGCTGGTGCTAAGCCGCGCAACGGAGAAGCTAAGGCCAGCTTTTTGGCGATAGAATGCCGGGTAGTACCGCACATCCTCCACAATGGTATCCCCCCCGGTTCCACCGCGCGGAATAAACCGCACCTTCAGTTTCTGCTGGACCACTCCGTCGCTTTTTTCGGTCAGCAAATATCCCTGGTCCCGCCGCAGCTGGATGAACCCGTTCGTCCCCAAGTTGTACGGCCCGGGATGATCGGTCCGGAAGTACCGCTGGCGCGCCCCAGGCGTGGCATACTCCACGTTGTCCCACGGGATATAATCGGGCTGCGGACCGGTTGTGAAGTAGGTCTCCTCGGTTTGGTCCGCAATCGGGTCCAGCTTGCTTGGGTCGTTCGGGTTCGGGTAGGTTGCCGGTGCCCACGTCCCGCCCAGGGTGCTGCGGTTCGGCGCGTACTCCTCGGCATAGGCAGCAATCGAGAGTTTATACTGCTGGTATCCGTTCAGCATATTCTGCGGACTGATCTGCGAAGCCCGGCTTCCTTGCGACCACGTGATGGAGGTCGGCTCGGTGATGGTTCCGCCGCCTGGCGGGGCGTAGGTCATCACCGGATCCCGATCCAGAATCCGATAGGTGTGGACGATTTTCTCATCGTTCAAATCCTTCAGCTCGAAGGGCGTTCCCAACGGGAAATTGTGGCTTACCTCGGGCGTTACCAGCACGGGGATATTGGTTGCCCCGGCTTTTGGCGAGATGTCCTCGATCATCGGAACCGATTCGGTGAACGGGTCGCCTTTGCGCGGGCGGCATTGGTCGCCAACGGAGAACTCGTAGTGGCAGGTTCCCTTAATCAGCCCAAACAGGATTTCGTACTTCGCCGCCAGGTAGCCTTCAAACCATGTTGGATTTGGCAGGCCCATCCGCAGCAGTGCCGCGCCGCTGAAGGCAATGATTGGGAACTTCCGCTCGGCCCCAAACAGCTTGATCTTGATGCCGATGCTGGCATCTATCCAAGCGTAGGCCTGGCCCTGGGCATACCACCCATCGTTGAAGCCGATTTGGCCACCACCCTCGGAGTTCCCGCACGACATTCCTTTGAACTGCTTCACTTCAACATCGAACCCAACGCCCAGGTCCAGGCTTCCGTAGAAGATCAGGAACTCGCCGCCGATGGGGCCAACCTGGAAGATTGTTCCGAACATGAACCCGCTTGCCGAACGCCCAATCATCGGCTTCGATTTGATCTTCTCCTTCTGCTCTGCCGTCAGTTTATTCAGCACCTCGTCGGGCGGGTCCGGAAGCGGCGGCAAGCTGTCGCCGGCCATGATGTACGATTTGAACTTCATCTTGATGACCGCCAAATTCACATCCAGCGTCATCCGGTTTTTCGGCTCGCCCAACTTCACTTGCCACCACTTCGGCTCAACATGAATCACCGCTGGGATGTGGGCTTTCACCACCTTGAAATCAAGGTCAATCTCGAAGGCTGCATGGAAGATTTTGTTGACGTTGTCGTACAGGATCGAGACGCTGGCTTTCAGCGCGGGGTCCTTCCGTTCGATCACGTCGCAGGCCATGTACAGGCTTCCGTCGAAACGGATCCGCTCCAACCCACCGCTGCTGGTGAAGCTGATCGAGAGTTGGACATCGGCATTCACCGGCTTTGGATCGGGAACGGTCCCGATGGTGACGGAGGCTTTGAACCCGAAGAGCGTCCCTTCGTTCGGCACGTATTCTTCGCCGCTAAGGGTTGCGCCAACTTTGCTGGGAAGCCCGTTTTTGGAGGCATCGCTGTTTTCCGGGGCCTTCATCAGCAAGGTTGGGTCCAGCTGGTTTTTCGGGGCCATGTGGTACCACGCGCCGCCGCCAAATCCGTAGATGCCAATCGCCGGGCCAAGGACGATTCCCGGGTTGAATCGCGCCATTGCGTCAACGTACCAGTAGCGGAAGTCTTCGCCCGGGTTGATTGCGCTTGGCTTGGTGCCAAACTGCACGGTTACGCCAACGTAGATGTTCTTCAGAATCCAGCATTCCACAATGCCGCGGAACCCGTCGCCGAAGGTGGCATCTTTCTTATAGAACTCAATCAACCCTTTGATCTTCACCGCCCCCATATCGGCTTCCACGGCGATCTTCGTCAGGTCAATTCCGTCGAACTCTAACTTCTGGCCCCACTCCTTTGCGTCAAGGTTCAGTTTGGCTTTCACCATCAGCCCCAGCTTGCCGCCGATGCTGGTTTTATCCCCGGCAAGGGCAAGGGTAAGGTCGAACTTCAGCCCGATGCTTGCGTCGTCGGTGGCGAACTCAATGTTCTCGATCGAAAGCGGGAAGCCCCCCATTTTCTTTGGTGGAGAGGTGAAGCTGAACGCCTTGTAGCTGAAACGCTTCTCCCCTTTTGGCGGGTTGGACTGCACCACAAGATTCTCGAACCGCAAGCCCTCCATCTTCAGTTTGTACTCTTCGTAGTCAATGCTGAAGTGGCCTGTCAAGTCGGCTTTTGCGTTGAACTTCCCTTGCCCAGCAACGTTGCCAATGGTGATGTTGCTTCCAGGTTTCAGGTGCAACGCGGCTTTCCAGAAGGTGGCCTTCAGCGGCTTGTTCTCTTCAATCTTCAACTGGAACTGCCATTGCAGCTGGCTTTTGCCGGTGGCGGCGTTTTTGCCTTGCTGAATCAGCGCGGAGTAGTACATGGATTCATCGGCAATCGGCGTTTTGAAGCTGCCGTTCAGATACCCCTTCTTGAAGCTGCTGCTGACGATCTCCACGCCGATCTTATCCAGGGTGAACCCCCATCCGGCCAGCTTGCCGTAGTTCACCACGTTCTCCACCATGAAGTTTGCGCTTAAGCCGGTTTTGTCCACCAGCAGATGCTCCACCGCAAAGCTGATTCCCTTCCCTTCCTGGTCGGTGGCGGACCATTCGGTTGGCAGCGAGATTGCGGCGCGCTTGATGTAGAAGCCGCGCCACAAGTTGCTTCTGTCCTTCGTGTAGCCGTCGGGGAATTTGATTCCTTCGGGGTTCACCACGTCGCTGTGGTCGTAGGCCATTTCCTGGACCTCAAGGCCAAAGCCGTCGTTGCTGGCGATAAAGCATTTATCCAGATTGACCTTTGCCATCCAGTTGTTCCAGTCGCGGATTTGTGCAACGAAGTTCGCCTGGACCTTCTTGGTTTCGTCGGTGTTGGCGGTTCCGTCGGCGTTGCGCGGAACAAGCCACTCACGCGGGAAGATCGCCGAAGCGTCAATCCGAAGCCCGTCGAACTTGCCGCACTTCAGTTTCACGTAGGTCCCCTTGTTGTCGTCGTCCAGCTCGCTCTCCTTTGGTGCGTTCAGTTTCAGCGCCATTCCGCCGCCAAGCTGAAGGGTGAAGTCGCCCGCCACGTAGAGTTTCATGGTGCCGTTGGAGGCCCCGAACGAGCTTGGAGTAAAGACCAAGTCGCGCGCGCCGAAGTCAATGAAATTGGTGCTTTGGCCGTTGGTCAGGTCCGGCGTTTCCAATCGGAAGGCGCAGGCCATGGTCCCTTTTTTGGGGGTGAAGCTCATCCCAATAATTCCCAGCGTGTAGTTCTTCCCTTCCACGTTTGCATCGAAGCCAATCGGCAGGCCAATCGGGTCGCTGCTGACCAGCATGGAGACCAATCGTTTCCCGCTTTGGATCGCTTGGTCAATGGCTTCGGCCTTCCCCTGGTCAAGGTCCATTTTCCGGCCCACGGCGTTCACCAGCGAGGTGATGGTGCTGTTCTGCACGTCCATCACGGCTTTCACCACGCCGTCGTACATGGCGTTGTCGCTGTTGACTTTTATGCCGCTGAACTCCACCTTGATTGGACCTTTCAGGGACTTCATCTGGATGGTTCCTTTTCCGCTTAGCCCTGCCCCGTCGCCGCTGGCTTCGGTGACGTTCATGCGGAACAGCCCAACCTTGATGCTGGTCCCAACAAAGCTGGGTGCTTTCGATGGCGTCTTGTCGCTGATGTCTGGGGCTTCGGTTCCGGTTCCGCCGTCGTCGCAGTTGTTTTTGGATGGGGCTTGATACTCGAACGCCGCCAGCTTCCCAACAATCGCATCCTCGGTGCACGTTGCCGAGCGGTCCTGCAGGATTTCCTTCCCATCAATCTTCAGGGTGAACCGCCAGACGTAGGTTGCCCCGAAGTCCTTCAGTTGGAAGGTTTTTTTCGCATCCTTTGTGTTCACGAACGCCAGTTCCAAGCCGGTGGTGTTGGCCGTGTTGGCAACGATGCGAACGTTGGTGGAGTCGTTCCCGGCAAACGATTCGTCGAAGATCGGCGCATCCTTCACCACGGAATCTATCTTCTGGAATTGCTTCAATTTCCAGACCTGCAATCGCCCGCCGGTGATCCCTTCCTTGCGGATTCCTTCCTGCACAATCACGTTGAACACCGGCTTGTCGTTCAGGTCGTGGACCCCGCCCGGTTCCGGCGTTCCGGCTTTTACGATTAGGCAGGTTTCGTCGTCGGCCGATTTTTTGTAGCCGAAGGTCGCCAACGCGGTGGCGGCCTGGCTGCCGCAGGTGTCCTCCGGTTTTGTGAACTGATCGGTGGTCAGTTTCCAGGCGTACTCCATCCCTTCTTCCGGCTTGAACCGGCTGCTGTCCTGGGTCATCCGAAGCTCCCAATCGGTGGCTTTGCCGTTGGCAAGGTTCAGCGGAGCGATAACGTAATCGCCGCTGGTGGTCACCTCAACGCCGTTCATGGTCCGTGTTTCGCCGGCGCGCGATGGCTCAACAAAAAGTTTGTTGTAGATGGCGGTTCCGGTTGCAGCATCGGCGGCACTTTGGCCCGCGCTTTTTTTCCAGATGAAAAGTTCCACCTGGCCCCAATCTTTGGGGTCCACCGCCGGTGAAATCCGCACGGTGAACTTCGGTTGCTTCTCAACATTCTCCCCTTCCTTTGGGGTCAGCGGCACGATGTAGCGGCATCCGCCGTAGATGAACGTTGTGGGGTCGCTTTCCAGAACGCTGTTTGGTCCGCCGCAGGAGCTGCCGTCGGCCAGCGCGTGCTCGCCGTTGTAGGTGATGCGGTAGAACCAGGCGTAGCGTTCCCCTTGCTTCAGTTTTTTGGCTGCCGGAAGCGCGGCGTTGTACTTGCCAACCATTCCCGCCAACAGGCTGAAGGTCTCGGGCGCTTTGCTCCGGTCAATCGGGATGTCGTAGGTGATGACCGTCCGCCCCTCCGGCTTCTGGAAGTCTATCTCCTCCACTTTCTCCCCCTCCTTCATCGCCGCAAAAACAATCTCCCGCTTGCTGACCGCCGCAGTTTTTACCGAGGCGTTCAGGGGTGCGCGGAACTCTTCGGCATCGGTCATCACCGCGCCGTCGGCGGGGTAGGCGTTCTTCATCGTCAGGCAATCGTTTCCGCCGCCGATGAACGCCATTGCTGGCGATGTCGCGTCCCGTTTGCAGGCAACCGAGTCGGGGGTGAAGATCGTCGTCTCGACCTTCCAAACGTACTCCTGCTCGGCCTCGGTGCGGAACTTGAACTTGTCGTCCCCCATCACAATGCGCCACTCGGTGGGCATCTTCTGGGTTTTATCCATCGGCTCGAAGTAGAACGCCAGCTTGGTGGCGCTCATTCCATCGCCCAGATTTTTCTGCACGCCAACGCCGTTGCCATCGCCGGCAAGGTGGTCGTAGATTGGGGTCCCTTTTGCGGCATCCTCAACGCTTTGTCCCGATTTCTTCTTCCAGATTTTCAGGGCCACGCTGGTGAAGTCGTTGGGGTCCACGACGGGCGCGGTGCGGAAGGTGAAGTTCGGCACGCCGCTAACGGTGTCGCCACTTTTTGGCGTTGTTCCGGTCACGGCAAAGCAGCCGCCATAGATGAAGGTTGTTGGGCGCGTCACCAGCTCCGCGTTTGCCCCCCCGCACGATCCGCCATCGGCAAAAATTCCGTTGCCGTCGAACTGCACGCGGATCCGCCAGGCATACCGCGCACCAATCTTCAGCGATTTCCCCTGCTTGGCAAGCTCCTTGTTCAATCGCTCAATCGGCATTGCGTAGCGGTCGCTGATGCTTCCGGCATGGAGCAGGTCGTTGATGCTGGCATCGTAGCGGAGAAGGTCGAATTCGGATTTCATCAGCAGCGTCAGCGAGTCCTCCTGGCCAACCAGCTGGCACAGTTCGTAGATGTGGCCGGCAATGTTGTTGGCTTTGACTTTTTGGGAGAACATGGCGGTAAGCTCATCGCCATCGGCGGCGGTGATTCCGCCAACGGGGGAAATGTTCCGCATGGCCAAGCAGCCGCCGTAGATGAAGCTGGTGGGGGTGCTTTCCACCACGGCATCCTTCGCGCACGACTCTCCCCCTTCGATTGCTTTATCGCCATCGAAATAGAGTTTTAGTTTCCAGGCGTAGCGTTCGCCGGTAATCAGCGGGGTTCCCTTCGGCATCTTCTGGACCACGGTTTTCAGGTAGATAGCCATCAGGTCGTTGAAGGCGTTCGGGTCCCGCTGCGTGGCGAACGGGAAATCGGATTCGTAGGTGAACCGTCCGTCGCCAAAATCCACCTTGCTGGCCTCCTCCCCGGGCTTCAGCTGGCACAGCACCAGCACGCGGCGTTTGACCGAGCCGAACCGAATTTTTTTGGAGAGCTTCACAAGGAACTCGCCGGTGCTGTCGGTGGCAATTTCACCTTCGGCGGGGCTGGTGTTGGTTGCGGCAACGCAGCCGGAGTACAGGAAGCTGGTGGGGACGCTCTGCAGCGTTATCATGCCGCCGCCGCAATCGCTGCCATCAACAAGGAACTGGTCCGCATTGGCCTTCAGGCGGATTCGCCAGCCGTAGCGTTGGCCCGGCTTCAGTGCGTTCCCTTGCTCTGCCAATTGCTGGAACAGGGTGCGGATTCTGATTGCCATCAAACTGGTGGAGGCATCGGGGGAATAGACATCGGCGGTGGCAAGCATCAGGCTGTGATGCTGGCGGCCATCGTTCGGGTCCACCATGTTGGCTTGCTCGTCGGCCTTCAAAGCAAACACTTCCCACTCACGCGAGACGGTGTTGGCAATGCGGAAGGCTTTGCTGACCCGCACTTGCAGTTCGCCATCGCGGTCGTTGATGGTTGCGCCGTCGGCAGGCAGGATATTCTTGATGGTGACGCATCCGCCATAGACGAAGCTGGTGGGGGTGCTTTCCACGGTGGCTTCCTGCTGGCCGCAGTCGCTGCCGTCGGCGAAGATTCCGGCACCGTTGTAGCTAAGCCGTATCCGCCAGCCGTAGCGTTGGCCCACCTTCAACGCCTTCCCCTGTTGCTCCAGCGCGGTGATGATCGCGGGGATTTTGTAGCCGATCAGGCTGGTGGTTGCTTCGGGGGCATACACGTCATCGGTCTGCTTCTGCAAGGTGAAGTATTCGCGGCCATCCTTCAGGACCACGCTGCGTGGGTCCTCGCCGGGGCGCAGTTCGTAAATCTCCCACGTCCGTTGGGTGGTGTTGGCAAGGCGGATTGGCTTGCTGATTTTTGCCAGCAGCTCGCTGGTGTCGGTGGCCATGTCGCCGTTGGCGGGCCAGATGTTCGTTAGGGCAATGCACCCCATGTCCTTGCGGAAGCTGAACAGTGGCGAAGCCGTTGCGGTGCGGTTGCATGGCTGGCCATCCATCCGCACCGATTGGCTGTGCTTCAGCCGTAGCTGCCACACGTAGTCCTGCTTGTCGTTGGCCACAAACTCCACCGGAACCCCTGCATCGTTCACCCGGAAATGGATCACGTCGCCAACGATGTTCAGATACGGAACCCCGTTGCCGTCGGTGT
Organism: Chlorobiota bacterium; assembly: GCA_016710285.1. Classification (NCBI taxonomy): domain Bacteria; kingdom Pseudomonadati; phylum Chlorobiota; species Chlorobiota bacterium. The sequence goes on along the minus strand of JADJXR010000001.1, from coordinate 2,683,661 downwards.
CGCGCATGGCCCCGCCGGCGGTTTTGGCCGAACGGGAAAAGTTGAGGTCCCGCACAAGGTTTGCGGGGGTGGTGTCGGCAGCGGTTTTTCCGCGCCAGATGCGAAGCTCACCCTCGGTAATCTCGGCAGGTTTCACGCTGTTGGACACCCGGACTTTGAACGTTGGGCGGCCTTCCTCAATCGCCGATTGATCTTTTGGGAACTCCGCTGCAAGGTTGAAACAGTTGGCGTTCGGGTCCACCACAAACCGCTGCACGGGGCTGCTGTTGTAAAACTTTCCGGTGGTGTCGTTGCCGTCGTTCGGGTCCACCATCCATTTCACTTGCCAGTAGTATTCCCCTGTTTTGGTCAGCTTTGGCCGGACGGTTTCCTGGCGGTAAATCTCCTTTTGCAGCAATGCTGCCGAGGTGGTTGGCGAAAGGGCATCCACCAGCGGCCCGCCAATCCGCCCGGTGTCGCGGAAGACCGGGTTTTTCATGTCGGGGGTGCGAGCGATTTCCAGCACCCACTTCTCGTTGACGGCCATCTGGTAGAACTTCGCCCCGCCCCCTTTTGGCTCGGCTGTTAGGTCGAACGGAAGGGTCAGCGCGCTTTTATCAATGGGGTTGCTGGTCAAGAACCGAAGCGTCACAGTGTCGGGAAGCACGGTCGCGCCGTTGCTGGGTTCGTTCAGCACTGGCGCGCCCATCCCCACCTGGAACCGCCCGGTAATTTTCCGCTTGGTGTCGCCGGAATCCTTCCCGGTGTTTTTGTTGATCGTGATTTCCGCGCTCCAGGTGTAGCTTTTTTCTGGGGAAAGGAATTGATCTTTTCGGTCGGCTGGTTTCTCATTCTGGTCCGGCCCCACCACCACGTACGATGCCCGGTTTTTCTCGAACATATCCGGCTTGCGGCTTGGGTTGTTGAACGGCCCGTGCTCCCATTCAATCGTCCGGTTTTGGCTTTGCACCTGAACCCCGTTGTTATCCTTCAGCACGAAGGTGGAGGTGAATTTCTTCAGGTCGCTGCAGTACGGGGCGAACTGCGCCACCGCCGGGACAAAGCGGTACGGGATGCGGATGTCATCCTTTGGATAAGCCGCCGTGATGTACGTTGGCTTCTTGCAATCGGGGTCCTCCACCTTCGGCTGGGTGCTGTCGCCGTAGGTGAAGGTGCACACCTCACTTTTGCCATCGTTGCGGAAGTTGGTGGCGGCGGTGGGGTCAATGGCTTGCACCCGCCAGGCGTACTTTTTCCCTTTCTTCAGTTGCGGGTCCGCAGCGCCGTATTGGTAGATCGGCGCGGTAAGCCCTTCTTTCTTGAAGAGCGTGGGGGAGGTGGCTGCCAGCAACGCTTCCTCGGGGTTGCGGTCGTCGGGGATCACCTCGGCCAGGGTCAGGGTGTAGGTGATTCCGCCAGCGGCCCCGGCCGGCGGGGTCCATTGCAGCAGCAGCAGTTGCGGGTCCACCGTCTGCGTGATGCTCATGTTGCAAGGGGGGGCGGTCAGCTTTGGGGCCTCCACCGTGCGGATGGTGAAGCTGGCGCAACCGGCTGCGGGGGAAAGCTCGGATTTGGTGGAGTGGTCCAGTGCCTTCAGGCAGATGGTGTAGGTCCCTTCGTTCAGCTGGCCGGAGCGTGCCACCGCCCCTTTGTCGGAACCGCTGATGGAGACGGCGTTGGCGTTGAAGATCTTCAACTCACTCCCGTTCACGGTCCGGACCCCGCCCGCCGGGACGGTAATGGCCGTAACCGGGTAATCGTCGTTTGTGGTGACCTTTATCCCCCCGATGTTATCCTGCAACGTCCCCGAAAGCCGGACGCTGTAGCTTGTGGCCGGGTCCGTGTTGGTTAGCGTGATGATGATCCGCTCCGGGTGGCGATCCCACTCAGCAAGGGTGGCCGCGTACGGTGGGACCACCGTCACATTCAGAATAATGGGCTTGCTTTGCGCCAACGCCGCTGCCGAAAGCAGAAGGAAGCTCACGAAGCTCTGCAAGAAGTACCGGAAAGTCTGCATGGTGTGCATTCGATGTCTGGAATCGCCGTAATGACTCAGTAATGGTGGGCTTCACCCCGTGGGGGGGGAACTACCCGATACCAAAGTATTCCGGCCAAGCCAAGATTTCCGGCAAATGATGCCAAGATTGGAGAAGGAGGAAAAAAAATGCCAACTTTGCGGCGGCAAGAGGGGGGCGCAGAGCGGCGCAGAGGCAACATAGGGGTAACGCCAGCCAAGAGTATGCGAAGAGTATGAACGGAAAAGAATGGCTGGGCGGCGGTAGGCCACAAAGGAGCGCAGGCGATGGAGGGAAGAACCCGGCGAAACCTTTCAGGGGATAGGCGCGAACAGCACGCGCAAAACCACGCGACAACAGAATCAAGACCGAATAGAAATGGACATTACCGAAGGGCTAAAAAAATTGCAGCAGCTTCACCTTGCCGGCGGCCTGACCGATGAGGAGTACGCGCTGGCAAAACAAGCATTGTTCACCCACGTGGAGACGCGAACGGAAAGCGAGAGCCTGATGATGATGGACATAGATGACGACATCATCACCGACCCGGAAACCCAACGCTGGGGGATGTTCTTGCACCTTTCGATGCTGACTGGGTTTGTTATCCCGTTCGCCGGCTTCATCCTCCCATTTATCATTTGGCAGACCAAGAAAAATGATCTGCCAGGAATCGAGGCCCACGGGCGGAATGCCGCAAACTGGATCATCTCGCAGGTCCTCTACTATGCCGTCTTTGGGATACTCAGTTTCATGCTGATCGGCATCCCGTTCCTTGTGGTCGTCTTTGTTCTCAGCATCATCTTCCCCATCATCGCCGGGGTGAAATCCAGCAATGGCGAAGTCTGGAAGTACCCGCTCAGTATCCGTTTTTTGAAGTAGTGCCCACGCCAAAGAAGCCAGTACAAAAAACAGCAGCGCGGCAACTGCGCAGTACGTCGGTATCCCTAAATCCTTGTACTTGCAGCTGCCGCGTGCTTCGTTGGTCGGGCTGGCAGCGCCTGGCCCTCACGGACTCTCCCTCTCTCTCCCCTTTCCTCTCGCTCCCTCTGGACTCTCTCTCTTTCCAGATTCACACACTCTCTCCACCTCTTTCTCTCTCTCTAAAAAATTCTTTCGGAAGGGAGATACGAGGCCGTGCGGCAATTGGATTTTTTGCAGGGATCAGAACAAACAGAACGCCCGTTTCCTCACCAAGAAGGAAGCGGGCGTTCGGCAATTACTTAGGAAGCAGCTTGGAAGTTGGGACCTACTTTTGGGCAATCCCTTCTTTGCCAACCAACCCTTTTTTCAGGAACCCGATAAACTCCTCCGGCGCGGGGCGGCCGTCAACACCCATGGTGGCCAACACTTTGTCGTCGGGGGTGATAAGCGCGTAGTAGGGGAGCGCGAAAGTTTTGAACCGGCCAATCAACATCTCGCGGTTCCGCTTGCTGGCCGAGTCCTTGCGGTCGGTGTAGAGTTGGACCAGGACGTAGTTGCTCATCAATGTTTTCACATCCTGGCGGGGGAACATATTCTTCTCCATCCAGCGGCAGTTGGTGCAGAAGATGCCGGTGAAATCCACGAAGATCGGTTTGCCGGTCTGGCGCGAGACCTTCACCGCTTGGTCGAAGTCATCCTCAATCCACTTGATGCCCGCAACGTCGTGGGTTTCCCCCCCAGCCGTCGCGCTGCTGCCGGAAGCTGGCAGCGTGTTGGCCATTTCCTCGGTGACGATTGCCAGCAAGGAGGTGTTCCCTTTGCCCGGATATTCCTGCGGCGGAATGAATGCATCAATATCCCCCAGCCGCCCGCCAAACAGGCCGGTGCCGAACCATAATCCAACGGTGAGGAATCCAACGGCAACCACTGCGCGCATTGGGCCAACTTTCTCCACGGGGGAATCGTGCGGAAGCTGGAACCGGCCAAGCAGGTACATGGTGGTGATGATTGCAATCGCCACCCACAACGCCAAGAAGACTTCGCGAGTAAGGATTCCGGAGCTGTAATAGAGGTCCACGTTGGAAAGGAACTTGAAGGCGAAGGCAAGCTCCAGAAAACCCATCACCACTTTCACCGAGTTCAGCCAGCCGCCCGACTTCGGCAGCGATTTCATCAACGCCGGGAACAGGGCAAGCAGGAAGAATGGGATCGAGAAGGCAAAGCTGAACGCCGCCATTCCCATCAGCGGCCACAGCCACTCCCCTTGCGTCACGCCAAACAGCACCGAGCCAACAAACGGGACGGTGCAGGTGAACGAGGTCAGCGTAAACACCAGGCCCATCAGCAGAATCCCGCCGATGCTGTTCCCTTGCTCGTTGGCGGTGCGGTTCAGGCGGTTCAGCACCGAGGTCGGGATTTGAATCTCGAACATTCCAAACAGGCTAAGGGCCAGCGCAAGGAAGATTCCGGCAATCACGATGTTCACCACCGGGTTGGTGGCGATGTCGTTCACGCCGGTGACACCAAAGATCAAGGAGACCAGGAAGCCAAGCCCGGTGAACGTCAGGATGATGCCCAACGCATACACCGTGGCATCGCGCAGGGAGCGGCGGCGGGTGGTTTGGGTTCGTTTGGTGAAGAAGGAGACGGTGATCGGGATCATCGGATAGACGCACGGAGTAAGCAGCGAGCCAAGCCCGGCAAGGAACGCACGGATCAGATACCCCAGCAGCCCTTCTTGCTCATCGGTCTCTTTGGCCGCAACGCTGCTTCCTTCTTGCGGCGTTCCGGTTGTTGCCCCGCTATCCCCGGTTGAAGGAGTTGCTTGCGCCACGGCGGCGGTATCGGTGGTTGCAGGGACCGCAGCGGTGTCGGACTTGGCGGCGGTGTCAACCGCGGCCAGTGGCGGGGTGGTGGCGGTGTCGGCGGTGTTGGTGGTGTCCTCCGCCACCTCCACGGCGAAGCTCAGTTTCACATCCGTTGGGGGGATGCAGCGGGCATCGTTGCAGGTCATGAAATTGACGTTCACCCACCCGTTGGTTTTCCCGGGCTTCGCGGATTTGGCAATCTTCACCGGCACGGTGAACGTCACCCCTTTTTCCCAGAACTCCGTGGTGTCCTCAAAGTTTTCATCATACCCACGAATCGGTTTCCGGTCGGCACGGACCCCACCGTTCAGGGCAAACGCCCCTTTCTCACCAACGGTAAACTCCGTTGGCGAAGCCCCAGCCGTCTTGGTGGAGTACAGATGTTCTTTGGGGACCAGCGTGGCTTGCAGCTTCACGTTCACCACCTCCCCGGGTTTCCCTTTCAGGGTTGGGGTAAGCATTTTCCACGTGATGCTGTTGTTGGTTTGCGCCAACGCAGCCGCCGTGGCAAACGTCAGCAATGCAAAAGCAAGCGAGAGTATGCGGAACCGTTTCATAGGCCTATCTATGTTGGGAAAGGAAGTTGCTTGTTCGGAGACAGAGGACAGTAGATAGAGGAAAATACAGGATACCGATTGCCCAACGCCAGCAATTCATTGCCGCTGCAAAAAAAAGAGACGGGAGAGGAGTGGGAAGGCAAGGGAAGCTGGCGGGATTGCGTCGCCAACAGCGCGTGGGTTTCGCGGAATCGTTTGCTTCAGCCCTCTCCACCGGTTGGTCCCTTATCAGCTTAGCATTGAGTTGAGCAATCTGGCAATGTTTGTTGGAAGTACTCAATCACCATTCGCGCATCGTTGATGGGGTTGTCCGAGGCCTGCTCCCCCCTGGCGATGTTTCGTGGGCCGCCAAGAAGACGGGCAGCGGCGGCACGGATTTCATCCGGCAGTTCGGGATGCAGCTGCACCCAGCGGAGGTTCGCCATTGCGTGCGGCCCGGGGTCCGTTGGCAACGCAGCCGCAACCGTTTGCAGAAACGCGCCAACCCCTCGCCGTGCCGAGACGCGCGCCCGCCCCATGTTCCCAATGCTCATGGCCGCAGCTGCGTCGCTCAGCTCAGTTTCGGCACGCGCCACCGCTGTGGCAAGGGAGTTCATAGTCCTGCAAACGATTGCTGGTTTTTCCGGGATTGTTGGCCGTGCTTGCGCCGCAGGTTAGGTTTGGCTGTTGACAATGCTGTTGACAATGCCGACCTCGTTAGCTTCCGGCGTGGCGTAGTGGTTTCCATTGCCGTTGTTTGCGGCGGCGTGCGGCTCCACCAAGGTTAGCCAGTTGTGGGTGTCGGGGATTTCGCCGTATTGGATTCCGGTGATTGTGTCGTACATCCGCTGGCGGATCGAGTTGGGGCGCTCGTTGATGATGAGTGCTTCCCCCTTGTAGTTCAGCTCCCCCACCGGCGAGATTGTTGCGGCGGTCCCGCTGCCGAACACCTCCTGCAAGGTTCCGGAGCGGCTGGCTTCCACAACTTCATCCATGGTGATTGGGCGTTCTTGGAAATGGAGGTGCCACTCGCGTGCAAGCTCAATCACGGAGCGGCGCGTGATCCCGTCAAGGATAGTTCCATTCAGCGGCGGGGTAATCAGAACATCATCAATCACAAAGAAGATGTTCATGGTCCCGACCTCCTCAACAAACCGATGCTCCTTTGCATCCAGCCAAAGGACTTGGTCGAACCCTTTGGCCTTCGATTCCTCGGCAGCAAGCAACGATGCGGCATAGTTCGCGGCGGTCTTGGCTTCGCCCAGTCCGCCAAGCGAGGAGCGGGAGTAGGTTTCTTCAACGTAGATTCGCGTTGGGGCGGTTCCTTTGGAGTAGTAGCTTCCCACCGGCGAGCAGATCACATACATCAGATAATGGTCCGCAGGGCGAACGCCCAGGACGTTATCGGCAGCGATCAGCGTGGGGCGGATATAGAGTGCGGTTCCCCGTTGTTTCGGGACCCAGTTCCGGTCAAGGTCCACCAGCGTTTCAATGGCTTCGGCAACGTCGCTGGGGTGGAACAGCGGCATCCCCAACCGCTCCGCCGAACGGACAAATCGGTCCATGTGATCCAGCAAACGGAAGATATGAATCGAGCCATCGGGGCGGGCGAATGCTTTCAGGCCTTCGAAGATTGATTGGCCGTAGTGAAGCGTTAAGTTGGCGGGGTCCAGAAGGAACGGGGTGTATGGGGCAATCCGCGGCGTATGCCATCCCGATTCGGGGGAATGATCCATCAGGAACATCTGGTCGGTAAAGTACTTACCGAACCCCAACGCCTGTGCGTCGGGCATGGCCTTTGGCTGAGTTGTGCGATGAACAGTGATTTGCATGATTGCTCCTGGGCAGAAACCTACTGTGAGTTACGGCGGATTGGTCAATAGAGGCGTTGTAAATATAGGCATATAGGGCGTAGTTTCCCCCGGCATTGAACAACTTCGTACGCACCGTTCCCAACCGCCGAAAACGCTAAAAATTTAGCGTTTCTTCGAATCTCAATCCTTTCATCAACAACTTTTTATATGCTCAACACTATCGCCAGAAAACTGTTTGGCACCGGCAGTAGCGACCGCCGATTGCTGAACGCACGCGCCATTATCTGCGATCTTGACGGAACGCTGCTGAACCGCGATGAGATGATCGGCGCGGAGACTTCGGCGATGATTTCCGCCTTGCGTGCGGCGGGAATCGCATTCATTCTTGCCACCCGCCGCCACCACCAAGCCGCCGAACCCTACGCCGATCTGCTCCATCTTGACACCCCCATCATCTCCTTGGATGGGGCGATGATCTCCCTGCCCCATCAGCAATCGCCCATCTTCACCGCCGATTTCGATCAAGAATTTGCCCGCGACATTTTGGAGGAGATTGAGCAAACCGGCGACGCACAGTTCTGCGCCGTCACCCCCAACCACCTATTCGTCTCCGATGTGAATATGCCGCTTCCGGTGCAGCACCACCATTGGAATATTAGTACCGTTCCGGTGCGTTCGGCGGCCCAGGTCCAGGGGGCGATTATCGAGGTGATTGCCACCGGGGGATACCACAACGTCAATGCCATCTACAGCTACGTGGAAGCGAAGATGAAGAAAGGGGAGCTGAAAATCCGATTGTACGAGTCGCGCTCGCGCCACCAATCGTGGTTTCTGGAAGCGCGGCCCAGCAATGCCAGCAAGCAGATTGCTGCCGAACACGTTGCGGCATCGGCGGGGTTTGCCATGAAGCAGGCAATCGCTATCGGCGATTACTACAACGATGTTGAGCTTTGCCGCAAAGCCGGATTCGCGGTGGCCATGCAAAACGCCGTGCCGGAACTGAAACAGCTGGCCGACTACGTCACCAAACGCTCCTGCCTTGATGATGGCATTGATGATTTCCTGAACATCCTGATGGCCGCGCGCGGGCTGCAAAGCGTGATTGGGTCCCAGCCAACGGAACCCCAGCAACGCCAGCGGTCGCGGTGACGTGACGGTGCGGGTCCTTGCCAATTTCCAACAACCGACTTCTCACAACTGCAATGTCTGAACACCAGCGCAAAGCACCATTCCAGCAACGCAAGCCGAACGACCACTCGCAGGAGCAAACCGCGGCACTGCGGTGGAACCCCTGGGTTCGCTACGGGCTGCTTGCCGCCACCACCGTGGCGATTGCCCTGATGTTCCCAGGGTCATCGCTTGTCCAGGACCGCTACGAAGTTGGCTCCATTTGGTACGGCGACACCATCCGCGCACCGTTCGCGTTCCCGTTGTACAAGGATGAGAAGGATTACAAGCGGGATACCAAGCGTGCCGCCGATAGCATCCTTCCGGTGTACGTCCCCACCGGGTTCACGGCGGTGCGGATCGAGGACACCCTGCGGAAAACGGTGGCCGCGATTGCCGCAAGCCCATCGCCACCGGGCTTCCTATCGGAACGTTCCAAAGCCTTCCTTGCGCAGCTTCCCACGGGGAACCCGCAGCTTCCTGCAAGCAACGCAAGGCTTCCCATCCTTACTCGCATTGGCGATGCGTTGGTGGCGGGGGTGAACGCTCCATACAGCGCGGGGGTAATCAGCACCAACAAAGCGGAGGTCCCGCAGGAGCGATTGCTCATCCGCCGCAGCGAAGTCTATGAGGAAGCGTTGCCGATCAATGCCCTGTACGACAGCCTAAGCGCGTTGCAAGTGGTGGAAGCAGGGCTGGCCCGGACGCTAACCCCGGAGGAAGCCGCGTTTGCGGTGGATGTCTTCATTTCCGTCTATCAACCAACATATCAGTACGACCCCAGGCTCACCGAAGAAACGCGCCGCGACGCGGTCACCAGCGTCCCAATGACGCAAGGGATTGTGGCCGAAGGGGAACTTATTGTTGCCACCGGAAGCAAGATCACCGAAGCAACCGCGCTAAAGTTGGGAAGCTATCAACGCTCGCTTCAGCTTCGCGAGGTGGATGAGAAGCCGCTGCGCCAGATTGGCGGGAACCTGCTGTATGTCATCATCCTGATTGGGATGGGCGCGCTGTTCCTGATAAGCTATCGCCCCCGAATCTTCCACGACAATCTTCAGCTTGGCATCATCTGCGCGCTGTTGCTGGTGATTGCGCTGATGGCCTTCGTCACCATGATGATCCGCAGCACGTTGCCGCTGGAGTTCCTGATCCTTCTCCCATTTTTCGCGATCATCATCTCCATTCTGTTCGACTCCCGCACGGCGTTCCGGTGGTTGGTGATTGGGGTGCTGGTGGTGGCGGGGATCCGGGGGAACGATTTCACCATCGCCATTGCTGGGCTTGCGGCCGGGGTGCTGGCAATCTTCACCGTGCGCGACATCAAAAGCCGCACGCAGCTGTTCCGCTCCATCGCCTTCTCGATGCTGGGCTACACGATTGCGATTCTGGCATTGGGCCTTGAGCGTGCCGACAGCCTTGCCGATATGTCGCTGCAGTTGGGCTTTGCGGCAATCAACGCCGTCATCTCACCAGTGCTGACGTTTGGGGTGATTCTGCTGATTGAAAACCTGTTCAACATTGCCACCGATTTGAAGCTGCTGGAGTACGACGACCTTAACCACCCACTGCTTCGGGCACTTGCCGACAAGGCCCCCGGAACCTACCAACACACCCTGACGATTGCACGGCTTGCCGAAAGCGCGTCGGTGGCAATCAACGCCAACCCGTTGCTGGCAAAAGTTGGAAGCTACTTCCACGACATCGGCAAAATTGGCCGCGCGGAATACTTTGTGGAAAACCAGATGCAGATGGGGAACAAGCACGACCGAATCAAGCCGGAGATGTCCGCACGGATGATCCGCGAACACGTGATTGCGGGGATGGAACTTGCACGCCAGTACAAGCTGCCACGGCGCATTGCCGACTTTATCCCGATGCACCACGGGACCACCCTGATCCAATACTTCTACGACAAAGCAAAGGAGACGAACCCCGGCGTTGCTGAGGAAGATTTCCGCTACCCAGGGCCGCTTCCCCACTCGCGCGAGACGGCGATTGTGATGCTGGCCGATGCGGTGGAGGCCACCACGCGTTCGCTGCCGAACCCAACGCCAAAAGCTATCGAGGAGACGATTGACCGGATCATCAAAAAGCGATTTAGCGAGGGCCAGCTTGACCACTGCGAGCTGACGTTAGCGGACCTGAACCGGATAAAAACTGCATTCCTGAAAAACCTGATTGGCATGAGCCACCCTCGGGTTCAGTATAAACCGGAGCAGCCCCAGGCCCCGCCCGCCGAAGAGGTGGCGCAGAAGGCCAAACGCGCCGCACGGCAGGAGCCGGTGATCCCCTACATTGACGACGCGTTCGGGAACTTGGACGGCGAGGAAGAACACCGCACCAGCTAATCTGGAATCGCGACGCACCCCTTGCTTACGTTCGGCTGTATCGCCCCAAATGGGCGGTTTCCCATTACACTTTGCACGAGAAATTCTTCCTGTTTAATCGGGGCTTAGGCTTATACTTCGGCAGCGATTGTATCATTATCAGAGTGAGGAACGCACATACGCATTGTTCACCGCAGTACGATGCCCGGCCATGTTGCGCTGGGCACAAAAATCCTTCCAACGGAAATTCATTCATCAAGACAGGAGGAATGGAATGAAGCATCTGAAGCGTTATCATGTTGCCATTCTGCTGGTGGCAGCAATCCTTGTGGCAACGCCCGCCCACGCGCAGCAAACCGGTCCCGACGAACGTTGGGGAAACTGGTGGTACGGGCTGTTCGGCGGGGCAAATATCAACATGGTGGGGGGCAGTGGGCTTATCGCCCGCGACGGCACCCAAAGCCTGGACAAAGGCTCGGGGTTGGGCTTGGCATTGGGGGGGCTTCTGGAATACAATCCCGGGTCGCTTCTTGGGTTCAATCTTGGGATTGGCTACGATAACCGTGCTGTGGATTTCGACCAAGTTGCGGGAACGGCGCGGCTGCTTCCCGACACCACGCTTCGCCCGTTCACGCAAAGCCTGAGCGCAAGCCCGGCGTATATCTCCATCGAGCCATCGCTGCGGGTGAACATCGTCAACCGTTTCTTCCATGCCATTGTTGGCCCCAGCTTTGGCATCAACGTGGCGAAAGGCTCGGAAGAATCCGTCACCTTCTCCAACCCCGACACAGCGTTCAGCAGCAGCCCGGAGCTTGCGAACATCCGCAGTTTTATCATTGGCGCACAGCTTGGGTTGGGATACGACATCCCGCTGAAAGGCCCGGGAACCGGAACGCAGATTTTGCTGACCCCGTTCGCACAGTTCCGGCTTGGATTGCAGAACCTTCTGGACCCCGCCGACACGGACCCCAGCGAGTTCAAACAGAACACCGTCCGCGCCGGAATCGCCCTGAAGTTCAGCAGCGTTCCGCCGTTGCCAATTGATGAGCTGAAGCCAGGCGAAGCCGACTTTGTGGTGAACGCGCCAAGCGTAATCCCGGGAACCCGCCGCATCAACGAGACGTTCCCGATGCGGAACTACGTCTTCTTCGATGCCGGCTCAACCGACATCCCTGCCCGCTACAAACGCCTTGCCGGTGTTGATGCTGGAAACTTCCGTGAGGAGCAACTGATTAAGCCCGGGGCCGAGACCGGCGGCGGGAACGATCCGTTGGTAACGCGCTCGCGCCGCCAGATGGAGGTTTATTACAACGTGCTGAACGTTTATGGGGACCGGCTGCGCCGCAATCCGTCGGCAACCGTCAAGCTGGTTGGTTCGGCCAACGGTGATGCCAACGCAGGGAAACAGATGGCCGAGAAGGTGAAGAGCTACCTAAACTCCACCTTCGAGATTGCCCCCGAACGGATCACCACCGAAGGGCGTGCAATGCCAACCATTCGCAGCGGAAGCGGGTCCACACAAGGTGAGGATAAGACGCTGGTGGATGCCGAGAACTACCGCGTGGAATTAATCGGCACGCCGGACGAGATGAACAAGCCGGTTTTCATCAACGCTGTTGAGAAAGACCCGGCGCAGGAGGTGATCCTGCGCGTTGCCTCCAGCAGCGACATCGCCATGTGGACCGCCGAAATCACGGACCGCAACGGGGCAACCAAGAAATACCAGGGGACCGGCGATCAGATTCGGATTGATCCGAAGGAGCTGCTGGGTGGGGGAACCGAGGGCCGCTACACCGCGAAGGTGACGATCTCCACAAAGAATGGCGAGACGATCACGCCGCCGGCGAAGGAGTTCCGTTTGGTGGTGGACCCAGACGAGGAAGAGGTGGCAACGCGCTACTCCATCTTGTTCGAGTTCGACCAATCGAAGACGATGGAAACCTACAAGGACTTCCTGGTGAACACGGTTGCGCCCGCGGTTCCCGATGGAGCAACGGTGATTATCCACGGCCACACCGACATCACCGGAACACCGGAGTACAACGACAAGCTGTCGCAAGGCCGCGCCGAGACCGCGCAGAAAATCCTGACCGAGGAGCTTCAGCGGCAAGGGAAGACGGTGACGTTCGACACCTACGGTTTTGGCGAGGACGAGCGGCGCGCGCCGTTCAACAACAACCTTGCCGAGCAGCGTTTCTACAACCGCACCGTGGTGATCGAGATTGTGCCACGCCGGTAATTGGCCACAAGCCCAGCAAACAAACAACAACAAGAGCGGCCCGCCAGATTGGCGGGCCGCTCTGCTATCTATCCCCGCCGAATTGGCGTATTGGAGGCCCGAAAAAAACAGGGTGAGTTGGCAAGAATGTTGCGATGGAGGGTGAGAAGTTTCCGCCCGATCAGTGTCTTTATCAAGAGCAACCATTCGCGTAAGTTCCTGCGAACTTGAAGCCTGTTTCGGAGATTACCATGAACACCAAAACCACCATCGTTCTCCTGCTCCTGCTTGCCGCAACAAGCACACTACTCCACGCCCAATCCAGTGATACCATCCTCCCCAATCCCAACGCCGTTCTCCTTCGCAAAATCTGGATGATTCGCGGCGAGACTACTGGACCCAATGCTGGTGGAATGGTCGGTGATGGAGCCGGAACTCTCGGTGATCTCAACGGAGACTCCCTGACCGACTTCGCTGTCAGATCCGCGAAAAACGGCCAGTGGCACATCTACTTTGGTGCTGATCCCGCCCCCGACACCACCTCACAATGGTCTTGTAAATCCCCAGGTGGACTCGATCAACCCGTCATAGGCGACTTCTGGGGAAATCAACAAACTCATATCGGCTTCCTCCAGTACCGTAAAGGTGATACCAACAACTCTTCCCAAGTCTTCTTTCAGTTGTACTTGTTCGCCGACTCCGGTGCCACGCTGGCAACCCAACCAACGATCATCCTTGACCCAGAAGCGACAATGGAGAAAGGGTTGCTGTTTGTTCCCCATGATATTGAAGCCCATAATCTCGATCACCAAACAGGAGATGAGTTAGTCGTTACCACGCCGGTCACGCTGCGGAACAAGCAGCGGAGCACCAACGCAGAACTCTGGTTCTTCAAGGGAGGTCCCGACTTCCAAGTCAACCAGCCCACCAAGATCATCGTTGACCCAGACGAAAACGATGACAGGGCCTACAGCACCGCCTTCGCCGACTTTGATGGCGACCACTTCCTCGACATGGCCATTGGATGTGGATACCCATCGGGACCAAAACTCAAAATCTGGTACGGACGCGATGGCTCGCCGTGGAACTGGAACTCTACTCCCGATCGTGTTATCCACCTCTCAAACAACATCGGACTCAATACCCCTCTCACCTTCGCCGACTACGACGGCGATTCCTTGCTCGACTTCGCCGGACAAGTCTGGGTCGGACCTCAAGCCGGTGTCTATCTCTATCTCTCACGATCTGACAAAGGATTCCGTAACCGTTCCTTCTCCCTTGACGATGCTGACAAAACCTTCCTCAGCACCACCTACTTCCTGCGCGGTCCACTTGGACCGATGAACGATCCCACCCACACCTTCGATATGTTCTCCGTCATCGGACAAAATCCCGCGTTATTAGCCTTCTCCGGATCACGCAATGGACCTGACCTCACCAACGAGGCTTGGTATTCCGAAGGTGTCGTCGCGAACATCTTCTACCAGCTCCACCCCTTGACCGATTGCAATGGTGACGGATGGAGTGACGTTCTGGTCAACGATCCCAAGTGGTGGGGATTCGATCAAGGCATTGCCGTCATCCTTGCTGGTGGTCCCTACATTCCACACGATGACCCTACCGTGGATGTTCAGCAACTCCCAGCAGAAGGAAAGTTCAACGCTATTTCACTCTGGCCGAACCCTGTGCGTGACCAACTCAACATCGCTTGGCATGGAGGGCTGAGTTTGCCGCCAGCTCGCATTGCCATCCACGATCTTACCGGAAGGCTTGTTGCCAGCGGAGCCACCGACCCTTCGGTTGGGGCAGCCGTCTGGCACGCCGATGCGGTGGCTGATGGGACGTACTTCCTTACGTTGTACGACCGCAATGGGGCAGTTGTGGCCAGCAGGCTGTTTAGCAAGCAAGAATGATTCCGCAGTGATGGCTATTGCCGTGACACCCCATTGCGTACGTTCAGCACGAAAGCATTACTTGGAGATTACCATGAACACCAAATCCACCATCGTTCTCTTTCTCCTGCTTGCCACAACAAGCACACTACTTCACGCCCAATCCTCCGATACCATCCTCCCCAATCCCAACGCCGTCCTCCTTCGCAAAATCTGGATGATTCGCGGCGAGACTACTGGTCCCAATGCTGGTGGAATGGTCGGTGATGGGGCCGGAACACTCGGTGATCTTAACGGAGACTCCCTGACAGACTTCGCTGTCAGATCCGCGAAAAACGGCCAGTGGCGATTCTTCTCCGGTAAGGCTCCTGCGCCTGATACCCTCCCATTCTGGGTCTTCGATCATACCAGTGCTGAACTCGGCAGGCCCATCATCGGTGACTTCTTCGGCAATGGACACCCCCTCGTCGGTATTTCTCAAGACAGTTGTCGGTTTACGACTTCCACCATCTGCTATTATCGCTTGCGATTGTTCCAGCCACAACCCAACGGTACCATTCCCGATACAGCATTGCTGAATCTCCTGACAAACGTTCAGCCATGTGTGGATGTTCAAGTCGGCAACCTTGACAGCGTACCAGGCGATGAATTGGTGTTAGCCTATTACTGCTACACGCCAGAGCTATGGATCTACAAAGGTGGTCCAGACTTTCAGGTAAGAACACCAACGTATCGCTTCAAGGAAGAGGAAGAACTGAGAGTTGGGACAAGGTACAGCGTTCAACTAGCTGATCTTGATGGAGATCGCCGAATGGACATGGTTATTGGTGGCCACTACTCAAGCGGAACCAAACTCAAAATCTGGTACGGACGCGATGGCTCGCCATGGAACTGGAACTCTACTCCCGATCGCGTTATCCATCTCGCAAACAACATCGGACTCAATACCCCTCTCACCTTCGCCGACTACGACGGCGATTCCTTGCTCGATTTCGCCGGACGAGTCTTCGAAATTCAAAACCCAGGTACCTATATCTTCCTCTCCTCCTCCGGCAAATCCTTCCGTAACCGATCCTTCGCTCTCGACGATGCTGACATCTATTTCCGCACCTCACTCTATGGACCGCTCGGCAGCGTTGGATACCTCAATGACCTTCGCCATGAAATGCTTGCGCTCTACGGACCAAAACCCAGACCCCTCTTCTTCTCGGCAACCGACAACGGCATTGACCCCTTCTTCGATGCCTACTTTGCTGGTGGACTCGAAGAAGAAATGGCCTACAAAATCCGAGTACCCCTTCGGGATTGCAACGGTGATGGTTGGGGGGACCTGCTGGTAACCGATTGGAAATGGTGGGGATTCGATCAAGGCATTGCCATGATCCTTGCTGGCGGTCCCTACATCCCCAACGATGATCCCTCTGTGGATGTTGAGCAACTCCCAGTAGAAGGAAAGTCCAACGCTATCTCACTCTGGCCTAACCCTGTGCGCGATCAACTCAACATCGCTTGGCATGGAGGGTTGAGCCTTCCGCCAGCTCGCATTGCCATCCACGATCTTACCGGAAGGCTTGTTGCCAGCGGAACCACCGACCCCTCGGTGGGGGCTGCCGTTTGGCACGCCGATGCGGTGGCTGATGGGACGTACTTCCTTACGTTGTACGACCGCAATGGGGTGGTTGTGGCCACCAAACTCTTCAATAAGCAACGATGATTTTGATGCAGCCATTGAGGATGCATGGCACAATACCAAGCCAGGGTAACGATACGGGTTCAAGAAAGGAACGATGCAGGGAGGCTGTCCATCCTCAGAAATCTTGCACAAGGCCCACCATCAGCGATTGGCGTATCTGCGTTCGTAGCGATTGCTTCACATCGTGCACCACCGTGAAGTTCCACGTTATCCCCAACAGTTTCCAGACCTTCAGCCGTAGCTCGTTCTCCGACCGCACAGTCCACACGTCCAAATCTTGGAACGAACCGAACATTCCAAAGCGGCCCGTGTAGCTTATCGAAGAATCTATCTGCGTGCTCATCTCGTTCACCCACTCAACGCCGGACTGCGCTTTGTACGCTTCCACTTCCGACGTGCGTGCGTCGTTGGTTTGTTGGGTGTGGTGGCGGGCGCGTATTTGTTGAAGTGCGACACCCAGTCGTGTGCTCCATCTACCATCTTTGCCTCCAAGAGAGTAGGTGCAGCCAAGTGCCTGCTGCGACGTTACCGGGTCCCACAGCTTGGCGGTCCGGGTTCGATGGCCACCGGCAACGGCGAACGACTCGGTGAGGGGTGTGCGGAAGTTGGCACTGAAGTAGGGGTCAACCACCCAGCCAAGGGGCAACGTGATGACACCTTCAGCAAAGGCCTCGTTATCGCCAACGCGGAGTGCGTTTTGGGGGATAGTGTCATCGCGGTAGCTGCCGCCAAGCATGGTGGTGAGGTTCCCGCTAACGATACAAGGCTCGATCTTCCATTGATACTGGCTACGGGTGGCAAACCGCGCCGATAGTACCAACTCATCCCCTTGCCCAGCATTCCATGAGGATGCTCCAACAATCGAGCAATTGAGCATTGTTCCCCTTGCCAGCTTCACCGGCGAAGCGGGGGGCTGGGCAAGAAGAGTAACGCTGGCAATTGCTATCCAAAACAGACAACTCTTACCCGTTCTTTTGCAGAATATCGAGATCATTCTCCACGGCAATTTCAACCGTAATCTTGACCATCATCTTGTTTTTGGTTGCCACAGCCCCAGCTTATCGCAATAATATCAGCGGCGCGCCCCACTCTCCGGAATTCGTACTCACCACCACCCGCTATAAGCCGTTTGCAAGATGAGTGCAGTCTGCCTTTATCATATTCTATTAAAAAACCATTATTCTAATTTCATTAAATTCCATCGAGATTTTTCCAATTTTATCAAAAAAAATAATTTTTTATTTTGTTCAGTTTCAACAGGGTGCAGATATAAGATCTTTTCAGTAAATGGCATTTTAATTTCTTGAGAAGAAACAAGTTCACCTCTAAAATTATATTTGTCAAAAATCATTTTATATTTATCGTTATCTATATCCAGATATATAGATAACGCATTATTGTTATATAATACAAAATCAATGAATTTATATGATTTTTTAAAGATTATATGTGTAGAATCATATATATAATTCAATTTATTTGAAAATATTGAAGTAAATAATTTATTTGAAAAATCAATAAATAAAATACTATCGCCATTGCATAAAATGAAATTTCGCTTGAGAGGAAACAAGGTGTCGCGTTTTTTATTTATTATATTTTTATAGTTGCAATGATCTGAAAAAAAATTATTTTGAAAATCTAATTCCATGATTGCATAGATCGAATCTTTTTTTTGGGAGTATCGAGAATTTTGAAAATATTGAGAAATATAATATTTTTGACTTATTGGATTTTTTCTTATTGCACCATAAAGAATTTTATCGATTGGGAATTTGATTACATCAAAATCGTTTTTATTTATTTTAAATAAGTAAAATGACTTTATCGCATCATAACGTGGCGGTGCACCTTCGTGTTTAGTATATCCACCAATTGAATTAGCTAAAATAATAATTGTATCTTTAATTTTAATGATATTTCTATAACTGATTAGCGAAGGATAGTATTTAAGTAAATTACCCCACACATTAATGTCATCAGGATTTGTATTGTCATATAATTTACTTGCTAATATTGAATCCTTAGGGATATCAATCAATAGAAATGATTCATTTGAAATTTTGAAAATAGAATTGATTTCATCATCAATGCCATAAATTATTCCATTACTTGCCATAGTAGGCGATATAATATTGGAAATTATTATAGAGTCTTCAGATATTGGCTGTATTGATTCTATTGAGATTTTTGACGATATCTCATTTATAATTGTTTTAATTGAATCGACAGTGATCATACCAGACTGCAAATCTTCAAACAAAAAATCTAAATTTTTATACGACATTAATAAAACAGGCATTTTTTTCGAAGCCATCGAAGAGTCTATAAATGCTTCAACAACGTTGGTTATACGATTATTGAATAATTTTCTTTTTGCTATTCCTTCACCTTTTAAAGGTGAATAAATAATTAAATTAATTTTAGAATCAGGATAATGATTTGCAATTTGATCTGATAAGTAGTTGATTGAACTTGCGCAACAACCTACACATCCTTTTGTGTGGGTAATAAAGACAAAAAAAGGATTGATGTCTTTATTTACAATAGAATCTGCGATTGGTTTATAGATATTCGCACTTTGGGGAAGTGCTAATGTCGTAGAGCATAAAAGTATGCTAACTATTGCAAATACTTTCTTTGCCATAATCTTATCTGGTTTTTTGTCTAGATTTTGAATTTTCTATGCAAAATGTATTGCCGTGTATAATTAATTATACACGGCAATACCCCTCTGGATACGATCATCTACTGACTTACTGCTGCAAGCCATACCGAGTAAGCATTATATGTTACTGTAGACGGATTCGAATATACGGTTCCTTCTTTTGTTGAAAGATTTGTACAAACGTTTGCATTCACGAACCCTGTCCCAACCTCTTCATTTGATGGGTCGTGTATAAACGCGTTATCCGAATAGGTCTGCCCTGGGCCACATGGAGTAAAGGATTCTGATGTTTGATTGGAATAAGTCTTTCCGGGGATGGTGACTACTCCAGTAGGGAAATATAGTGTTATGCACTTCCCCTCGCTTTCATCTGTACATCGAATTTCGAATGTGGTCGTCGTAGCTGAAGCGTTAGCGATAACCATGGTTATCATCGTTAACAGGCTGAGTAGTAGTTTCATTGTAGGACGTTGGTTAGTTGTTTGTTGTATTGCAGCCATCTCCATTCATTCCCTACGGTTGGGGCTATGGGAACTTCAATGCAGTAGGAATGCACTGCCGTTGCTCATGGATCCAACACAATAAATGTACTGCTGCTGATAGCGTATTCAGCGTTTTTGCGGTTGGGAGAGGAGCCATTACTGGCATTTCTTCGCGCCCGTTATTCTCCCATGTACCGCTTTATCTTCTTATATAATCGGTGCTTCCGTTGCCGCACTGTTACCACCGTTATCTCCAGTTCCTCCGCAATCTCTTCGTTGCTAAACCCTTCCATCGTTAAACGGAGTAATTCTGCTTCATCCGGCCTCAACCTCTCTTTCAGCCTTTCCAAGTCCATGTTTGCAATCAGCCGATCCTCCCAGTTTTCATCCCCACTTCCAGAGTGGATTTCTTCATCAAAATCCTCATTCCCTTTTCTGCGAGTCCCTTTGCGGCTCTCCCGCCGCCGATAGTTACTTGCCTGATGCCGCAGAATGCTCATCAACCAAGCCCCACCTTGCTCTTTTTTCTTCAGTGTATGGTATGTTTTCCAGCCTTTGACTCGAACCATCTGCAAAATTTCTTTGTGATCGTCTTGATCGAGAACATGAATCCGCAACCACTTATTCATAGTGGGATGCGTGCTTTGAAAAAGCTGTTCATATTGTTCGTACATCCCGCGATCATGCGCGTTCTGGTGAGAGGAGAAAGTCATGCAAGCACCGGTATTGGGCCAATAATTCCCGTGGAGTGACGTGGTGCGATTAGGGGAGCCAGAATAGCAGATATTACATTCGCGATCCTCGTCACCTGATAAGACACCGGGGATCAGCGATGTGTGACACCGATAAGCAAAAAAAATTCACAACTTTTCCATACCATCAACTCAATGATGCACATGAGCTTATGAATTATGGATTCCGACCCATTCTCCCCTTCCCAAAAACAACAACGCTGCCGAAGCGGAGGTTTGCACCTTCCATCTTCGGCAGCGTTGTTGTCTGTTTGTCTGGGATCTGTTCGGGAATTATTTCCCTTCTTTTAACGCCCGCCACTGCTTCAGTTGATCGGGGGTAAACAGGGCTTCAAGGTTCTGAACGAACGTTGTCAGCGCCAGCGATAATTCCACTTCTTTGTCGGCCCGCAGTTTCAGCACTGACTTCAACTGATCGGTGTTCACCTTTGCTGCCTTCTTCAGGGCTTTCTCCTCTTCCAGCAACCGGTTGATCTCCGCGCGCATCGGCTCGGTCTCCTTGCGGAATGCTTCGCGGAGCTTTTTGACTTGGTCGCGTTGTGTTTGCGTCAGCCGCAGTTTTTCGATGATGTCATCGGTGTCTTGGGCGTGAAGTGGCTGGCCCAGTAGGACCATCCCGAACAGCATCGGCATCAGCCAGCGTAGAATGTGGAGCTTCATGGCAAACGTCCTGGAAAAAGTCAAACGGTTATTGGCAAATATGGGAAGAAATCCAACGCTCTGGGCTTTCCTCTTCACTCCATTTTTGTTGGCGGGGCTATGACCGGATCACTATGCCTGAGTTTAAGAAGGCAAAATGAAGCCGCAGAGCTTATGCCGTTGCCCCGTTCCCACGGCGATTTCGCCCAGGCACCACCGCCCCCTTCGGTGCTGGTTTCTTTGCTGCTGTTCCCTTTTTGCTGGCGTTCGTGCCGGCCAACGTAACGGCCATCGAGGCGTTTCTGAACACGTGCGGGATTGCCTCCTGCAACGTCTCCACCGGCACAATTTCCAACCCCTCTTTCACGCGGTCGGGAATGTCGGCAAGGTCCTTCAGGTTTCCTGCGGGGATAATCACCGTTTGGATGTTTACCCGGCGCGCGGCCAGCAACTTCTCGGTTAATCCGCCAATCGGAAGAATCCGCCCGCGAAGGGTGATCTCCCCAGTCATGGCAACATCGGACCGAACCGGGCGTTGCGCCGCAGCGGAGATTACCGCCGTTGCCATCGTGATCCCCGCCGAAGGCCCATCCTTGGGGATTGCCCCTTCCGGCACGTGCAGGTGGATCTCCTTCCCTTTGTAGAAATCCTCCGGAACCCCCAACGCCCCTGCGTTCGCACGGATGTAGGTGACGGCGGCGGAGACCGACTCCTTCATCACATCGCCAAGCTGGCCGGTTAGGGTCAGCTTTTCGATTCCTGGAACAAGCGAGACCTCAACGGTAAGCGTGTCGCCCCCGACGCTGGTCCATGCAAGCCCGGTTGCCGCGCCAATCATGTCCTCCTTCTCTCCAACCCGATTGCGGTAGCGGGGGACTTTCAGGTACTTCTCCACCAGCTCGGGGGTGACGGTGATGCTGGGGGATGTGCGCGGTTTTTTCCGGCCCGGTTTTTTCGGGGTGGTTTCCGCTGCTTTCTCGCCGTTGCGTTCCACGATCCCCTTGGCAATCTTCCGGCAAAGGGAAGCGATCTCCCGCTCCAGATTTCGAACCCCGGCCTCGGCGGTGTACTCACGAATCACTTTCATAATGGCCGCATCGGTGAAGACGATTGCTTGATCGGCAAGGCCATGCTCCTGCAGCTGTTTTGGAATGATATGCCGCTTGGCAATCTCCACTTTGTCGTGCTCCAGATAGCCGTTCAGCTCAATGATCTCCATCCGGTCCTGAAGCGGCAGCGGGATGTTGTACAGCACGTTGGCCGTGGTGATAAACAGCACCTGCGAAAGGTCGTAATCCACCTCCAAGTAGTGGTCGTTGAATGAGGTGTTCTGTTCCGGGTCCAGCACCTCCAACATTGCCGAGGATGGGTCGCCACGGAAGTCGGCGCTCATTTTGTCAATCTCATCCAGCAGCATCACCGGGTTCACCACGCCGGCGCGCTTCATGGATTGGACGATCTTCCCCGGCATCGAGCCGATGTACGTACGGCGATGCCCACGGATTTCCGCTTCGTCGCGAACGCCACCCAGCGAGACCCGAACGTACTTCCGCCCGAGGGCGCGGGCGATAGATTTTGCCAGCGAGGTTTTCCCCACCCCGGGCGGCCCGGAAAGGCACAAGATTTGGCCACGCATATCCTTCACCAAATTCAGCACGGCGATATGCTCAAGGATTCGCTCCTTGGGGCGTTCCAGCCCGTAGTGGTCTTCGTCCAGAACGTGGCGGACGTGGCTGATGCTAAGATGATCTTCGGTTTGGTGGGACCACGGCACGGCCGTCAGCCACTCCAGATAGTTGCGATTGACGGCAAACTCTGGCGACATCATCGGGGTGCGGCGCAGTTTGTCCAGCTCCTCCCACGCACGTTCCTCCACTTCCTTCGGCATCTTGGCGGTGCGGATTGCCTCGGCCAACTTTGCAAGCTCGGGCGATCCTTCGCCATCTTCCTCCAACTCCGTCTGCAAGGCGCGGATTTGCTCCTGAATCAGGAATTGGCGTTGCGATTTGTGGATGGTGTCGGAGACCTTCGTGTCAATCTCCTGCTCCAGCTTCAGCACCTCAATCTCTTCGTGAAGCAGCCGAACCAGTTCCAGGTATTGCTCGGCAATGGAATGGATTTCCAGAATCCTCTGTTTGGATTCGACTTTGGTCATGATGTTGGCCGCCACGAAATAGAGTTGGCGGACGGTATCATCAATGTTCTCAAAGCTGATCAGAAGTTCCTGCGGCAGGCCGCGATGCAGGCGGATGTATTCTTGAAAGAGTTCGGAGGATTGGCGAAGCAACGCTTGCATCTTCCGGTCGTCTGGTGCGGTCTGTTTGATGATCTCGACTTCGGCTTCCAGGAACTCCTCCTGTTCCACAAACCGCTGGATGCTTCCCTGGTGTTCGCCTTCCACCAAAATTTTCATCAGCCCGTTTGGCAGGCGCAGCATCTGGACAATTTTGGCGACGGTTCCGTCTAGGAACACGTCCTGTTCCCCGGGTTCATCAACGCCGGAGTTCATCTGGGCAACCAGCATGATGTATTTATCACGGCTAAGCGCTTCGGCAGCGGCACGCAGCGATGACTCGCGCCCAACCAGCACAGGGAAAACCATGCTGGGGAAGACCACAACATCGCGGAGTGGCAATACCGGGAGAACGGTCGGGCTTGACTTCTCCCCTTTCTTGGCGGCTTTTTTCAGTTGTTTTATCATAAGTAAGGCAGCAAAGATAGACCCCTCCCCCTGATATGCAAGGTTACTCTGTATATCGGGGCTGCGGAAAGGGGTGCGAGCGATGATGACGAACAGCCCTAATTTTTCCGGTAACTATTGTTGTGCTGTTGTGTATGTTTCGTTCAACCAATGGGAGCAACAACGACGATACGGAAATCGGAACTGCCGGACGACGATCTGTTCATGCAGGCAAAGGAAGGGGACGTTGAAGCCTTTAATTCCCTGTTCTACCGATATGAACGGAAGGTCTATGTCTATTGCATGAAGGTGCTGATGGATGAAGACCTTGCCCATGATGCGTTCCAGGAAGCGTTCATGCGGCTGTACCAGCACCGCCAAAGCTACGACGGGCGGAACTTCATGGTATGGTTCTTCACCATCGTGCGGAACGTTTGCCTGAACATGAAGCGAAACCGAAAGGTCACTGTCCCGTTCGAGACCTCACAAGCGAACGTGGCCAACGCCGAAGTCCGCGACGTTGTTCTGTACGAACAGGTTGCCGCAGCCCTGAATAAGCTACCACACGATTACCGAGAAGCTATCGTGCTGTACGAGTATGAGGGCTATTCCTACCAGGAGATCGCGGAGATTATCAACGCTTCGATAGCAACCGTCAAGATCCGGATTTTCCGCGCACGCAAGATGCTTCGCACGATACTCTACCCAGTGGTGCACGACTATGAATTTTGAACGACTCATCAATAAATATCTGGATGGAACCATCTCCAGCAAGGAACTGCAGCAGCTTGAACACCTGCTGCAAGCTCCCGAAAATATGACGGCACTGCGTCACACATTGGAGATCCGCTCGCACATCCATGATGACCTTCTTCAGCTGGTTCCGCCATCGCCGTTAAGCGAGCGGACACGGGCGGCGGCGGCTGCGCAATTTGCCAGCTTGCAACGCCCGCAGCCGATCCCCCCAATTATCCACACCGAACCGAAACGCCGCAAGGGAATCCTTCCGTTCCGCGTTGCAGCGGGCGCGTTGGTGGCTGTCTGGCTTACCACCATGCTGGCCCTGACACCAACCATGCTGAGGGATACTCAAGGCGACCGCACGGCAGCGAACCAAACAGTGCAAACCGCGCCGCCATCCACGCCGCTTGCCAATGCTGGGCGCACCGCTCGCGGATCCTTCCGCACAGCAAAGCGGAAGAGCGCAACAGCAAACCAGCAGCTTGCGGCGGCGGTTATCGTGCCCCAGTCGGTTCCATCAACTCCCATCGTAACCGCTCCGGCGGCTACCGACAGTTCCACGCTGCAAGCGGCCGAGCAAGCACCGCCACCATTGGTGGAGATGCCGCCGTCGCTTGTGTCGTCGCTGGGGGTAATCCCTCCACAGGCATTGCACAGCAACGGGAGGGACCAGGATCAGGGGAATGGCCAAATCATCCCGCCAAATGGCATTGATGCGCCGCCCGTTGCACCGCAACATCCAACCCCAGGCAACCGCTTGTTCGCCGTTGGGGTGGCGATTGGTTCCGGCAACGTCAATAAGCTGCCCGCCGCCAACGTGCTGATGCAAAACACCTACTACTTTGCGTTCAGCCTTACGAAGGAAACCCGGGTTGGGGTGGAGATGGGAGCCTCAACATTCTACCAAAAACCGACCGTGGGACAAGGAGGCGATGGGTTTGCGAAAGGAATGGTAGGCGATCCCGGAATGGGGGCAAAAGGTCCAACAGGGCCAGGCATCGCCCCGCCGCCCATTCCCGGCGGGACTTCTACGACGGAGCAGGAGCCAGAGCGGAGCGTCACCTACGGCGCGATCTTCTACGACCGCCGCCTTTCGGTTGCCCGTTCGTTGGACCTTTGTGGGCGCGTCACCGTTGGTGCTGCCGATAACGCTTTGCTTGGCAACCTGCGGGCTTATCTGGCTTACTCCCCTTCCAACAACGTCACGCTGACGGCAGGCATTGGGGGCGCAGGATTGTACAACATCACCAACGCCGGCGGGGAAAACAGTGTGAATTATGGCGTGTACTACGGCATCGAAACCGGCTTCTAACCCACTGAATCCACAACGCTACTGACCATTGGAAGCGCCGTTCTTGCAACCAGTAAGATCGGCGCTTCTCTGATTTTCCCCCGCATATTCACATCTTTAACCTACTCATGGCATTTTCACGTACTTCATCGCTCTTCCTTGCCACAGCCGCATTGTTCTTTCTTGCGGCCTCGGTTGCCCATTCGGGTGGTTCCGGTGTGCTTCCATCGGGGCAAGGGGTTGTGCGGATTTATGGCGGGGCCGGAAGCGCCGAAGGCTACTACACCGCCGAAGGGGACCAGAACCGCTTCGACACGCTGCAAACATCGTTTGTCGCCACCATGTTTGGCTTGTCGGCCGATTACGGAGTGATGGAGGGATTGGAGCTGAACGCCGCGCTCCCAATCGCATACTTCCGCATCCACAGCAACGAACGATTCCCGGACCGGAGCATCTTCTCCCCGGTATGGCTTGGGCTTGGGGGAACCTACCAGATCACCGGCGGCAGCGTTCAGACCTCGGTCAGCACCATGCTGAAAATCCCCCCAGGGTTTCATCAAGGAATCTACGACGACCCCAACCACCCCACCTTCCTCAGCGATGGCTACTTCCAGCTGACCACCGCGGCCAACCTTGGCATTGTGATGGAAGAAACATGGCTGAAAGGGAGCGTGGGCTACAATTGGCGCGATGAAGAGCCGTTAGATGAAATCATCATCAATGCCGAAGTTGGATTCTCGCGGGTGGAAGGGACCGGAATTTTTATGGAGGTCCAAACGGTTCTAAGCACCGGGGACGTTGCCACCCCGGCCCGCCCGTTTTACGCCGGGACAGCCGGAAGCACCGAAGAACAACAACGGCTTGATGGAGGAACCGGAAAGTTCCGCACGATTGACCGCGAAAATTACCTTGCGGTCTCTGCCGGGGCTTTTGTATCTATCACCGATGCCATGTCTGTTGATGGGCGGTACAACGTCCGGTTGCTTGGTGCCAACGCGCTTGCCTTGCAAGGGGCATTCTTGGGGCTGAGCTATCGGTTCTGAACTGCCCCGCGCCCGATGTTTTGCAAACTTCTCTGCCCATGCGAACCGATGCCCGCTATCTGATGTTCCTGTTCCTGCTTGCCGCCATCTGGCTTGGCACAGCAACGCAATCAGCAGCGCAGATTTCTATCTACCCCACGGTATTCTATGCTGGCCTTAACTCACTTACCATCCGCGCCCCGCGTGGGGTGATGAAGGTGGAACGCCGCCAGTCCGGAGTTTGGGGGCCGTTTGTTACCGGGCAGGAGTCGCGCGATTTGCGGATTATCAGCAGCCCAATCTTTACCCGCTGCGCCACCAGTGCCCAGTTTATCACCCAGGTGAAAACCATCAGCCGAACGGTATCGCTCCACTTGCGGGTCACCGATTGCAGCGGGGAAACCGAAGAGTTTGTGATCTCCACCGAGTACGAATGGAGGATCAGCCGCGAAGATTTTGGGAAGGTGAAACCCGGGGAGGTTGCCTGCCATGAGTTCCACGTGATCACCGAGAACCATGCGTTTGTGGTTGACTCCATTGTTAGCCCTTCGCCGCTGTTCACCATCAAGTTTCTGCAGCGGAAGCCGCCGGTGAAGCTGCCGGAAAATTTCACCTATCGCTATCAAGTCTGCTTCCAGTCGAACCGCCCCGGGGGCCACAAGGTGCCGATGCTGGTCTATCTGCGCCGCGACCAACCGTCTGGTGGGTTTAACAATTACATCGTTGCCGACACCGCGTATGTCTCCGTTGTTGGGCCGCCTCCATCGCTCCCCACCCCGCCACGTCCACGCCCTGTTCCCCCACGTCCGCGACCGCGCCCACGGCCACGCCCGCAACCGGTTCCGGTAAAACCGCCCGACACGCCAGCAGTGCGGCTTGCCCTGGCCACGCCGGCACCGCAGCTGCAACAGCCCGCGCCGCTGGCCATTGCCGAACGCCACGACCACATTGCCGCGCCGCAACCAATGGCAGCAACCGCGCCACCGGAAATCATCATTGACCCGGCCGCGCACCGGCTGATTCTTGGCCCCACCGGGCGATCGGTTGAGGAAGGGGAAGGGTTCCTTGCCAACTACGATGGCGCAGGCTGGCTTGCCGGCTATGCCCCCGTTGACCGATTAACGCTGCTTGCCGGGGCATTGTACGTCCCCTCCTTTATCAACTACTCGCTGACCGCATCGGCGGGTGGCCGGTATGAAGTGGTGCGGGCCGGAGCCGTGCGTGCAGCCGTTGGCGTGCAGGGGCATTATTCCGAAAGTGAGATTTCCACGATTGTTGCCGCTTCCCCCTATGTATCGGTAAGCATTGGCGACGACGACAGCCGCGCAACCCTTTCGGGGGCGTACTCATGGCGGCATCACTCCCCCACCTACGAAGCCCCCTTCGACCGTTCCGCGTTTATTGTTGGCGGCGGAATGGACCGCCGCATTGGCCGCCACTGGAAAGCGATTGTGGAAGCATATTGGCTGCAAGACTCCGATTATTTACCGCTGGGATTTGCTCTCCGCTGGTTCAACAATCGTTTCGCAGTTGACCTGGGTTTGAACCTAAACCTCCCAACCGGGAATCATCCAAACGCCACCATTATCCCCGCTCCAGTTATTAGCGGGACGTGGGCCTGGTGAGTAATAATTGGGGAAGCACTGCTTCCCCCCTGCGAACTGAGCAGACTAAAAAAACAGCAGGCCGGAAATTTAAATTTCCGACCTGCTGTTTTTTTAATGCTGTTTTTTTATTGCCGGACCTCAATCCCCCAACGGAGTTCCCTTTGGCGGCTCGGTGGTGTACATCAGGGAAAGCCCAAAGCGCAGTTCGGTTTGGCTCCAGTCAATGCCCGAAACGGGGGAGGTGAAGCCAAGCATGGTGCCCGCTTCCGGGCGGAGCGCAATGCTGTTGGAGAGATTGATATCGAACCCGATGCCCGCAGTCACCCCGGCTTGGAAGCTGCTGGTTTCCTGAAGGTCGCCGCTGCTGTTGTTCCGTTCGGTTGTTCCGTCGCCGTAGCGCGCTCCGGTTGGCGAGGCGACCTCTTCGTGGTGGGTGAATGTTTTCCCCATCAAGAACCCAAGCCGCGCCCCCACAGCAAAAACCAACGGTGTCGAGCGGCTAATCTGGTAGGTGGCCGATGGCTCCACCCGAAGCTCGGAAAGGCTGGTTTCCACCACGTACTTGCTGGTTACTGGCAGCACCATCCCCATTGGGTTCATTGCCGGGCCGATAAGTTCGCTGGCCTCGAAGGTGGTGCTGGCCGATGCGAACCCAACCCGCGCCTGCCAGCTGATATGGGAAACGGCATCCCCTTGAAGAAGGGCTGGGCGCATCGCCACCATCCCCGCCACCATAAATCCATTCCCCGAACCGCCATCGAACAGCACGGTATCCCCTTTGCAATTGTTGATGCCGGGAAGACTTGCAAACGAACCCGAGCTGCTCCCGATTACCACCCCGCCATACCCGCCAAACTGCAGCAAGGGAACCGGAAGTGATTCGCGCGCGCCTTGCGGTTGGGCCACGGCGGCAACCGCGCAAAGAAGCATCAGCGCGAATAACGCCCCGCACCGATTGATGTATGTGATGTAACGTTCGTGCATATCGCTGAAAAAAGTCGGAAGACCTTGTGAAAGTTGCTGTTTATGTGTGTGAGGTCCGTTGGCAACCATGCCACGGCGCAGAATGGCCGGCAGCGCGGGGCGAACATGCAGCTGATGCTGTTTTTTTGCCCCGCAATCCGGTTTTTATTTGACCAGCACCAATGGCTGGCGAAGCACGGTTTGGCCGTAGTGAAGCTCGCAGAAATACAGCCCGGCCGGAAGGCTATTCGCCTGGAACAGGACGGAGTAATCGCCAGCCGGAAGCTGGCTGCTAACCAACGTCCTGATAGGCACGCCGCGAAGATCGGTGACAACAAGCTGGACGCTTCCCGCTTGGTCAAGGCCGAACTCAATGGTGGCGCTGCTGCTGAACGGGTTGGGATAGAGTGCCTTCAGCGAGGCCCCTTCATCCAGCAACACGTAGCGATCTCCATCTATCCGGCAGATGCCGTCGGTAAGGAAGCTGCCATTCTGCCGGTTGACCGTCACCTGGCGGTTTGGCGGCGTTGTCACCGTCACCGAGTCAATGGTGATGATGGTGGAGGAGGTATCGCCAAGCAGTGCCAGGCACTCCAAGCGCGCAATCTCACCAGTGGCTGGGAACGTTCCGCCGCTCAGGTCAATGGCCATTACCCGCTGGTCCCCAACAATGCGGCTGTCGGCGATTGTTGCGGTCATGCCAGGAAGCTGCGAGAAAGAACGCAGCGGAGCCAGCAGCGTGTAGCGATAATGGAGATAGACCCGCATCGTGTTGATTGCCGCAGCCGTTAGGTTGTCCGAT
This sequence comes from Chlorobiota bacterium, assembly GCA_016710285.1. Taxonomy (NCBI): domain Bacteria; kingdom Pseudomonadati; phylum Chlorobiota; species Chlorobiota bacterium. Next base: position 2,653,581 of record JADJXR010000001.1, on the reverse strand, counting down.
CCGGTGATAGAAAGCGGAATCTGAACGTTCTCGTTCACCCTTCCAATCACGTTGTTCTGCGCCCCCACCGTCAACTGCGCAATCACGATATCCTCACCCACCGCTTCCCCAGCAATCGCAAGGCTTAGCTGCTGGCCGCATGGCGCATCCACGGTAATCGTGGCGGTTCCCGTTAGCTTCCCTTTGGCTTGCGGCGCGTAGGTGAACTCAATCTCCAGCTCACCTCCAGCAGGGATTGTTGCCGGGAACTGCGCTGGCTTGGTGATCGTCACCTCCCCTAATCCTCCAAGATCAATCGCCCCCACCGTTCGCCCCACCGTTCCGGTGTTCCGCAGCCGGATTGTTCCGGTCCCCGTGGTTTTGATGTTTACCTGCCCAAAGTCAACCCCGGTCGCGCTTAGCTGGGTTGAGGGCTGGACCCCCTGGCCCACCACGTTCACGGTGGTGGTGCGTCCGCATGGCCCCCACTCGATGTTCAGCTCGCCGTTGAAGATCCCCTGGGCCGATGGAGTAAAGGTCATCGTGAAGGTGCGGCTTGCCCCGGGGTCCAACACAATCGGGTAGTTCTCCTGCATGAAGAACGCCGGGTTCCCCGTGAAGAAGGCGCGGTTGATGGTGTCGGCAACTTGGCCGTTGTTGGTAATCGTCACCTGGGCGGTGGTGTCGCCATCGCACAGATAGACGGTGCCAAAATTGACCGTTGCGGCGGAGGTTGCCAGCGATGGCGAAATCCGCTCGCCGCTAAGGCTTACCGTTGCCCGCAGGTTGCATGGGGCCCCAACCGCAGTTAAGGTTGCGGGGAAGCTCCCATCGGCAGCGGGCGCGAACCGAACGGTGACTGTTTTGGGAATGCCAGGATAGATGATGATCGGCAATGGATCATCCACTCCGTAAGCGGTTGCGCTGCCGAAATCAATGGAGGTGATGGTGTCGGGGACGCTGCCGTCGTTGCTGAAGGTGATGGGAAGCCGGACGGTGTCGTCGCAAGCCAGAACCCGCGGGAACGGAAGCGACGCAACCGACGGGGTCAGCGTTGTGGTGTCCTTCCGTGCACGAAGGTCAATCGCCAACGTTGGCGCATTGACGGCGGTTGTCGTCAGGTCCACCTGGGCCACACGCGCCCCGATTCCTTGCGGAGCAAAGCGGACGGTGAACGAAAGGCTTCCCCCGGGCGGAATCGTCTGCCCGGCCGGCGAGGCCCCCGTGATGGTGTAATCACCGGCGTGGGTTCCGCTGATGCTGGCGGTTTTAATCTCCACCGGTTCATCCCCCACGCTTTTCAGCACGATCACCGAATCAACATAGTCCGGCCCGCTACAGAGGTAGCTGGAGTACTCCATGGACCGGCTAACGCTTAGCGAGGCCCCGGCCCCCTTGAACCCGCGAACGGTGATATCAATGGGAGTAAGGCATGGGCTGCCAACAATCCGCATGGTGCGTTCGGTAAGGCCGTCGCTGCTTGGCGTGAAGCGGACGCAGATGGTGTCGGCTTTGCCGGGCTGGATTGTTACCGGGAACTGCGTTGGATCCATCACCTGGAAGCCCGGGCCATTGAACGTAATTGCGCTCACGGTCAGCGGGCGCATCCCCTCGTTCTGGACAATCACGCAGGTGTCGCGGGTGGCCTCGGTGGATTTCAGCACCCCCAAATCGAGGGTGCTTCCCGGCACCCGCAGCTTTGCGCTGTCGCGGATTGCCGTCACCGGTATCTCCCACACCTTCTTGTTGTTGGCATCGGTGTAGATCGTGAGTTTTCCGGTATAGACCCCCGGCGTGGGGGTTTTCACCACAAGCACAATCTGGTTTTTCAGCCCCGGCAAGTAGTTGAACGGGGTTGGGTTTGGCTTCAGCACCTCGATGCCAAATCCGGTGGCCTTGATGCTATCAATCAGGAACGGGTTGTTCCCAAAATTCTCCACCGAGATTGTGGTGTCGGTCTCGTTCTGGCAGCTGATGATGTAGAGTGAGTCAATGCCAAACTTGGCGCGTGAACGGAGGGCTTCGCCCGCGTTATGGCCGTAGGCATCGTCCCACTCGAACCCGTAGGCAATCACGCTTAGCGGCTCTTCCGCCTCCACCACATGCTGCCGGGGTATCAGTTTGAGGATACCGGAAACATACTTACCATCGCTGCTTGGTTTATTGAAGATGGCGGGATGAATTTTATTTCCATCCAGCAGCACCGAGTCTTTCACTCCAACCGGGACAGTCACCAGGGCATAATGCTCCCACACATGATTTCCGACTGGGCGGTATGGCATGGTTGGGCGGCCTGGTGGGTCGGGGCTAATCCATTGCACAGCGCGGGCGTAGCGGTTCACCGGAAGGAGCTGCGTCATCATCGGCGCGCCGTAGGGGATGTCCATCGTGTCGGGGTCCGGCGGGTTGCCATTTCCGTAGAGTGTGTCGTTCTTGCAGGCCTCACCGCTGTACCCCAATTGGGTGGCGATCACCGGCAGCGACGTTTCGATTTTCATCGGTTCCCGCATCCGTAAATCCACCCATGCGCCACGGTTCAGAACGGTGTCGGTGGTGCTTCCTGGCTTTTGCAGCCGCACGCCGTTGGTGTCAATTGTGGTCCCATCTTTGGTGGCAACAATCCGCACCAGCGATGTGTCCTGGCGTGCAAACGGAGCGGAATAGAACAAGGTTCCCGCTTGGTTATCGCTCAGCTGGGCCTCCATCACCGGTTTGCCGTACCAATTCACTTCCGGGAAGGGGACGGGCTGATCGGGAGGGACCGGAGGATTGGGCGGGGGAAGTTTGGCCGAAGGGGTGTTGGTCCGCCCATAGCCAATCACGCCAATCGGTTTGTTCGATTTAATCGTGGACCCCGTTTGATCGGAAAGATACCCCTCCTGATTCGACTGCGTGCGGAAGCTGATTGCCTGATATTTATTCAGGGTGAAGGTGTAGGGAACGCCCGCCGGGTGGTTGGGCGCGCCAAGATCGGGCCGCCACGTGTCCACCCGTGGGGTGACGGTGACTTGGGTGTTATCCTGCGAAGCAACAATCGTGAAGCCTCCGCGGTCCGCATACTGGCTGTAGCCGGCGTAGGTGCTGACGGTGAAGACGGTGTCGTAGGCCACAACCGGCATCACCGCGTAGGTTTCCAGCCGGTTCAACGTGTCGAACGTTACCTGCACGGTGATCGGTTGGTCGCTGGTGATGACCAGCACCGAGTTGTTGATCGAATTATTGATCAACTGGTTGGTAGGTTGCATAAACGCCGACAGCGGAGGGAGCGGGAAATTCGGCTTAAAAACTTGCCGATCGCCCGCATTCACTGTCAACCCGTTGGGGAAGTAGCTCGTGGTGCCCCAACGTATATTCAGCGTGGTCTTGCGGGAGCACATCACCTCTACGCTGTAGGAGGCGATGTTCTTTTGGGCCTCGGTATGATGAAGAAACGGCGGAAGCACCACCAGATATTCCTTCCCCGTCGGCGTTTGCCCTGCCATATTGCTTGGAAGCACCGCCGCCAGAAGCAAAAGGATGAGAGGGGTAAGAAGATGCTGTCGAGTCATCGTTGGCTGTACGTTGGTATTGCTATCGTTTGGTCGCAAAGATACATGGAGAAGAGGAATCCAGAAGAGGGAGCAATTTGAAGGCAGGTTACAAAGCAGAACCAATAACCCGCCCGAAGGTTACAACCTGCCGAGCGGGTTGGCTTGTTACAAATGTCGTTGAGAGCGAACGATCAGCGCAGGATCATCAGCCGTGCGATTCGTTCCTGGCCGCCGGCACGCACCCGCAAGTAGTAGGTTCCGGTGGCGGCATCTCCAATCGGCAATTCCACTTGTTGCTGGCCCGCCGGAAGGTCCCCATCGAACAGGTGCACAACCTGATTGCCGACCAAGCCTATCAGCGAAACCACAACGCGCCCGTCGTTGGGGACCGTAAGTTCCAGATTGATTGCTTGGCTTGCCGGATTTGGAGCAACGCCGGCAATGCGGAACAACGGCGAAAACTCCAGCAGCCGGTTCCCAAGATTCCCGCAGAAATCAATAATCGTTAGCGAACCATCCGTTGTGCCAACCCCGCCACGAACGCTATCGCCAGTGGCAGGCAGGGTAAGGGTTGCCTTTACGTTGGTAATCTGCAACGGTGTCTGCTCGCTGCTTCCCAGCAGTGCCCGCCCAGTAAGCTCCGCAAGCACCCCTGCTTGCAATAACAAGCCAGAATAGGTAAACATCACAACCCGCTCCCCTCCGCTCACCGAATCCAACCGTGCCGTCAAGGTTCCGGGAAGTGGCGTGGTCAACGATTTCGGGAAGAAGATCCCCGCATCCCAGCGAAGCTCACCCTGCACCGTCACCACTCCATCGGAAGGCACCGAAGCGGAGTAGCGAAGCGGCAACACCCGCCAATCGCCCACCCGCGCCGTGGTGTCTGGTAAACTGAGCGATAACTGAAGCGAAAGGTCACGCCGCCATTCCCCCATCACCATAAAAGTGTCGGCAACGACGCACGGGGAGTCGGCAACGGCAATCGCGCTTGCCACAAAACTTGCCGGAGCGGAGGATAGATATTCGACCCGCACCGCAGCTTCGGCCCCGGCCTCCAATCGAATCGGAAGCGTGGGGCTGGCAATGCGCAAGCCAGGAACCGCAGGGGAGAAGGTGATGGAGCGAACAACCATCGGAACCCCACCGCTGTTGCGCAGCAGCGTGGTTCCCACCGCCAACGAATCCTTCCGCACCCGCCCGATGCTCACATCGTTTGTGGCAGTAAGGGCTTGGGGGAGCACCGAACCACGCAGATACAGGGTCCGCGACAAACCGCACGGCTCGGCACGCAAGTCAATGCTTCCAACAAATTCCCCAACGCCGCCAGGCTGGAACGTGAGGGTTATGGGTTGACTTCTTTCCCCGGGGGCCAACACCAACCGTGCCGGCAACGCCCCCATCGCAAACGCGGCTCCGTTCAGCGTCAATCCAACAATCGTGTCGTGGGTTGCCCCGGTGTTGACGATGCGGAACGTGGTGGTGGCAAGGGCTTGGCATTCGGCGATGGTGCCAAAATCCACCGTGTCGCGGCTGAAGCCGATCCCCGCGCTTTGTTGCTCGCCCCGCAGCGGAATTGTTTTCACCACACCGCACGGCCCCGAATAGATCCGCAGCGTATCCCAATGCACCCCGGGTCCCGTTGGCTGGAACGTCACGGTGATGCTGGCTGATTCCCCCACGGCAATCCCCGGCACACTGATCGCCGACAGCGTAAAATTGCCACCAGAAACCGTTGCTGAATCGAACTGAACTGGCAGCGTCCCGGCACAAAACAACGTCAGCATTCGGGAGCTTGGCGGGTCGCAGCCGCTTAAGGTTCCCAAGTTTAGCCATTGATCCGACACAGCAATCCCCACGGAATCTTTCCGCGCCGATAATGGGATCGCAAGCACCGGGCTGCCGGGGGCGGTGCTGTAAATCCGCGCCGTTGCCGAACGCTCGCCAACCCCGGTTGGAGCGAACTCCATCGGCACAAGCAGCGTGGAATCGGCAAGAATTGTGGCCGGCGCAAAAGGGTTGACCAGCGTAAAATCGCCAGCATACGCCCCCTGAATCTGCACGCTATCCACCCGCAACGTCTCCTGCCCGGTGTTGCGGATGCTGAGCGTGAAAGGCTGCACCGTTGGGGTTGGGCAGACCAACGGCGGAATATCCCCGGCGTACGCCTCGATGCGCGCCCCCCGCAGCCGCTCGCCGCGCAACTCAAGCGTTAGCGGCGCAAGGCAAGGCCCAACATGGAAGGTTCCAACCCCTTTGTACATCCCCGAGCTTCCCGGGGCAAACCGGATCGTCAGCCAAAGCGTATCCCCCGGCTCCACTGTGGCCGGAAGCGCGGGGTCCGCCAGCGTGAACGCGCTGGTGAACTCCGACTTGGTTACGGTAACCGGTCCGGTTCCGGTGTTGACCAGCATCACCTGCTCGGTTTTTGGGATCCCCGCCGCGTCCACTGTCGGGAATGATAGCGAAGCCATGGCAAGCTCGGCCCCCATGCTGTCGCGGTCAATGTGAATCGGGATTTCCAAAGGGCGGCCTGCGCTGGTTTTCGTGGTCAGCGTCAGCGTGCCGTCGTAGGGTCCGTAGTTCGGGAGGGGTATCCGCAGCCGCATCCAACGGTTGGAGAATTTCGTCATAAAGAAGGGGTAGATTCCTGGCGTTATCACCTCCCCCGTGATGCCGCTAAACTCCCCTTTTGTCACCTCCAACTCCCGCCCGCCAATGTTCCGCAGCTGGATGATGGTGTCGAAGTAATCGTTGCAGGTGCGGGCCGTCAGTTCATCGGCCCGAAGCGCGTCGCGGACTAACGTGCCGGCGGGGCTGGAGTAGGCATCGTAATGGCTGTAGCCAAATGCCTGCGCGTTGACCGGGACCGTGGAACTGACTTGGTGAACCCCTGGCTGAATCTTCACAATGGCCGTCACATTCTTCCCATCGCCATGCGGAAGCCCGTAGCCGTCGAAGTCAATCGGATTTCCATCCAGCCGCACGCTGGTGCGCCCAATTTTTGGAGCCGTCACCATCAGGTAGTGGGCAAACGGAACGAACACGGTGTCGGGATCGGGGCCCCCTTTGGGATTCGCCCGCAAGAAATAGCGGGGAAGCAGGTACGGGGTCATCCATTGGTAGTTGGTGCTGAACAGGTCCACCGAGTTCAGCAGCATCATGGAAGGATCGCTGTTGGGCTGGGCGGAGTCGGCAGTGAAATGCGTGGTGAACTGCGCGGCCATAATCGGCAAGCTCCCCTCGATAATCACCGGCTCCTCAAACATAAACGTGTGGGTCTGGCCCGCCCCAAGTGTGGCAATCGGCAGCCCGTTTCGGCGAACCACCGTCCCCGCCTGCGCGGCAACCACTTTGTAGAAGCCACGGGTTTGCCCGGGAAGCGGGCGGGCGTAGAAACGGCGCCCCCAATCCGCTACCGGAAGCATCTGCTCGATCATGGAGTTTTGCGCCCCGCCGATCCCTTCTGGCAGAAACGCCCCAGCGTGGCCGGAGAATACCACCACTGGTTTGTCGCTGGTGATCCGCGAGCCGGTGATGTCGGTTCCTTCCAAATCTTTCGGGGTCACCTGGTAGGCCTCGCCACGGTTGAGCGTTACGGCGTAGGTGAACGATGGTAGATTGCCGTTGGCAGTAACCAGCGAAGGGGTGATACGAACCTCGGTGTTATCCTCCGAAGCAATCACCGCAAACACGCCCCCCAGGTTGGTGGAACTTGGCACCGAGAGCGTGTAATACTCATGGCCGTAATCGTAAATGGGGAAGGCCATGGCGTTATCGGTGACAAAATCGCCATCGCTGGTAACGTTGACGGTGATAAGCCCGTCGCTGGTGATCTGCAACGTTTTCCTTGATTTCACCTCGCCCGGAGGGAGCATGATTCTGGTGCGGGAGATCAGGTAATCCCACACCTCCCCCGGCATCATCGTCCGCGTCTCCGATTGCCCCGTCTCGGTTTGCAGGACCGTCACGGTGCATTGCCCAACCGAAACGATGCTGGCGCGCAAGTAATGGTTGTTGGCGGGGTACATCGCCGGCAGCGTCACAAAAAAACGGCTGCCGCTGGAGGCGGTGTTGGTTTGGCTTGCCGCCGGAATCGCAATGCCAACCAGCAGCAACAGCAGCCCGCAGCAGAATCGTTGAACGAAGCCAACGGCCCCACCAGCCTGCGGTGGTGTGCTGCGTCTTCTTCCCACTGCGTGAAGAACCTCCCCGCCCCCCTCGGTAGGAATGATCGGTGCGGCGGGACCAAACACCCGTAGCCCAGCACTTGCTTGAAGGCCGGAAGAAGATGGATGCAGGGAAAAGCCGTTGGACATGAAGAGTTGACAGTATGGGATAGAGTTCCAAACCGAGGGGCGGAAACCTAACATTTTTTCAGCATCGCAGCACCGCCCAGGAAGAATCTTTTGGAGAGAAGGAAGGGACACCGTTGGCCAAGGGAACAATCCCCCCTTCCGAGGGTTATCGGCTTGGCACATTGGTTGCTGTACAATTGCAAACAATGACTCACGACAGCACCCAAAGGTTACTACAACGTCCCATACACTTCACTTTTTTCGGAGGGGTTGGATATGAACCGATTGCTTTTGTCTGCACTTCTGACGGTTGCTCTTCTCGCTACGAACACTTCGCTGGCCTGGGCGCAGGACACGGAAACAAACGATTGGCACGCTTCGCTGGGGTGTGGCGTGGTCACGCCGGTTGCGCCGCTGAAGTTCAGCGGATTCTACGTCACCGGGTTCTCGTTGAACGGCTCGGTGCTGGGCAAGGTGAACACGTGGCTTTCGGCGGGATTGTTTTTCAGCTACATGGAGTTCCCCCACACCGGCAAAGCCTTGTCGTTTAAGGATCGCTTGGTCCGCTGCGTTGATGGCGGCCAGAAAGCCTTCTTCTCGTTCGGCATGGCCTTGCGCGGCGAACTCTACGAACTGGCCCACTATCGCCTGTACGCCTTGGTTGATGCGGGGCTTACGGAGATGTCGCGCAATAAAGCCACCTACAGCATGAACGGCATGGCCGAAGGAATGGCAATGTATGCCCCGGAAGCATCGGTGACGAATGAGTACGTCGCCGGGGCTGTTGGGGTGGAGTACCGCATCAACCAGGAACTTGGCGTGGCGGTTGAGGCTGGCTACGGGCTTGGCTCGGATGGCGTTATTAGCAACCAGTTCGTGCCGGTGCGGGTCCTGGGAAGAATACGCCTGTAAGCGGCCCAATGGTTGATGAAATCATTGCTGAATAAAGCAAAGCCCAAGTGCCGATCATTCCGGCGCTTGGGCTTCTTGTTGTTGCGTGCTGCGTGGCGATCCCGGCCTCCGCTCTCGCTCCATCTCTACTTTTTCATCTCTCTATTTCATCTTTCTCTTTCGCGATCTCACTCTTCTATCTTACTCCCTATCTCACCCCTCGATCATCACCACTTCCCCCGTTGCCAACGATTCCAACGCGGCGATGGTGGCCAGCGTGGTGCTGTGCAGGCTTTGGAAACCAATCGGCATTGGCCCCCCCGATTTCATTGCCGCAAGCGTTTGCGCAACCTCCTCGTTGTGCCCCTTGTCGCCGTTGTATTTGGCCACTGTGGTTTTCCGCCCGCGTGAGGTTGCAACGGTGGAGAAGTTTTGCATGATCGCCGTCATCCCCGCGCCGAACACCTCGAAGTATTCTTTCGGAACCGATGGATCGCCGTTGGCAAGATAGAGCAACGTCCCGATGGAGCCATCGCTGAAGCGGATGGTGAGCGAGACGTTGTCGGCATTGCGGACCTGGGCGTTGCTGCTTCCGATTGCCGCCGCATAGACGCTAACCGGGCGCGCTCCGCCGGTCATAAACTCCATCGTGTCAATGAAGTGGCATCCCTCGCCAATGATCCTTCCCCCTTGCGCCGGGGCTTGGATCCAATGGTCCGGCTTGATGAACCCAGCGTTCACGCGGTAGATCATCGTTAGCGGCTCGCCACAGTTGGCGAACACCTTCCGCATATCGGCCAGCGGCTTGCTGAAACGGCGGTTGAAGCCCACCATCACCCGATCGTTCCCCGCCTCGGCAAGCTCACGAATCTTCCCAAGCTCCTCCCGATTGATCGCCAGCGGCTTCTCCACAAACACTTGCTTCCCCGCTTGCAAGGCGCGCGCAACGTAATCGCCGTGGGTGTCGTGGCGGGTGGCGATAAAGACCGCGCCAACCTCTGGATTGGCCAGCACCGCGTCAACATCGGTGGTGGCTTGCTGGAACCCGAATTTCTCGGCAACGGAGCGGGCGTTCACCGCGGTGGAGGTGGCCACCGCAAGCATCCGTGCGCCCGCTTTTTGGGTTGGGGGGATCAGGTAGCTTTGGGCAAAATTTCCCGCGCCGATGTACGCCACCCCCAACGCCCCCGCCGCCGGTTTGGCCGGGTGCACCTGCACCGTCCGCACCAGCGATTCCTTCCGCTCGGGGTAGTGCAGGATGATCCCGATATGTGGCTCCGGCGTTTTTCCGGTGATGATGTCGTACGCCTTCCCCGCCTCGGCAATGGGGAAGCGGTGGGTGATCATCGGGTTCACGTTCAGGCTTCCGGAGGCCATCAGGTCCAGAATCGCCTGCAGGTTGCGCCCTTCGGTCCAGCGTGCAAAGGCAACGGGGTAATCGTGCCCTTCTTCTTCGTAGGTGGGGTCGTAGCGCCCCGGGCCGTAGCTGCAGGAGATGGTGATCTCCAACTCCTTCTCAAAAAACCCTGCGCGTGGGATATCCATCCCGACCGCGCCCACCACCACCACACGCCCTTTTTTCCGCGCCGAAGCAATGGCAAGCTCCATCGGCGCGTTGCTGTTGGTTCCGGCGGTGATAATCACCGCATCGGCACCAATACCGCGGGTGAAACTTTCGATTGCCTGGGCCGCGCCGCCACCGCTGTGGGCAACGGCATCGGCACCGAACTGGCGTGCGGCGGCGAACAATCCTTCGTTGATGTCCAGCCCAATCACACGGCATCCGGCAGCCTTCAGCAGCTGCACCGTTAGCTGGCCAAGCAGCCCCAGCCCCACCACCGCGACCGATTCCCCCAGCGAGATTTTCGCCTGCCGAACCCCCTGCAACGCGATTGCCCCCAGCGTGGTGAACGCCGCTTGCTCGAAGCTGACTCCATCGGGGATTTTCACGGCAAGATTTTTCGGGACGGCAATCACTTCGGCATGGGAAGCGTAGCCGGCACCGGCGCAGGCCACACGGTCGCCCGGGGCAAACTCATCGCAGGCCGAAGCCACCACCACGCCAGCGGCGGAGTAGCCCAACGCTTTGTAGCTATCCAAGCGGGTGCGAATTTTCTCCACGGTGTTCATCAGCCCCTCCTTCTTCACCATATCCATCGCCTGCTTCACCAGGTCCGGGCGGGTGCGGGCTTTGGTGAGCATGGAGGCTTGCGCAGTTGCCACCGAGGTACGCTCGGTTCCGGCCGAGATCAGCGAGGCAGCGGTGCGGACCACGATCATCCCCGGTTTCAGTTCCGGGGCCGGAAGCTCTTTCACGTGCAGTTCGCCAGTTTTTTGGTATTGGATTGCTTGAAGCATGGTTGGCAGTAGGTTGTCGGGAATCAGATGGAGTTGTGGTCAATCCAAGGCGTTCCCTGTATTAGCTTGGAGCAGGTTCCCAAGTTTCCTTATGAACTATCAGCAAATTACAAGCAATGGTTGTGAGATAAGGTGCGAAGAACTATCTGCAACTAATTGAAGATGCCAAAACAATGCCGGGCAAGCAACGGAAACGCTGCTTGCCCGGCATTGTTGTTCTTAGGCTTGCGGCTAAAAGCCTCCCTCAATTACTTTGGATCGGACGCTGAGACCGGCACAACCAGTTCCGTGCGAACCTCTGCTGGTGCAGCCACAGCCTGACCGCTGCTTAACGTTACTTCCATAGCGGAAGGAGTGACCATCTTCAGGTCCACCGAAGGGGGTGCGGCTAACGGAACTGATACAGGGGCTGCACTGGCCGACGGCAATGCCGAAGGGTTAGCAACCGGAGCTGACTGCAATAAAGCTCCAGATTTTGCAGCATCGGCCGAGGGCGCACTTTGCATTGCAGGCACCGGAGTATCAGACGCAAGACCAGTTGGAGTCTGTGCTTGTGTAAGCGCAGTTCCTGCGCATAGCAACCCAGCTATAACAAGGTATTGTTTCATTGTTGTTTTCCTCACACTACTCTGTGGTTATGGCTGTACCGGAATCCAGTTGGCTCCGCTAACTGTGCTAACGAACAAAAGTTCTACGGCACGCCCTGGGTTAATGTTGAAAGCACCAGCTGTCGTATTTGTTACGGTGACAACAGCACCAGCATTGTTTACCACCCAGACATGCGCGCCATCAACAATCGGTGGGCCTGTGGGAATAGTAACGTTACCGGCAGTGGTGACAACAAGCGTGGCATCGTCAATTACAGTATTAGAAGCGTATGGGTGTTGATAGGAGAACGCCACTGTACCGTTCGCAACGGTCAACGCGTTCCCCCCCTGGCCTGCGGTTGTTGCAATGCGAACACCGCGTGAGGCACTACTGTTGTTGACGTTGGTAAAGTTACCCGCCCAACCAGTTCCGTTTGTGGCGGCTTGAAGAGCGTCGCTGCCATTTGCGGCGTTGACGTTCTCGAACCGACCACCAACGCCGGTTCCGCCGCTGATGCCCGCTTGGCCTATCACGCCGATACCGTTTTTGGTGTTGAACCCACGCACGCCGTATCCGCTGGAATCGTTGCGGCCAACCACTGCGCCAACGCCGTTTCCGCCACGGTTGCGGCCAACCACAGCTTCGCCGAAGGTGTTGTCGCCAATCACGCCAGCGGCACTGATGCTGCTGGTGATGCCCCACACCGCATTGCCGCCGGCACTGGTTGCAAACACGCCGGGTCCAACGCCCGCTTGCAGCACATCAACCCCGCGCGCGCCGTTGCTGGCGTTGGTGAGTTGCACCGTAATCCCATGTCCAATCCCGTTGGTTGTCACGTTCACGGTGCTGCTGGTGCTGGCTGGGTTGCTGATTTGGAAGAACCCTGCATTCCCGTTTCCGGTGGCTTGCCCAAACACGCCGTAACCGCCGCCGTTGGTTTCGCCACGCACTGCCGCAACAATGTTCGATGTGTTGTTAATCACGGAATAAACACCACGGCCTAACCCTGCTTGGTTTGCGCGGACGGCATCTCCCGTGCTGGCTGCGTTGGTGATTTCAAACTGGCTGGCATCTCCAATCTGGCTGGTTCCATGTACGCCAGTCCCACCACCAGCACTTTGCCCCCATACACCATAACCACCAACAACGTCATTGCGCCCTAGCACCCCAGCATTTCCGGTTGTTAGGCCAACACCCCAAACACCGTGGCTTGCAGTACTGGCTCCATAAACACCAGCTGCAGTGTTCGATGTGCCCGCAACGCCAGGACCATTAGTGTTATCACCACGGATCGCTTCAATTTGCCCAAGAGCAAGCCCGCTACCAGCACCACGCTGTCCATACAGCGCACGTCCTGAACCGCTTGTTGCGTTCACAGCGTTACCTGTTCCATTGGTCGTGGCCGTCACAGCTTGGGCGCTGCTGGCTGCATTGTTAACCACAAAACGCCCAGCATCACCAAGCTCGACCTGGCTAACTTCAAACTTTGCGGATGGGGTCGTGGTTCCAATTCCCACATTCCCCCCCGATAGCACCCGCATCCGTTCGGTTGCGTTAGTACGGAGCACCATATCTTGAGCATCCGTTGTTCCAATGTAGTTCACCGCCGGATTTGTTCCTGTGTTCCCAAGCAATGCCCATCCGAAATCACCTACGTTTGATGAATCAAGAATCGGCATCCACAACGGTGCACCGGGCGTTCCGAAGTTAAACTGGAATTCATTCGAGTCCAGAGCGAAGAAGACTAACCCTTTTGCGGGATTTGCAATTCCGTTGCGTTGAGCATCCGTTAATCGTGGCAGCAACGCGCCACGTTGTGTTGAGCTTAGATCAAGGATTGAAGAGGGGTCTGGTTGCAGAGTCCCCACCCCCATGCGACCTTGCGGGTCAACAACAGGGGCAGACGTTTGCGATTGCGCAACACCAGCGATGGGCATGGCAAACAATCCAGCGAGCAGTACGTGTTTCAGCATAATGACCGTGATATGTGGTTTTGCAGGCGGTTTCAGTGTAAAAAAGTTTTTCCATTAAGGCCTTACTAGTAAGAATATACGTTTTTCTTTACTCACCAAAGGCTATTTGTTTAGTTCCCCACCCTTTTTCCTCCATTGCCGCCGGATGAACTCCACTGCGTCGCGCCAGCGGCCAAAGGCTCCGCGGATGCTGAAGGGAACGTGCTTCTTCACGGCGCGGGTGCTGAAAAAACCCAACGCGCCATAGCTTACCACAATGGTGATCGCCATTCCATGGACCCCAAGCAGTGGGACCAGAATCAGCCCGCTCAGGAAGAATATCCCGGCCGACATCAGGATCACCCGCAGCAGCGCACGGGCTTGGCTAAGGCCGTTCAGCACGTTGATGTTCATGCTGAAAGGGATTGCCAGCCCGGCAAGGCACATCAGCTGGAAAAGGAATGCCGCTTGCTGGTACTTCCCACGGTAGATCAGATCGAACAGCTGCGGCGTTGGACCAATCCACACCGCCACCGCCACCGGCACGGCAAGCAGCGTCATAAAGCCGATCATCTTCTCCACCAGCAGGACCATCTCCCCTTCCCTCCCCTGCGATTTCAGCCGCGCAACGGCGGGATAAACAAACAGCGACCCCGCATCGCGCAAGGCCTCGAACCCGCGGAACAGTTTCTTTGCGGCATCATAGTTGCCCACCACCGAGGAGCTTACGAAGAGCTTCAGCAGAAGATAATCCCCCTGGGTCTGCAAGGCCAGCGTCCCCGCCGAAAGCATCTGGGTTCGGCCAAAACGGATCATCTGGCCAAACAGCTCGCGGTCAATCGTGCGGGCAAACCGGAGATGGCGGGCGTACAGCATCAGCCCCACCAGCGAGGAAGCCCCGGCGGATACCGCGCTAATCAGCATCATATCCTGGGCGGTGTTCATCCAGGCGTTCATCCAGCCATGGAGCACCAGCAGCACCGTGGTCCCAATCCAAGCAGCATCAATCAGGAAGGTGGCGCGGGTATCAATGTGGAGTTGTGAGACTTTCAGGAAGTAGTTCCGCAGAAGGAATCCAAGCGCGACGTAGGGGAACAATTCCAGCGTGGGGATCAGGTCCGGCTCGTTCAGCAACCCGGCCCACCAGGCCCGCCCGAAATAAATGGCAGAGGTGCAGAGGGTGATAAACCCACAATGGAGCAAGGCCGAGACGGTAAGGGCTTGGCGGCGGCGCGATTCGGTCATCCCAAAATTCACCAACGCCTGCAACGCAAACCCGTCGGAAAGCATGTAGATGATGGTTAGCCCCGCTTGCGCCAGCGTTGCCACCCCCCAATTGTGTTCGCCAATCACCTTCTGCGGCAGAATGAAGGCAAGGCCGATCAGCACGTACAAGGCTTTATCGGCGGCAGACCACGCAGCGGTCCCGATATGTTTGGAGAGTTGCAACGCCGCAAAGTTAGCAGAAGGAGCAACGGCAGAAGGGTCGTGAAAAATCTCGGTACAACCGGCAGGAAGGGCTTGTTAGAACTCCTCGTCGAACCTCCGCTCGAAGTAGTCAACAAGGTCGGCAGCGGCGGCGGCTTCGTCGGGGCCGTCGAACTCAAGTTGGAGTTCGGAGCCTTGCTCGGCGGCAAGCGTCATCACCCCGATGATGCTTTTGCCGTTGATTCGGAAGCCATCTTTCACGATGAAGAACTCGCACCGGTACTGCGATGCCTTCTTCACGATGGTGGCCGCCGGGCGCGTATGAATCCCGGCGCGATTGCGGACGGTGACGGTCTTTGCCAGCATAAACACCTGCGATTGATCCCAACGTAGCTTTGATGCAGGCAAGATAGCCGCCACCGGCCATTTCCAACACGCTCCATAAAAAAACGCCCGCCTTTCGGCGGACGTTCTCTCTGTTCAACGCATCCAAGAGGTCCGTTTGCTAACCACCGCCACGCTGCGGTTCGCGATCCTTCCACCGCTTGCCGTAGTTTAGGCGATAGCGCTCGCGTTCCCACCTGGAAGTTTCCAGATGCTGGGGGGGCTGGAGCCTTCCGTTCCCCAGCGGAGCGGCATGTAGGCAAGGCTCACATTTTCTTGAATCATTCGGCTGCTACTCGGTGAGTAACTTGCCGCAATATAGTTATAACTCACAAGCGACGGGAAGTGTCACAGCTGCACGAGATAATTTTTCGATCATCATTCGGTAGTTTTTCCAAAAAAGCAATTTTGGAGCAGTTCATCTTCAACGCAACGTCAATTTCAATGAAACCAACATTCTCTCCGGTCGCCATGTTCGCGCTGCTTGCTTGTGTCGTGGCGGGGGCGTGCCGTTCATCGGAATCCACCATTGCGCCGGTTGGCGGCAAACCGTTCGACGGCGTGCAAGCGGTGCGGACCGAACTCTACTTTGGCATGAGGAAGCGGGACAACGGAGTGGTGGGGTTGCGTGACTGGCGCAAATTTGTGGACAGCCTTATCACCCCGCGCTTCCCCAAAGGCTTGACAACGATTGATGCCAACGGCCAGTACCAAATGGCCGATGGGAAGATCAAAGTGGAGATGGCCAAAGTGGTCCTGCTGATCCACGACGACACCCCCGCGCAAAGCAACGCCATTGACTCCATCCGCAAGGAGTATTGCGCCATGTATGACCAAGAATCGGTGCTGCGCGTAAGCCAGTATGTGTGGGTCTCCTTCTGATTTTGCATCATCCTTCATGCCGATTCTTCCATCAACCTTTCGCCCTCCGTTCCTCCTTTCGGAGGGGCACCTGCAGACCATTCTTCCGACATTGCTTCGCCGCGTTGCGGGGGTGCGCTACCGCCGCCAGCGCATTGCCACGCCCGATGATGACTTCCTTGATTTGGATTGGTCCGAAGTTGGCGCTCGGCGATTGGTGATTGTTCAGCACGGGCTGGAGGGGAACTCATCCCGCCCGTACGTTTTGGGAATGGTCCGCGCCTTCAACGCCGCCGGATGGGACGCGCTGGCGTGGAATTTCCGGGGATGCAGCGGCCAGCTGAACAGCCAGCTCCGATTCTACCACAGCGGGGCAACCGATGATCTTCACACCGTTATCGCCCACGTGGTGGCCGCCGAATCCTACCACCAGATTGGCTTGGTCGGCTTCAGCTTGGGAGGGAATGTGACGTTGAAATATCTGGGAGAACAGGGGAAGAACGCGTTTGCGGAGATTGTTGGGGCGGCCACGTTCTCGGTCCCGTGCGACCTTGCCGGAAGCGCGGCACGGCTGGCCGAGCCCGCCAACCGCATCTACATGAAACGCTTCATTGACTCGCTGCGGCAGAAGGTCCTCCAGAAGATGAAGGCAATGCCCGGAAAGCTGGAAGACCACGGCCTACGCCAGATGCGGACCTTCGCCGAATTCGACGACCGCTACACCGCGCCGCTGCACGGGTTCCGCGATGCCGATGAGTACTGGAGCCGTTGCAGCAGCCGCCAGTTTATCCCGCAGATTCAGCTTCCCACACTGCTTGTCAACGCCGCCAACGATCCCTTCCTCAGCAGCTCCTGCTTCCCAATCCCCGAGGCAACGGCCAGCACCTTCGTCTCCCTAGAGGTCCCTGAATCGGGGGGGCACGTTGGGTTCATGGGGCTGGGGCGCACCTACTGGTCCGAACGCCGCGCAGTGGAGTTTTTGGGGAGCCTTGCCAGTTAGGAGAGGGTCCAATTCCCCCTTTGTAACGCCCTGCTAACTGGCGGTTCGGCGGGGGGCGTTTTGCGTAGCTTTGCCCCACATTGTTCAGCGGCAAGGTTCAAACATCATTAGGAGCAATCATGCTGGATCGGGATCACACACTGCTGGTTGTTGTTGACGTTCAGGAACGAATGATGCCGGTAATCCACCGGGGTGCCGAAATCATTCGCGAGGTGGCACGCTTGGTGAAAGGCTGCCGTGCGTTGGGGCTGCCGATCCTTGTCACCGAGCAATATCCGCAAGGATTGGGCGCAACCGTGCCGGAAGTGCGCGAAGCGTTGGGGGAATGGTATCGCCCCGTGGAGAAGCTCACGTTTTCGGCAGAAGGGAACCTGCGGTTTATGTCCCAGTTAGAAGCGGCGGCGAAATCCAAAGTGCTGGTGTGCGGCGTGGAAACCCATGTTTGCGTCTATCAAACCGCGCGCGACCTTCGGAACTTTGGGCACGATGTTGATGTTGTGGCCGATGCCGTTTCCTCCCGTCGGGAAATCAATCATGCAATCGCGCTGCAACGGCTAACGCGCCACAGCGTTGAGACAACCACGGTTGAGATGGCACTGTTCGATATGTTGGAAAGTGCCGATGCCAAGGAGTTCAAGGCGATCTCCGCGCTTGTGAAACCACTCTGAATAACCCTTTGAACTGATCGTTCTATGGTCTCTCCAAAACTTATTCTCGGGCTTATTATCCTTCTGGCAGTTGGCGGCGCAGCAATGCTTGTGGCCCAGTGGTGGATTGCGGGGGGAATTGTGCTGGCCATTGGAATTGGCCTGTTTTATTTCTGGTGGCGGATGAACCAGCTGCTGCAAGTAACCAACGCACTGCAACGCCAGGACTGGAACGACGCACGCAAACGGCTTGACGCAATCCGCGCCCCCGAAAAACTTAACCCCTACTCCAAAACCTACTACTACTTCTTCCAAGGGATAGTGGAGACGCAAGGGCAAAATTGGAAGGCCGCACGCCAGGGATTTAAGACCGCGCTGGATACCGGCTACTTCCGCTCGGTTGATGAAAAAGCAACCGCGCTGATGTACATGGCCCAGCTGGATATGCGCGGGCGCAACACCGAAGGCGCACGCCGCTACCTTCGCGAAGCCCGCGAGCTTGACCCCAGCGACCCAATCCGCGAACAGATCAACATGATCGTGAAGCAGTCAAGAATTCGGCTGTAATCGGCACGGCCGGCACACACAATTTTTTCACAAACTTCGCTTGCGCACGGGGCATTCCCCGCCGTATGTTTGCGCTCCCCCAATCAATGGGCGATTGGCACAGTTGGTTAGCGCGCTTCGTTCACATCGAAGAGGTCGTAGGTTCAAGTCCTACATCGCCCACGGAAAGCCGCAGATCGTTAAGGTCTGCGGCTTTTTCTTTTGGGGTGGGTTCTCTCAATCGGGTTCATTGCCCCACGGCTACTCCCCTTCAACCACCAACATCCTTACGAACTGCGCCAGCCGCTCGGCTTCGGCGTTGGTGAGGTCGTAGGGGATGTTGCAAAGCTCAACCACTATGCCCGGGCGTATCGGAACGCTGGTGGCGTAGCCCCCGGTTCGCTCTCCTTCCCTTTTTCTTGCTTGGATACCATCCAAAAGTGCGCTGGCTTTCTGCTCCGCTCCCTGCTCCCTCATCTGCTTTTTGGTGACTCTTGTTTTGACGGAGAAATTCGCAGGGTCTTCTTGCCAGCGGAGGAAATGCTCAACTGCCCGGCGGGTGCGCTGCCCATATTCTTTCAGCGAAGCAGGATTGAAATCGTTCCCCCGCTTGGCGTTGAACCGCTTGATGGCGCGTTCCAGATCTGCTGTTCGCAAATCATTTTTCTCCTTGGCCTCCAGAACGTCAAGGACGCTTCGTGCGGCAACGGTAAGCGCGGTGGCGGTGGCGGTTGGCATCAGCCCACGCTGGCTGGCATGATGAAGGAAACCAAGCAAGGCTTCCAGTGAGTAGGTGTTGTTCATAATTCAAAGACGTTATATTGGCTACCGACGGCCAATATAACGTCTTTACTTCCCGACAACACCATGATATTTCCTCGATCTATCCACCAATCTCTTCTTGCCGATCTTGACCTGTACCCTGTGGTTACGCTGGTGGGGGCACGCCAAGTTGGCAAAAGCACCCTTTGCCGCCACATTGCCAACCAGCGCGGGCTGGACTACCGCACCCTTGATGACCGCAACACCCGCCGCCAAGCAACGGAAGACCCCGAAGGATTGCTTGCGGAGATAGGAGAGAGCGGAGCAGTGATTGATGAAATCCAACGAGTCCCCGATCTGCTGCTGGCCGTGAAAGCCGCTGTGGACCGGAATGGCCGCCCGGGCCAATACCTGCTTACTGGCTCCAACCAGCCAAAAATGGGGCGCGAAGTTGGGGATTCGCTTCTGGGACGCACGGCCTACCGAACGCTGCGCCCCCTTACCCTAAGTGAACTCCGATTCGACGAGCAACATCCCGGATGGAGTTTTTTGTTCGGCGATGACGAGGCGAGGGTGATAGCAGAGATTGAACGCCGCGCCGCCGCAAACCAAGCCGACGATTGGCGCGAAGTTGTTGCCGCCGGAGGCTTCCCACGTGCGGTTGCCGCGTTGCAGCAGGAGCGTGCGCGCCTGCTGGGCGATTACATCACCGCCTTCGTCCAGCGTGATATTCGGGAGGTGGTTGCGATTGAGCGAATTGCCCGCTTCGAAAGCTTTTTCCGCGTTGCAGCCATACGGGTTGGCAGGGAGTTGAACGCCAACGGGTGGTCAAGTGAGATTGCAGTGCCGGTGGGGACAATTCGCCGCTGGGTGCAGGCATTGCAGGATTCCTATCTGATTGATTTGATCCCCCCGTACCTTGCCAACATCAGCCACCGAGTGATAAAAGCCCCGAAACTCTACATGGTGGATTCCGGGTTGGCCTTTGCTGCGGCGCGGGAAACCGAGCCAACGGGATTCCATCTGGAGAACCTGATTGTTGCGGATGCAGCCGTCTGGAAGGAGGGCACGCCGAACCGTGCGTGGTACCATTGGCGGCTTGCCAGCGGGCAAGAGGTTGACCTGGTGCTGGAAGAGAAGAACCGGCTGCTCCCGATAGAGATAAAAGCTGCAACCTCCGTCGGGAGCAGCGATGCACGCCACCTGCGGACGTTCTGCGACCGCCATTCCAACGCCGTGCGCGGGATAATTCTCAGCAACGACCCCGCCATCCGCCTTCTTTCGCCGAACGTCATTGCGGCTCCGTGGTGGGGGGTGGTCTGAAAAATTTCAGCGGAGAGTTTCTCTTGCTCAGATCTTCACCAGTTTGAAGCTGATCTCGTACCGGTAAAACGAGACGGATGGAGTGACGGATAGCGCTCTGCGAATTCTTTGGTCATCCTCCAAAGCAATAATCACCCCTTTCACCGCTTGGCCTTCTTCGGCCAGCACCTCGCTCACGTACCCCATATACCGAAGCGTCTGCCCGACCACCGCATCGCTGGCGCGCCCTTTTTTCAGTTCCACAACCAGCAAGGTTTTCTTGTCCTTGCTGACCGCAAGAATATCAAGTGGGCCGGTATCGGTTTGGTACTGCTGGCCTGCGATTTCGCCATCCTCTTGGTAGATATCATATTCCTTCCCAAGCTCAGTCTGCGACCAGTTTTTGATAAGGAAATCTTCAAGATGAGCCTCCATCGCAAAGGCGCTTTTATCTTCCACAAGCTCGCCATTTACAAAACCGATCTGTGGCGCGCTCTCCCCTGCGGTCAGCCGCTCAAGCTCCTCGCGATAACCGATGCGGCTGATATGGACAACTGTACCAACGGACCCAGCGGAATTCTTCAATTGCTCGCTCATATCAGTCCGCGCAATCATCCTATCCATCCAGCGGACGTTGCGGCGATGTGGCAGTGTCTGGCCCGGCGCGTAGTAGTATTCCCCCACCACCTCCCCAACATGATACCGCCCGCTGCCATCGGGGCAAAGAACAATGTCGCCATCTTGAATCCCTTTCGAGACGGTCCAGAGCGCGCCGCACGCTAATCCCGCACTGATCTTTGTCTTATCGGGGCGGGCGGCCAGATAAATAGGAATGAACTCCCGATTGAACGCTCGCCATTCCTCGGGCAGCTTCCCCGAAAGGTCTTGCTCAATCTCGAAATCAGTCCCGATAAACCCTCCCGCCAAGCATTCTTTTGCGAACACACTCTTCTGCCCCAGCATAACGCGGTAGTACTCTTTCATGGCGATTTGGAAATGAATGTTATGGCCACAGAACACACTTCGGTGGTGGAGAATTGCGCACGCGATTGGGGGAAGCCACAACCGGCGGAATGCCAGCTGGCCGTGGTTCTAACTCTCAATCAACTATCCATCAAAAACTCCATCGTCACCGATTGGGCGTTTCCTGAGCGTGGCTTGTAGGTGATCTCCCCGATGCCGTAGTAGCCTTCGGGAAGGCGGAATTCTGGCAGCTGCGCCTTCAGGGTAATCGGGATGTAGGGGATCAGCTGGCCGCCGCCGCCGCTGAATGTTCGCGGCTCGGTTGGATAGACGTGATGCTCCTGCACCTCAATCGGGACCTCCAACGGGTCCTCGTAATCTGCCGCGCCAACAACAATCTCAAGATTGAATGCGGTGCTGTCGGCATCGCGGTTGAAGTTGGGGATAAAGAGCGATTCCGCCGGGCGATTGAACGCCTCGTCGGCCTGGACGTAGCCCTCGCCGTCAACAATGCGCGCAAGGATATCGGTGGATTTCATGTAGCCCTCGGGGGTGAATCGGGGTGTCACCCACAACGCTCCATCCCCTTTCCGCATCGTAAGCGGCATTGCCAGCCGGTCCCCTTCCATCGTTAGGCGGTGGACCCGCCCGTAGCCTTTCACGGTGTATTGGAAGCTCCCTTCAATCGGGGTGGTTCCGGTGTTCATCACCTGTAGCCGCACAAACCGCTTCCCATTTTCGGCAAACACTTCCGGCGTTGCCGAAACCATCAGGCAGCTTGCCGATAGGGTGAACTCAACAGGCTCGCCCGCTCCATCCATCGGGTCGGCTTGGATCACAACCTCAATCACCCCATCCCCCAACGCCGATGCCGCAATGGTGGTTGAGGCCTCGGTCCGCTCGGTCCCTTTTGCTCGCGATAAATACCCGGCGTTGTAACCGTTGTGGTCCATCACCCACCCGGACACCGGAGTGCGGCTCCCTTTCGGAGTGCTGAGGGTGAAGGTCATGGCCATCGCCCCGGCGGGGGGGGCAAAGTAGAATCGCCGCGTCAGCCCCGCCTCGGCCTGTTGTGGGGGCGTGGTGACGGTGAAATCTTTGTCGGGAGAGAAGGTGTAGGGGACGATGATGGTGCTGACCAGCTCGAACTCAACATCTTCATCGGGGGCCTTCGCTTTTGCCGAAGCACGCCGGGCAATCACCCGCCCGGTGTAGATTCCTGGTTCGCGCAGCTTCTCACGGTCGTACTGAACATCCACCTCGGCAACGCCGCTGTTCCGCAGATAGACGGTCTTCTGGATGGTCTTCATCCAGGGAACGTTTGGCTGAAGGGTGAAGGCGCGGAAGAAATCCGTTTCGCGGGTTTGCCAGCGCGGCTCGTCGCGGGTGATGGTGAAGGTCTGCCGCCAATCCGGGCCAGGGGTGAAGGGGGTTCGGAAGAAGGCCACGGGGCCAGATTTATCGGGATAGTTTGGGGAGAAGGTCCGCACCACATACTCCTGAACATCGGCAGCGAACCCGCTTTTGCGCCAGCGGCGAAGCAGCTCCAACGCACGGCGAACATCAATCCCCCCGGCGCCTTGCTCAACCGGCAAAATCCCCGGCAACGGGCGCGCCGATTGCCGAATCGCGCGGCGGATCAGCCCCTGCGTTGGGGTCCAGAGTGAGTCCTCCTGCTTCAGCGCGCTAAGCAGCACGGCAACAACGCCGGCGGTCCAGGGGCTGGCCATGCTGGTTCCGCTTGCGCGGGCATCGTGCTCGAACGTCGGGACCGTGCTGATTGCCGTCCCCGGGGCAACAACGTCCGGCTTATCCACCTCACCCCCGCGCGAACTGAAGTCCCACAGCACATCCCGGTCCAATGCCGCGCCGTAGCTGTCGCGGCCAATCCCACGGGGGAGCATCGCCCCCACAGTGATAATCCGCCGCGAGGATGCGGGGATTCCAACGGTGGATATTCCCGGCCCCTCGTTCCCCGCCGAAGTCACAACGTACAGGTTCGGGTGGTCCGCAAGCAGTTCGTCAATGAATCGCTCAATATCGGCCTCCCCTTCGTACGCGGACCCGATGCCGAAGCTCATGTTCACCACCACTGGGGTGTGAAGATTCTGCAGGCTGTCGGCAAGGCGGGCGGCGTATTGGTAGGCCCGTTTCATGCTTCCGGTGACGGTGTTATCCTTCTCGAAATCGCCGCTGAATTTGCAGGAGATGATTTGCGCGCCCGGGGCAACGCCGTTGAATCCAGATTCGCCACTTACCCCGAACCCTGCGGTGATTCCGGCAACGTGCGTTCCGTGGCCCCCCATGTCGTAATGGAAACTGACGGCGCGGGCGGCGGTGTCAATGGATGCGGCAAAGGTGAGCGGGGCTTTCCGCTCGGGGTCGCGCTGGCGGAAGGTGAACGATTGCTGGCGGTCGCGGTAGTTGCCCACCATCTGTTCGCCGGCAAGGCTGGAGTCGGCATCGGTATCCACCACCACGCGCCAGCCATCGGGGCCGCGGTGCAACGCCACGCCAAACTGCGAAGCCGACTCGCCATCGCCATCGAAATCGCGAACGGAGGCGTTGCGGTAGCGTGCTTCGTCCATCACCCCAACAAACCATTCCCCGCCGCTTGTTCCCGCTCCGTTGATTTGCCCCACCCCCCGCAGCCGCAGCGGAAGCGGAAGGCTATCGGCCACCAACTGGTCTCCCTGCAACGTGGCGGGGACGCAGTGGATCAGGTTTGATTCGGAGAAATCAACGGCATCAATCACCTTTGGCAGGCCGGTGCTGGTTTTCTGCAATCCTGGGATTCCCATATCCACCCCGGTGTCGAAAATCAGCAGCAGGACCCCGCGACCATCGGCCGTTGGGTTGGCAAGCTGGAACGTATCCAACCCAGCCGTGGAAAGGGACATGAAGTTCCACGGGGGAAGGTACGGAGCGGTCCCTTTGGTTTGCGGCGTGCCGGGGGCCGGGCGCGTGCCGGGGGCCGGGCGCGAAGTGCTGCCATCCTGGGCGACCGCCAAACAAGGGGCAAGGATCAGCAGCGCGAGCAGAAGAGAACGGTTCAATGTGAGCGGTAAGCAATTGGATAGTAAGCGGCGCACAATCTACGCCGAGCAATGGATACGGGCAATGGAGTGATTGCGTGGCAATCGCACCGCGAACGGGAACGGGCGCAGCCCAGTATCACTCACTCCCCCGCCTCAACCGGCGCGAAGGTGACCCGTTTCATCTCGAACTTGTGGGCAAGGTCGGGGTGATATGGGATCACCCGAACCGTCAGCCCGCCAAGCCCTGGGCGGGTAAGCGGGGCAAGCCCTTCGTACAGGGCCACGCCGCTTCCCGATTCTTGCAAGGTTAGCAGCGCCCCTTCCCCGTCGGCAATCAGCCCTTCGGGATCAATGTTGCCGTAGTAGGCCTCCACCAGCAAGTCTTTTGGGGAAAGCTGGCCCAGCGCAATGGTTGCCGTCACCCGCAGCGTGTCGCCAATTTTCATGTTCCCCACCAGCTCCGCGCTGCACTGAAGGACGCTTACGCCCCCCCATTGCTCGGCAATCCAGCGTTTCCACACGATAAGCTGCCGCACGGCCTGGCCGTTGTTGGCGTGCAACCGTGCGTAGCGGTCGCTGCAGGGGAAGTAGAATCGGGTTGCGTATTCGGCCACCATCCGGTCGCTGCTGAATTGGGGGGCCATGGTTTTCAGGGCGTGCTTTTGCATCTCCACCCAGCGGTGTGGGATTCCGTCCGGGTCGCGATCGAAGAAGCAGGGGATCACCTGGTTTTCCAGAACCCGATAGAGGTGGCGCGATTCGATCTCATCTTGCGCGTCGGTGCTGTGCAGGCCGCGCACGTCCCCAATCTGGAATCCATTCTTTCCATCGTAGGCCTCGGGGAACCATCCATCCAAGATTGAGACGTTCAGCGTGCCGTTGATTGCGGCCTTCATCCCGCTGGTTCCGCTGGCTTCAAGGGGGCGGCGCGGGTTGTTCAGCCAAACGTCGCACCCCTGCACCAGCCTGCGCCCCAACGCCATGTCATAATCTTCCACAAAGATCACTTTCCCTTCCAACCCATGCTGGTGGGCAATTTGAATCAGCTGGCGGATGAACTCCTTCCCCGCAGCATCTTTTGGGTGGGCCTTGCCGGCAACCACCATCTGCACGGGGCGTTCGGGATTGTTGAACAGCCGCGCCGCACGCTCGGGGTCGCGGAACAGAAGCGTTGCCCGTTTGTAGGTGGCAAACCGCCGGGCAAACCCAATGGTGAGGGCGTTGGGGTCCAGCACCTGGTCCAGATTGCGCCCGGTTGGCGAGCCGGCGTAGAGTTCGGTGATCTGTTCATCCAGCCGCCACCGCAGATATTCAATCATCCCTTGCCGCAGCGTGTTGGTAAGCCGCCACAACTCCTGGTTGGGGATTGCATCCACCGCGGCCCAGGTTGCGGGGTCGGCAATCCGCTGGTGCCAGTCGGTGCCGAAATATCGCCCCAACAGGTCCCGCATTTCGTCGGCAATCCATGTTAGGGTGTGCACGCCGTTGGTGATGCCAACAATGGGGTTCTCATGCCGGGGGACGTTCGGCCAAACCCCTTCCCACATCTGTTGCGAGACTTCGCCGTGGAGCTGGCTTACCCCGTTATGCTGGCTGGTAAGCCGCAACGCCAGCACCGGCATATGGAACGATTCGGAGGCGTTGGCGGGGTCAATTCTTCCCAGTGCCAAAAACTGCTCGCGGGATAAGCCCAGTTGCGGCCAGTAGCCGGAAAAGTATCGCTCGATCTGCTCCACCGAAAAGACATCGTTCCCCGCCGGGACGGGGGTGTGGGTGGTGAAGGCGGAGCCGGCGGCAACAAGCTCGGCAGCTTCGGCAAAGCTCATTCCAAGCTCGGCCATAGTGGTGCGGATTCGCTCCAGCATCAAAAACGCGCTGTGCCCTTCGTTGCTGTGGGTGACGGTTGGCGTAAGGCCCATTGCGCGCAAGGCCCGCATCCCCCCAATTCCCAGCATGATCTCCTGCATGATGCGGGTTTCTTGGTCGCCGCCATATAAGTAGTCGCCGATGTCGCGGTATTCCGGGATGGTGTTCTCGCGGATGTTGGTGTCCAGAAGGTAGATCGGAACCGCGCCAACGGAGAGTTTCCAGATTTGGGCGAACACCGGCCCTTTTGGATACTCCACAGAAATTCTGATGGGGCGGTGTTTTTCGTCGGAAACCAAGCTAACCGGAAGCAAAGTCGTGTCGTTAAGGGTGTAGCTTTCCAACTGGGTGCCGTCGTTGGCAAGGCGTTGCTGGAAATATCCCAGCTGATACATCAGCCCAACGCAGACAAACGGCAGTTTCAGATCGCTGGCAGATTTGGTGTGATCGCCGGAGAGCACGCCCAAGCCGCCGGAGTAAAGCGGGATAGATTCATGCAGCCCGAACTCCGCCGATAAATACGCGATGCACTCCTTCCGTTCCCCTCTTCCTTCCGCTTGATACCAGCCCGGTTGCGACAGATACGCATCCAATTCCGCAAGGGCCGATTGATACCGCTCAAGAAATTGCGCATCGGCAGCAAGCTCCTGCAGCCGTTTGGCCGATAATGAGGAAAGGACCTTCAGCGCGTGATGGTTGGTGGAGTGCCACAGCTGCGGATCAATGGAGCGGAGGAACTCGCGGATTGTTGGGTTCCAAACCCAATAGAGGTTGTGGGCAAGCTCGTACAATCGTGAAAGGGGCGCGGGAAGGGGATGGGTTACGGTGAACGTGAGAATTGGACGCATCTACGTGATTTGATTGCTGTTTGCTGAAAATGGCAATGTTCCGCAGGGCACTGTTCGGCAGAACAACCCTGCATCCTACGGGAAGCAAACCCCTTGCAACACTGCTTGCTGTTCGGATCATCCGGCGGCAGTAATCGCACCATACTTGGTTTTGCGGGGGGGCCGAAGATACGAAGAGCGCGCAGACACACACGCCCGAACGCCGGGCACCGGAACAACGGTCTCTGAATCAATCTATGCCAATATTACCGACACCATGCACAGCACAAAGGCCACAACATCCCCGCTGGGTGGATACTCCTCGATCCCAGCCGCACCAAGCCCAACGCCAAACACCACGCCGAACCACGACAACGAGCAAGAGCGGTTCGAGCGCGAAGCAATGCCGCACCGCAACTACCTGTACCGCGTGGCCCTGCGATTAACCTGGAACAGCGATGAAGCCGAAGATTTGGTGCAAGACACCTTCCTGAAGGCTTGGCGGTTTTTCGACAAATTCCAACCCGGGACCAACTGCCGCGCATGGCTGTTCCGAATCCTGCGGAACAGCTACGCCACCAGCATGGTCCGCACCTGCCGCAATCCACAAGGAAGGCTCCCGGAGTGTTTTGAGGAACGGAGGGCATCGCCGCAGGACAACCCGGAATACCAATGCTGCCAACGCCATTTCGATGATGAAGTCACCCGGGCGTTGGAGTCGCTTCCCCCCGCATTCCGCCGCATGGTTCTTCTGTGCGACGTTGAAGGTTTCCACTACGAAGAGATTGCCCACATGGAGGGCTGCCCCATCGGAACCGTCCGCTCAAGAATCCACCGCGGCAGAAAGATTTTGCGGGAAGCATTGCAGGTCTATGCCGGGCAATATGGATATCACCCTGTGCATTTTAACGGACCTGTCGCGTAGCCACGCGGTGGGTTCGTTGGCGGCGTTCTTCACCGTTCATAGTTTGCGATAGGCCGATTTCTCCCCTACATTGCGGCCAAACCGGGGGCAGCGAAGCCA
The DNA here is from genome assembly GCA_016710285.1 of Chlorobiota bacterium. Lineage (NCBI taxonomy): Bacteria > Pseudomonadati > Chlorobiota > Chlorobiota bacterium. Next base: position 2,625,340 of record JADJXR010000001.1, on the reverse strand, counting down.
CGGTTTGGCAAGAATTCTTCGAACTACCTATCGCTCCAGATGGACCTTTGGTTTGGTGCCGTCGCGCTTGGGCTTGCGTATGCCTTCCTGGGAATGGGGGTGTTCATCACCATGCGCATCTACAACTTCCCCGACATCACCGCCGACGGCTCGCTGACGGTTGGCGCGGCAATCACCGCCGCGCTGCTGACGCACGGCTGGGACCCGTTTGCGGTGGTGGCGGTGGCAACCGCTGGCGGATTCCTTGCCGGAACCCTAACCGGGCTGATCCACACCAAGCTGAAAGTGAACGGTCTGCTTGCCGGCATTTTGGTGATGACCGCCCTCTACTCCATCAACCTTCGGATTATGGGGCGGGCAACAATGCCGCTGTTGGATATCCCCACCGTCATCACCCCGTTTGCGGCCTTGCTCCCTTCCGATTCCCCCGCCTACCTTCCGCCGATTATCCTTTTCTCCCTTCTTGCCGCCGCTGCCTTGCTCTTCCTCTCCTTCCTGTTCCGCACCGATTTCGGTTTGGCAATGCGTGCCACCGGCGATAACGAAACCATGATTGCCGCGCAAGGCGTAAGCACCGACCGGATGAAGATTGTGGGGATTGGATTATCCAACGCGCTGATTGCCGCCAGCGGCAGCTTGGTGGCCCAGTACCAGAGCTTTGCCGACATCGGGATGGGAATTGGGATTGTGGTGTTTGGGTTGGCAAGCGTTATCATCGGCGAGACGATAGCCGGGGCGTTTCCCAAAGGGCAACGCATGGGGCTGCGGCTGCTTTGCGTTCTGCTGGGGACCATCCTGTTCCGCGAGCTTGTGGCGGTGGTGCTGAAATTGGGCCTTGCGCCAAGCGACCTGAAGATTGCCACGGCGTTCTTTGTGCTGCTGGCAATCATCCTTCCACAAAGCAAATTTTTGACCAGGAGGAAGGGATGATAGAGTTGGTGAACTGCTCCAAAACATTCGGCGCGGGAACCCCGAACTTGGTGCGCGCGCTTGATGCCCTGGACCTTGCTATTCCCCACCAACAATTTCTTGTGGTGATTGGGGCGAACGGGTCGGGGAAATCCACACTGCTGAACGCCATTGCCGGAACCTTTGCGCCCGACAGCGGAAGCATCCGCATCAACGGGATAGCCGTTGAACAGCAGCCGGCACACCAGCGTGCGCAGTTTATTGGGCGGGTGTTCCAAAACCCATTTGCCGGAACCGCGCCAACAATGACCGTTGCCGAGAACCTTCGGCTTGCCGCGCTGCGGGGGCTTCCCAAACGCCCGCTGGTTGGGTTGAACCGCGCATTCCGCAACCAACTGCGGGACCGCGTGGCCGCGCTGGGGATGCAGTTGGAGGACCGGATGGAAACCCCAATCGGCCTGCTTTCCGGTGGGCAACGCCAAGCCTTGACGCTCCTGATGGCCACCTTCCGCCCGCCCAGCATCCTGCTGCTTGATGAACACACCGCCGCGCTGGACCCAGCCAGCGCCGAAAAAGTGATGGAGCTAACCGCACGAATCGTCAGCGAAGGAAGCCTAACCACCCTGATGGTGACTCACGACATGGACCACGCCACCCGCGTTGGCCAGCGGCTGGTGATGATGGAGTGGGGAAGAATTGCCCTGGATATCGCCGGGGCGGAAAAAGCAACCACCACCCCCACAATGCTGCTGGAACAATTCGCCCGCAGGAAATAGACGCACGTTGTTTCCGCCACCGTAAGGGTAGCCGCCCCGACATCTGTCGGGATTGATAAAAGGTCTTTAGCCTTCGGCACCTATTACTTGGCAGGCTAAAGACCTGCCGCTACCTCCACCATAAGGGTAGCCGCCCCGACATCCGTCGGGATTGATAAAAGGTCTTTAGCCTTCGGCACCTATTACTTGGCAGGCTAAAGACCTGCCGCTACCTCCCCCCCTCCAAACCATAAAAATTTTAGGGGTTTGGGGCTTTAACCGCTCGCCTCCATTTTTTTAACCACCCCCCTGTACCTTGTTCCCCATCATTAACGACGGGCGGCCAACGCACCGTCCGAACAGGGAACAACCAGCAACCAATAACCAACACAACGACATGAAGACGACCATGAAACGGACACGATTCCACCACCTGACGATTGCATTATCCGGCCTGTTCATCGCGGGCTTGGGGCTGGCAACCACAACAACAGCACAGCCGGTTGTGAAACGAACAGCCCTGGTGCAGAAAAAGAACATCCGAAAGATCAGCGGATTGCAGAACTACCAGCAGATCATAACCAAAATTGTGAGCCGCACCGGAAGCAGCGGATCCGCGCCCCGCGTGATGGCATCGGCAACCAACAGCAGCGGGAAGATTGAACTGATTACCGGCGGGGTGTTCGACCGCAAAGCCACGGCATCGGGGAACCAACGGCAGGAGAGCGGGTCCTCGGTGATTTGCCAGGCGCGCCCGTTCCGGCTTGACTTCACCACCGTCGGCAGCTTCGACATCTTCCGGGGAATGAACCTTACGAACATCTTCCCGGGGAACATCGTCACGCCGCAAGGGGTCCTGAACGGGACGTTCGTTACGAAGTCTGGGTTGCCGTCGCGCAAGCCAATCACCCTTTCCACCAATCTGCTGCAAACCAACACCAACCTTGCGCCCGTTACCGTTTCGGGACCAATCAACGCCACAACCGTGGACCAGGCGGTGGATGCGTTAATCAACCAGCACCGCGGCGCAACCATTCCAACGCAATCTTCGGCCCAGGCACAGTTCCTTTCTTCATCGCTGGAAACCGCTGCCGAGCTGCAAGTCTCCGCCGGGGCATTGCTTCCGCTGGAGGAATTGGGGATACCAGGAACCGCCGGGATCCAACGCGAGTTCGGCGCAAGCGGATCCACCCAAACCAAAATTGAACGCTACACGGTCTCCTTGTTCGAGCCAATGTACACCGTCACGATTGGGGAATCGGGGCCAACGTTGTTCCAGGACCCGAACGCCGCCGCCAACGTTGATGCAGCGGTCATCAGCTCCGTCACCTACGGGCGCGTTCTGCTCCTTTCCATTGAAGGGATTGGCGGTTCAGCAAAGCTGCAAGCCTTCTTCCGCGACCGGCTGAGCTTGGGCCTAGAGATTGAGGGAAGCTCCGTTGGGGTGAATTCCGAAACGGACGCCAACGCAAGCATCAGCGGCGAATTCCAGATGCTGAGTTTGAAGGCAACGATTATCGGCGGAAATTCACGCGAGGGGAACGCGCTAACAGCCGCCATTTTAACCGGCGACGACGCAAAAGCAAAGCTGCGTGCCTACATCACCGCACGTTCTTCCACGGTCCTAAGCGCGGCAACCGCTGCGGTGCCAATCGCCTACACGATGGAGCACGCAAAGGGGAACCAAGCAATCGGCGTTCGGTTCACCACCGAAGGGGACATCTTGTTCGGCTGCGAGCTTGTGAAAAAATTGCGCATTGAGCTGCTAAGCATGAAGGTGACACACGTGGTGGATAACCCGCTGACCGGAAACAACGAAGACCTGTACGGAACAATGACCGCCCGCGTAACCCAGGGGACGTTGAGCGGCGAACCAACAACCAAAAAACTGTGGGATTACAACAGCAGTGCGCCGCTGCAGCTTGGCCAAGGAAGGTCCGAGACGTACAACAACAAGGTGTTCGAGACGACGATTGCCCCGGACCGCATTGACAACTTCAAAGTGCAGTTCGACGAGGCAGTGCAGGATCATTTCGACGGCGGGGAATCGGCCGCAAACCTTGGCAGAACCTCTGCAAGCTATGAGTTCACCGGCGAAAGCAACAAGTTCACCGCGCAAGACCTTCGCCTGCAGAATGGCTCCGCAACACGCACCATGAAGCTGCAAGAATCGAATGGAGATTCCAAGCTGGAGGTGGTGGTCCGGTTCACGCTGGTGAATTAAGGCCAAAAGCCCATTGGAGAAAGAGAGAGGGCGATGAGAGAAAAAGCGGAGACGCAGTTGCGCCTCCGCTTTTTTTTATCTGGCACTGAGTTTTCTTCCCCGCAATTCTTCTTCACTCACCCCTGATAGAAATTGCACCCCGCGCCAATCCACGTCATGTTCCGGTTGAAATCCACCCCCATCATTTTTCCGCGGCCCATCCGCACAAGGCCCATGATTGGGCGCGGGCGTTCCTCCCCTGGCATCCAGACCAGCATGATTCGGTACTCCGCTTTTGTTCCCCCTTCCGGCGTTGTAATCGCTTCGGCGTAGGTGATGCGCTCCTGCAAAATGTACTTGTCCCGTTGCTCGGCTGGGACCCCGTTCACCTCGGCTTCGGTGGGGCCAACAATCACCCCAGCGCCGGCAAAGGAGTACAGGGGTTTCAGGACAAAGGCATCAAGGTTTTGGGGAAGCTCGGCCATCCTGTCCAGAAAAATTGCTTGCGGAACCAGCGGGTGATTCAGATAGGGAAGGGTGAATTTGCTGATGCGGAAATACCAGTTGGGGTGCCCCGCCCACTCCACATCAATCTCATCGCCCCAACCAAACGGAAGCTCCACCCCCTTCTTCTGAATCTCATCAACGATTGCGCGGTTGAAGATTCGATGAATCGGGACCAAGCGGCCATCCTTCTCATAATGGAGCTTCCCCCCCACCTTCTTCACAAAACGGATGTCGGCAACGTGCAGGCCCAGCAGCTCGCGCATGATCTGGAAATCGCAGCAGGTTTTCTGGTTCCAGGGGTCAAGCTCCAGCAGCACAACATTTTCCGGGTCGTGCTGGGCAACGATTGCGCGGTGAAGCAATCCCAGAACTTCCTGGCGAGTGTGGCCGCCGTTGATGTAGCCCAAATTGTCGGGAAGCCCCCAATGCTCCTGCGTCAGCTCAGCAAACGCAATCTGGAATCCCATCAGCGACGGGAACCCCTGCATCTCGATCAGCCGCGGAACAACCTCCCCGTTCTCCCCTTCGGCCATCGCGAAATCCACCACAAGAAACATCGAGCGATCGGTCTGGTTCGGCACGGCATACTCGGGCTGCAGCGTGGCATCGCTGAGCTTCAGATACTCTGGGTCGTGGGCCAGCATCGCAAGCTCCACCGCCCCTTGCTCGCACGCTTGTTGGATATGGCGCGGAACAAAAAATGGAGTCTCGCTGATGCGGAACCCAATCTCCGCACGGCAACGCTCCGTCAGCCGTTGCTTGAACAGCTCATACTTCCGTGCGGTAAATCGCTCGTTAAATTCCTTCCGAAGCTCAGGGATCATCGCAGGTCCAAATGTTGAATGTTGGCAAGGGATCGGGTGGCAACGCGCAACGCCCCAGCAGAGGAATCACCGCGTTGGAATTTGGTTAGGATTACATCACCCCCATGTTGTAGCCGCCATCCACCGGAATGGTGGCCCCGGTGATGTAGCTGGCACGGGCCGAAGCAAGGAAGGCGATCACGTCGGCAATCTCCTCCGGGCGCGCCATTCGGTTCAGCGGGATGTCCTCATGGTATCGCGCTAAAATTTCCTCGTGGGAGATTCCCAGCTCGCGCGCTTCCTCAATCGCCAGGTCGTACACACGGTTGGTCAGGGCGTAGCCGGCGGCGACGTTGTTCACCAAAATGCCGAACGGCGCAAGCTCGGTGGAAAGGGTTTTGGCCAACCCGACCACCCCGCTTCGCAAGGAGTTGGAGAGCATCAGATGCTCGATTGGCTGCTTCACCGAGATCGAAACCACGTTCACAATCCGCCCGCCGCCGGAGGTCCGCATGTACGGGATTGCGGCGCGGATTAAGCGGACCGCGCTCATCAGCACCAGGTCCGTGGCCTCGCGCCAATCCTTGTCATCAAGGGCCATGAAGCTCCCCCGTTTTGGTCCGCCGCAGTTGGTCACCAGAATATCCACGCTGCCGAAAGCGATGCGCGTGGCATCCATCAGCATCTCGATGTCATCGGCTTTTGTCAGGTCCGCCTGGACCCATTCCACGCGCCGTCCGGTTGCGGCGCTGATCTCCTCGGCGGTTTTCATCAACGCTTCTTTTCCGCGTGCGCAAATCACCACGTTGGCACCTTCGCGGGCAAGGCGTGCGGCGGTTGCTTTGCCCAGCCCGTGGCTGCTTGCGGCAATCACCGCAGTTTTATCGTTAAGCTCAAGGTTCATTCGGATGCAGGTCTATGCTGTTGTTTTTTTGAAGCAGAAGGAAGTGGTGGCAAGATACACAGCCAACCCAAATGGGAAGCCAGGGCCATCACGGTAGCGGCCCTGACTAAGCCGGACCATCACGGTAGCGACCCCGACATCCGTCGGGATTGATAACAGGTCTTTAGCCTGCCCAGGATCGAAGATGACGCCGAAGGCTAAAGACCTTCGGCTACCCCTTTTTATCAATCCCGACGAAGGTCGGGACGGCTACCCTTTTTTATCAACCCCGACGGAGGTCGGGGCAGTTACCCAGTCGTCCAAGGGTAGCGGCAGGTCTTTAGCCTGCCCAGGATCGAAGATGACGCCGAAGGCTAAAGACCTTCGGCTACCCCTTTTATCAACCCCGACGGAGGTCGGGACGGCCACCCCTTTTTTATCAACCCCGACGAAGGTCGGGGCAGTTACCCAGTCGTCCAAGGGTAGCGGCAGGTCTTTAGCCTGCCCAGGATCGAAGATGACGCCGAAGGCTAAAGACCTTCGGCTACCCCTTTTTTACTAATCCCAACTCAGTCGGGGCGGCTACCTTGCCACGGTCACCCGCTGCTCGGCACGCCAGGTGCCGCTGGTGATGCGGATGATATAGATGCCGGCGGGGATTCCGCCAGATTGCCAGCGGTGGCGGTGCTGGCCGGCGGATAATTGCTGGTTGGCCACCACCGCAACGCGCTTCCCGGAAAGATCGAACACCTCAATCTGCGTCTGCCCGCTCCGGCCAAGATTGAACCAGATTTCCGTTGCCTCGCTGAACGGGTTCGGGGTGTTCGGGAAAAGCTTGTAGCCGGCAAGCTCCGCCGGGTCCGGCGCGGCGCTTGCGGTGTCGGAAATCACCCGCGCCACCCAGATCAGCGTGTCGCTGCAATCCCCCGCGTTCGACTGGAACCGGACCCAGGCATCGTACTGCGCAATCTCCGTTGGCGTAAACGTCACCGCCAGCGTGATGCACTCGCGGGGGATCAGCCGCGCAGCTTTCAAACGATCCAAATCGGATTTGGCGACGGTGAAATTATCCACTAGCCAACTCATCACCCCGCTTCCGCTGTCGTCGTTGAAGGTCAGCGTTCCGGTTCCCTTGTTGCAGATTTTCAGCGTCAGCGTAACCGGCTCGTCGGACTGGCGCAGCGTCCCGAAATCAAGCGTGTCAACCTCGATACACGGGGTGGCGCTTAGCCCAGCAAGCGGAAGCGTATCGCTGCCGCAAGGGTAGCCGAACAGCAGGCTGTCGCGGAACAACGTGCTGTCGCGGTCCGGGCGCAGGCAGACTTTCACCTTCAGCAATTCCCCTGGCTTCAGCACCGCTGGGACCGGCGGCGTTACCGAGACGATGCGGAACCCCACGGTGTCGGCAAGCAACCGCACCGACTCCACCGGAAGGTCCTGCTGCAACGGGTTAATGGCCGTCACCTCCGCTTCGATGCAAGCGGTATCGGGGGGGACCTGCCCGATGTCAATCCCTTTCGATGGAGAAAGCGAAAGGCTATCGGGGGCGCAACGGAACGGGACGCGGGTAACGCGCCCGGTGCGGTCGGTGAAAACCAGGGTGGCACGCGCCGGCAACGCGCCGTTGGTTGGTTGCAACCGGACGGTGGCGGCGGGGCTTCGCAAAACTTCGCCCGGCGTGGCCGGGTTCACCAACGTCAGGGTGGTGTTTACCGCTCCGCTCTCCAGGGCAATCGCTTCCAATCCCACTGGGCTTTGGTTTATCGCTTGCGCATTCACCAGCAACCCGCAGCAACCGGATGGCGTTGCGGCAATGCTGAGCGAGTCCCCAGGACCCACCACACGGCGGCGCGGCGCAAGCGGGTACCCGTACGCCAGCGCAACCTCTTCCTCGTACTCCGGAATCGCTTGGTTCGGCCTCCATTCCTCCCTCCCTTTTTTGAACCCATAGACGATCCCGCCAAACCGCGCCGTTGGGCCGTCGCCGCGAACCCAGCATTCCTTCCCGGCATCAACTTTTACCGCGCCCCATGTGATGCCGCTTCCGGCAACGTCGGTCGGCTGGAAGGGGAAGGGTTGCTCGGGGCCGTCGCCAACTTTGTAGAAGATGTTGCTGCGGCGGGCATCGTCGGTGACAACGCTTAGGTAATGCTCCATCCCCGACGGCTCAGCAGGGGTGATAAATGGCGCAAAGGTCCCCCACTGGTTGCGCGGCGTGATCTCCGCCATGAACCCGCCCCACGTCTCGTAGCTGGATGCCGTTTTGCCGTTGGAGAGTTTGGTGGAACTGAGCAATCGGGAGAACCCAGGGACGGTCAGCATCACCTGGACCGGGGCTTGCGGCTTGTAGTATCGGGCTTTTCCGGCCCGGTTGGTGTCCTCGAAAAATCCGCGATTGACCACGCCGAACGTGCGGCTGTTTCCGGCATCATCAATCGTGTAATATCCATCTTTGAAATCGGCGCTGGTCCCGTAGATGCGGACGAAGTTTGCCGCGCGCTGCAATGGGTCCGCAGTGGGGGTGAACAGGAAGTCATCGCCATGCTGCTCGGCGGGGGCAAGCCACTCCACGGCCATGTTTTTCAGGGAGTTGCGGGTGACGCCGCCCAGGGTGTCAATGCCCATTGCGCGGGTGTTTCCGGTCAGCACGCCAATCGGTTTGTTGGCGGTGATGAACGATCCCCCCAAATCGGCACGGACTCCGGTGGCGGTGTCGGCCAGCCCTTGAACCATGAAGGCCTCCCCCGCCATCAGCACCAGATTGCTGGTGTTGACAAACCCCGCAAGCTGCCCGTTCGGGAAGATTTTCAGGCGGGTGCTGTCCTGCTGTGCAATCACCACAATTTGATTTCCCCCCTGGACCCGCCGCCCGGCTGGGCCGTCGTTGCCGCTGGGTGCGTAGTCGGTCAGCAGCTCGCTTTGGCGCGCGGCGGTGTAGTAATCGTTCCCCCACGCCTCCACCGGAAGCGGTGTCCAGGCCTCGGCCCCGAACGGCGTTACCATGTAGCAATAGACGATGACCGGGTCCTGGGCAATCACCTCAATCGTGTTGGCGACCGGCGTTCCCATTTGGGTGATTACCGGGCTGTTGGAAATGGCAAACTGCGTGAACTTCCCCGCGCCAACCATCTGGCTGGTGGTCCCGGCAGCGCCGGTAACGGCCACGGCATTGCTATCGGTGGCGGAGAAGACGTAGATCAGGAACTGCGAGCCTTGCTGCGGCGGATGCTTCGGGTCGGTGACGGTTGCCGTGGTGTCGGGGAAGGCAAGAAGGTAGTGGCGGCCGGCGGTGTATGGATCCAGCGGTGGCGTTTGTGCGGCCACCAATCGCGGCAGCAGGGCCACCAGAAGAAGAATGAACGGGAATATCCAACGAAGCCGGGGAACAGCGTAGCAAGGAGCAAACATCATGCGCGCAATGGTATTGAGAGGGAATCGGCGGGCCGCCAGCAGGCGGCCAAGCGTGACTGCAACGGCGGTTGCAATTATGACTGCAACGGTGGTTGCAACTGTGAGAAACGTTCATGCAGGAGCACCAGCACAACACGGCTGCAAAGTTAGTGGTTACGGCGGAACGGCCATAGCCCCCCATCACCCCGCTTCGGCCCGCATTTTCACCCGCTCGGCTTCGGCGCGGCGGCCCAGGGCGATAAGGGCGTTTTGCAGCAGTGTGCCAGCCTCCTCATCTTCCGGCATGATGTCGTACAGGCGGGTTAGCAATGCTTCCGCGCTGGTGATGTCCCCCTCGCGAAGCAGCCCGCGCGCAACCCGCAAGGTGGTGGAGCGGAGCAGGTCCTCGAAATCTTCGCGGGTGGCCTCAAAAAAATCGTCGTAGAGTGTCGGGAAGGGGACCTCGCCGCGTGAAATCTCCAACGCTCGCATCGCCGCCGGGAACGCCCGTATCCAAGCCGAGGCACGGGCGGCGGAATCGGCCTGGCGCAGGGCCTGCAACGCTTCCAGCAGGTCCACCTGCACGGCATCGAAATTCAGTGTTGGGGTTTCGCCGTCGGTCTGGACGGCTTCGCGGGTGATTGCTTCGCGCAGGCGGAGTATTCCCTGGTTCATCGCTTTGCGGCTGTGCTCAAGGTCATCGCCGCCGCCGCCGGCAATCCGCCAAAACTCTTCGCGCCCAAGCCGCCGCCGCTGCATCTGGTCCGCCACCATCAGCCCAAGCAAAGTTCGGGAGCGCGCGCCGCTGATTGGCTGGGCCGCCCCCCCGGGCCGTGCCACGGTAATGGCCCCCAGCATGGTGATCCGCAACTGCTGCGGGGGAAGGGCTTGCTGTAGTTCAGGGATTGGTGCCAGGGCCTGCTCAACTTCCGCAATCCGTTGGCCCCAGGCGCGCGCCGCCGGTTTTGCCAGCACCGGGCGGTAGCGTTCCAGCAACGGCCGCGCCCACCCGTGAAGGCGTTGCGCCACCATCCATTCCAGCACGGCATCCACCTTTTCTTGCAGCTGCGGTTTCCCTTCCAGCCCCAGGTTTTTCCGCTCGGCATACCACAAAAGCTCAATGGCCGTAAGGTAGTGGAGCACCACTTTCACGGAGTAGATCGGCTCGGTGTTGATTTCCTTCACCGCCTGGCGTGCTTGGTCCCGAAGCTCCGTTTGGTTGTTCATCACGAACGAAGCCAATGCCGTCATGGCATCGCTGGCGAACAGGGGGTCCTGAAAAAACTGATGGGAGGCTGCGGGGAATGGAGCATCGGCCATCAACGCCGTCAGCAGCATCATCGGGAAGGTGCTTGGCCGGCCCGGGAACACACGGTCCAGCAAGGCCGCACCCTCGGCAGCGCGATTGTTGAAGAATGCGGTGATGATTGCCAAGAAGGAGAGCTGGCCGTCCAGACGGATAATGTGGCTTTCGGGAATTTCGGCGAACATCTTCTCCCACTCCTGCATCACCATTGGGAACGGAAGCCCCAGGGCGTTCTGGGCGCAAAGGCTTCGCATCCGCACGTCGAAGTAGTTCATCAGCATCCCCCGATGCTCCATCTCGGCCACGTAGGCGCGTGCGGGTTCGATGATCTGCTCCATAAAACCCCCTTCAAACAGCAGCAGCAGTTTGAACTGGCGGAGCAGGTAATCGTTCAGCCCTTCATCCTCAAGCTGCTGAAGCTGTTGCAACCGCAGCCGGTACTGTTCAGCATTACCGTAGTACTGCATCAGGAAGCGGAGGATGGAATCGTGGATTTGGCGGCGGAGTTGGGGGGTGCATTGCTCGGAGTCCAGAATCTGCTGGGCACGTTCCTCCATTGCCTGGCAGGCCTGATTATCCACCCGCTGCGCAGCCACGCTGGCGGGGTAGCTGAGGAAGGTGACGTACTCCCGCGAGTAAAGGAATTCGGGATTGCTGGCAACAATCGCTTCGACTTCTTCATAAATATCGTTGCGGGGGACGTGATCCCGTTCCCAACAAAGGCGATACAGGAACCGCAACGCCATCAGCCGCTGCCGGCGAAGCAACGGGGTTGCGGCGTTTTCCGTCAGCCGAAGGAAGCCATCAACGGCGGGTTCGGAGGCTTGGGGGCGGTCGCGGCGGAGCAACATCAGCCGGTAGTAGTACAGGTCGGCAAGCAAGGGTATCCATTCTTCCTCCGGCCAATCGGCAATGCAGGAACAGGCCATTGCGGCAACGGCACGGAACGGGATGATGGAGTTCCGCCACTGGGCACTTTGCTCAATATGCCGCGCGGTGTCGAACGCCCGATGCATTGCCTGCTGCAACACGTGGCGGTCCACCGCGCCGGATGCCGGAAGCCGCTCGCCAAGCAAACGATATGGGAGAATGGAGTAGAGCGGAAGGTTGTTGGCAACAACATCAATCAAGGAAGAAAGGTCCGGCGGAAGAAGCTCCGCAAGCTGGCGATGGAGCAAGGTGTGGGCGAAGGCAATCAGCGGGTGGGTGCTTTCGCCGCCGGGAAGCGGGCGCGGCGCGCTGGAGATGGTGGTCAGGATTCCCTTGAACAGCAGCTGGTTCAGCAGGCGTGCGTTTGGGCCAAGCAGTGCCTCGGCAGTTTCGCGTGCGAACACTTCGCCCAGCGATGCCAGCACCTGCACCGTGGCGCGTTCCTCCTCGCGAAGGTGCGCGGTCATCCCCACCGCCAGCATATCCACACTCCGTTCCACCACCGACGCAAACGCAGGGGCAAACACTTTCCACTGGCCGCTTCCCCGCTCCACCGCTCCGGTGCTCAGTGCCCGGCGAAGTGCCGAGCGGACCGCCAGCGCGTTCCCCCGGGTTCCTTCCTGCAAAAGGTCCACCACGTGGGGCAACGGAAGTGCGTTGAACAGGGCCCTCCACAATCCCTTAATCCCCTCCTGGCCGATGCCGTGCAGCTCCAATTCTTCCACAAGGTAGGGGGCCAAGATTCCGGCGGCAGGGATTGGGGTTGGGCGGGTGGTTCCAACCACCGAAAGGGGTTCGTCGGAAAGGGCGGCAAGGATTGCGGCAAAGTCGCGCACCGCATCGCCAGCAAGCAGATGGAGGTCCTCCACCACCAGCACCGTTGGCCGCAACCGGACCACCCGCCGCAACGCAGCAATGCCGCTGGGAAGGTCCTGGGGGGAATGGTCCCGCAGGACCTCGCGCGCGCCGGCGGAACCAAGCAACGCATCGGCAAGAAGATGCCCGGGGTGGATTGCCGATTCGGGGTAGAAACGGATGTGAACCACGGCCCCCCCTTCCCGCATGATCTGGGGCATCAGTTCCTCCATCAACCTGCTTTTTCCGATCCCGGCTTCCCCCACTATCAGCGCGGCACGCACGCCGTGGGATTCGGGCGTTCCGCGCCAAAACTCTATCAGCTTCTGGAACTCCTTCTCCCTTCCCACAAACGGCATCAGCCCGTGGTTCAGGAACCCGGTAAGCTGTTCGGCGTTGGGGATAAGGGATTCGGAAGGGGTCTGTTCAGAGAAGGGCTTCATGGTATCGCCAACAAATGTGCAATCGGCCTTGCGGTGTCACCATCAATCCGTAAAACCGTGACCGTGCGAAGATACAATGAAGAAGGAGCCGTTGGCGAAGGCCACACGAAGATCACAGGAAAGATCAAGCAACTTCCGCGCATTCCCTTCCAGCAACCGATCCCCAATAACCGACTTCCATGCTGAACACCTATCCGCCTTCTTCGCCCGATGGTTCGCGGGTTTGCGAATCGTGCGGGGTGATCTGCTTCTTGAGCGACCACTACTGCCCCTGCTGCGGCAGCCCGCTTGAGCGGATGTGTGGCCATTGCCACGCGGTGATCCGGCACCAGTACGCCAATTTCTGCACAGAGTGCGGGCGCAGTTTGCGGGGTTCGGGGTTGCACGCTACAATGGCAATTCCTCCATCCCCCCCACCACCACAAAACGGGTGAACATTTCTTCGCTGTACCAGCCTTCGCTGCGGGTTCGCTGGATGGCGTTCCGGTGCTCCGGCCTTCCGTACGCGAACGCCTTCATTGCCGCAGCGTTCTCCCAAATCGAAAATGTGGCTTGCCGGATGAAGGGGAGTTCGCCAACGCCAATCGAGGCAATCAGGCCTGGGGTTTCCGCAATCTCCCGATTCACGCGCGGGACCTGGCCCCAGAACGCACGGGAGCGGAGCGGGCGGATTGAGGCGCGGGTCAGCACGGCAATTGGTTCGTCCGGTTCCGGATTGCGGCGAAGGGTGGGAAGGAACGGGTTCCCCCCGTCCCAGTTGCCATGCGTGGCGATTGGCCGCAGCACCAGCGTGGAAAGCCTGCTGGCGGCGCGGCGGTAGCGGCGGATGAACAGGGAGCTGGCAAAAAAATCCTTTGAAGATTCCTGATCCTTCCAAACGGAGAGAAGCGCGTACCGCCCCCAATCGGGGCGCAGGGTGAAGCCCAGCCCGCCGCCGGCCCCCATCATTTTCCAGAACTGCAACCCGGGGACGTTCCGCAGCAGCGGGCGCGCCAGCCCCATCTGCGCAAACGCCCATCCCCGCCGCCACCCAGCAACGTGGAAAACGGTGAGGGTGACAACGGGGGGAGCGGTCATTGCGTTCACGAGGATGCAAGGAAATAGGTGCGCATCGCCCCCTTCCCCTTCACCTCCATCATCCCGCGTTCCAGCAAGGTCATTGAGGAAGAATCGCCTCCCTTTCGCCGAAGCTCCTCGGCAAACTCCTCGCTCACGTGAATCTTCCCTGCCTCCCCGTGGCTCTCCATTCGGCTGGCCGTGTTTACTGCGTCGCCGTAAATATCATAGGCCAGCTTCCCCGTGCCGATTACTCCGCCGGTGATGCTGCCGGTGTGTAGGCCGATTCGTATCTCGAACTCTGTGTTTGGTGGCAGATGCTCCGTGATGCTGGTTGGCAGTGCCACATCTTCCAGCATTTCCATCGCCATCCTGGCAATTCTCTCCGCGTGATCCGCGCATTCAATCGGTGCGCCGCACGCCGCCATGTAGCCGTCGCCGATTGTCTTGATTCGCTCGCAGCCGTGCTTCGCGGCAATGGAATCGAAGTGGGCGAAGACGAAGTTCATGAACTCCAGAACAGCGCTTGCTGGCATCTGCGCGGTCATTGGCGTGAAGCCGACGACATCGGCGAACAGGATGCTGGCGGAGTCGAAGCGGTCCGCGATTTGGCGTTCGCCGGAGATCATCCGATCGGCAATACTTGGCGGGAGGGTTTTGTGGAGAAGCTCCTCGGTGGCTTTTGCACGCGCACGCTCGGCAGCCGTGCGTTTCTCCATCTCCGCAATCTGCCGTTGTTGTTCTACTTGGATGGCTTTCTTCTGGGCCTCCTCGCTCTGGACTTCTTGATAGAGTTCTTGGAATTTCTTGAAGTGAGTGAGGGCTTCTTGGAAGCGGCCTTCTTGTTCGTAGAGTTCGGCTAAAGATTGGTGGGCTGAGTAGAGTTGGTCTTTGGTTCCCAGTTCCTCGTTAAAGGTGATTGCCTGCTGGAGAAGCTCTTCGGCTTTGGTGGGGTTGTACTCGGCGAATGCTTTTCGAGTGTAGAGTGAGCCGATGTTCCCGGTGACATGGGCAGCACCGGAGCGCTCGCCAAGCTCTTCATGCAAGGCAAGCGCACGGCTGTAATACTCCAACGCTTTCGGGTAATCCGAGAGATTCCAGTACACACTCCCGATGTTTCCGGTGGCCATGGCAACACCCGAACGATTGCCAAGCTCTTCATGCAGGGCAATCGCACGGCTGAAATACTCCAACGCTTTCGGGTACTCCGAAAGGGATTCGTACACAACCCCGATGTTTCCGGTGCCACTGGCAACACCGGAACGATCCCCAAGCTCTTCATGCACGGCAAGCGAACGGCTGTAATACTCCAACGCTTTTGCGTACTCCGAGAGGTAGTAGTACACATTCCCGATGTTCCCGGTGGCACTGGCAACACCAGAACGATTCCCAAGCTCTTCACACAGGGCAAGCGAACGGCTGTAATACTCCAACGCTTTCGGGTATTCCGAAAGGGATGCGTACACAACCCCGATGTTCCCGGTGACACGGGCAACACCAGAACGCTCCCCAAGCTCTTCATGCAGGGCAAGCGAGCGGCTGTAATACTCCAACGCTTTCGCGTACTCCGAAAGAGAGTTGTACACATTCCCCATGCCGATGGTGGCACTGGCAACACCGGAACGATTCCCAAGCTCTTCAAACAGGGCAAGCGCACGGCTGTAATACTCCAACGCTTTCGGGTAATCCGAGAGGTTCCAATACACAAGCCCGGTGTTTCCGGTGGCACCAGCAACACCGGAACGATCCTCAAGCTCTTCACACAGGGCAAGCGAACGGCTGTAATACTCCAACGCTTTTGGGTACTCCGAGAGGTTCCGGTACACATTCCCGATGTTGTTGGTAGCACGAGCAACACCGGAACGATCCCCAAGCTCTTCAAACATGGCAAGCGCACGGCTGTAATACTCCAACGCTTTCGGGTAATCCGAAAGGTTCCGGTACACATTCCCGATGCTGTTGAGGGTGCGAGCCGTGCCGGAGCTATCTCCAAGATGTTCCGACAGCTGCAATGACTCCTCCAGTAATGGCAACGCCGTGCTGTACTCACCCTTCTGCAAACAGACCACACCTTGCAGGTGCAACGCTTCTGCCTCAGCCAACTCATCTCCAGCCTCTTTGGCAAGCTCGTAGGCTTCTTCGGCGGCGGCAAGGCTCTCGGCATATTGACTTTGCTGGGCTAACTGTTGCGCAAGTTGGTTCAGCGCATTGGCACGCTCGGCGGGTGTGGTTGCTGCGGCTACGGCGGCGCGGAGGTCTGTCAGGGTTGTTTCTGGATTCATTTCGTTGATGGGTTTAGAAAATAGGTCCGAAGAGTTCCTTTCCCTTTGATGGTTAGTTCGCCACGCTCTTCCAGCATGATGGGGAGTTCGCCCTTGCTGATTGCCGAAGAAAGTGCGGCGGCAAATTCTTCACTCACGTGAATCTTCCCCGCCTCCCCGTGGCTCTCCATTCGGCTCGCGGTGTTTACTGCGTCGCCCCACAGGTCGTATGCGAACTTCTTCTTTCCGATGATTCCCGCCACTACCTCTCCACTGTGCAAGCCAATCCGTACTTGGAGTTGAATCCCATCCCCAAGCCCATCGAACCCTGCAATTACTTCCACCAACTCTATCGCCATTCGCGCCGCTGATTCTGCGTGGTTCTCACGGCTTTCTGGCAGACCCGATACTGCCATGTACGCGTCCCCAATCGTCTTGATCTTCTCCAACCCGTACTTCTCCGCCAACTCATCGAACTGGCTGAACAGCACGTCCAACCCCGCAACCAACTCCCGTGGAGTGATCCCTTGCGAAAGCACCGTGAACCCAACAATGTCGGCAAACAACACCGTCACCGACTCGAACGATTCAGCGATATGTTCCTCGCCGCGAACAACACGCTGGGCAATGGTTGGTGGAAGGATGTTGTGAAGGACCCGTTTGGTGGCTTCAGCATCGGCACGTTCGGCAGCCGTGCGTTTTTCCATCTCCGCAATCTGCCGTTGCTGTTCTACTTGGATGGCTTTCTTCTTTGCTTCCTCACTCTGGACTTCCTCTTTCACTTCGTGGAATTTTTTGAAGTGGGTGAGGGCTTCCTCAAAGCGGGATTCTTGTTCGTAGAGGTTAGCTAAGGATTTGTGGGCTGAATAGAGTTGGTCTTTGGTTCCCAGTTCTTCATTGAGAGCAATTGCTTGCTGGAGAAGCTCTTCGGCTTTGGCGGGGTTGTACTCGGCGAAGTCTTTTTGAGCATAGAGTGAACCAATGTTCCTAGTGATACTGGCAACACCGGAACGCTCGCCAAGTTCTTCACGCATGGCAAGAGCACGGCTGAAATACTCCAACGCTTTCGGGTAATCCGAAAGGTTCTGGTACACAATCCCGATGTTCCCAGTAGTAATAGCAACACCAGAACGATTCCCAAGCTCTTCATGCATGGCAAGCGCACGGCTGTAATACTCCAACGCCTTCGGGTAATCCGAGAGGGACTTGTACACAATCCCGATGTTGTTGGTGGCCATGGCAACACCGGAACGCTCACCAAGCTCTTCATGCATGGCAAGCGCACGGCTGAGATACTCCAATGCTTTTGGGTAATCCGAAAGGTCCCCGTACACAGTCCCGATGTTGCTGGTGACACTGGCAACACCGGAACGATTGCCAAGCTCTTCATGCATGGCAAGAGCACGGCTGTAATACTCCAACACTTTTGGATAATCCGAGAGGTTCAAGTACACATTCCCGATGTTCCCGGTAACACCGGCAACACCAGAACGTTTGCCAAGCTCTTCAAACAGGGCAAGAGCACGGCTGTAATACTCCAACGCCTTCGGGTAATCCGAAAGGGATGCGTACACATTCCCGATGCCCACGGTGACACGAGCAACATCGGAACGATCCTCACGTTCTTCATACAGCTTCAGCGATTGCTCCAGCAATGGCAACGCCGTGGGGTAATTACCCCTCCGCCAATGCACAGAACCTTGCACCCGCAAGGCTTCTGCTTCGGCAGCAGCATCACCTGCTTCTTTGGCTGCGGCATGAGCTTCCTCCGCGGCAGCAAGGCTTTCAGCATATTCTCCTTGCCGCTCCAACTCCCCGGCAAGTTGGTTCAGCGCATTGGCACGCTCGGCGGGTGTGGCGGCTGCGGCTACGGCGGAGCGCAGGTCGGTCAGGGTTGTTTCTGGATTCATGGAATTACTTGATTGAGAAAATAGGTCCGAAGGGTTCCTTTCCCTTTGATGTTTAGTTCGCCACGTTCTTCCAACGTGATGGGGAGTTCGCCGGTATTGATTGCCGAAGAAAGTGCGGCGGCAAACTCCTCACTCACGTGAATCTTCCCAGCCTCCCCGTGGCTTTCCATTCGGCTCGCCGTGTTCACTGTGTCCCCGTAGATGTCGTAGGCCAGTTTGCCTGTGCCGATTACTCCGCCGGTGATGCTGCCGGTGTGCAGGCCGATCCTGATTTCAAACTCTGTGTTTGGCGGTAAGTGCTCGGTGATGCTTTCCGGCAGTGCCACATCTTCCAGCATCTCCATCGCCATTCTTGCGATTCTCTCCGCGTGGTCCGGGCATTCAATTGGTGCGCCACACGCCGCCATGTAGCCGTCGCCGATTGTCTTGATTCGCTCGCAGCCGTGCTTCGCGGCAATGGAATCGAAGTGCGCGAAGACGAAGTTCATGAACTCCAGCACCGCACTTGCTGGCATCTGCGCGGTCATCGGAGTGAAGCCGACGACATCGGCAAACAGGATGCTGGCGGAGTCGAAGCGGTCGGCGATTTGGCGTTCGCCGGAGATCATTCGATCGGCAATGCTTGGCGGGAGAGTTTTGTGGAGAAGCTCCTCAGTGGCCTTGGCCCGCGCACGCTCAGCAGCAGTGCGTTTTTCCATCTCCGCAATCTGCCGTTGTTGTTCTACTTGGATGGCTTTCTTTTTGGCTTCCTCGCTCTGAACTTCCTCTTTCACCTCGTGGAATTTTTTGAAGTGAGTGAGGGCTTCCTCAAAGCGGGATTCTTGTTCGTAGAGAGTGGCTAAGGATTGGTGGGCTACATAGAGTTGGTCTTTGGTTCCCAGTTCTTCATTGAGAGTAATTGCTTGCTGGAGAAGCTCTTCGGCTTTGGCGGGGTTGTACTCGGCGAAGTCTTTTTGGGCATAGAGTGAACCAAGGTTTCCAGTGATAATGGCAACACCGGAACGATCACCAAGCTCTTCATGCAGAGCAAGTGCACAGGTGAAGTGCTCCAACGCTTTCGGGTATTCTGAGAGGGAACCGTACACACCCCCGATGTTCCCAGTGGCACGGGCAACACCGGAACGCTGGCCAAGCTCTTCATGCAAGGCAAGCGCACGGCTGAAATACTCCAATGCGTTCGGGTACTCCGAGAGGGACTTGTACACAATCCCGATGTTGTTGGTGGCCATGGCAACACCGGAACGATTACCAAGCTCTTCATATAAGGCAAGCGCACGACTGAGATACTCCAACGCTTTCGGGTAATCCGAAAGGTACACGTACACATTCCCGATGTTTCCGGTGGTAGCGGCAACACCAGAACGATCACCAAGCTCTTCATGCAACGCAAGAGCGCGGCTGCCATACTCCAACGCTTTCGCGTACTCCGAGAGGCTATCGTACACAATCCCGATGTTCCCAGTGACACGGGCAACACCAGAGCGATCACCAAGCTCTTCATGCACGGCAAGAGCATGGGTGTAATACTCCAACGCTTTTGCGTACTCCGAGAGGCTATTAGACCTCTTTCAAAAGTAGTTTTCAAGGGAGTTCAAAATTATGGATGGCGGCGATGAGGTTGAATCTCACATCAAATCGCTTGCGACGATTTCGATACTTCTCCGCTATGATCTTGAACACCTTTAACCGACCAAACACATGCTCAATCACGATCCGCTTCCGCGAATGCTCACGATTCTCCTCCTTCTCCCAATCCCCTAATGCTACCCCTTCCGCCGCTTGTGCGGCAACCATACGTTGCTCTGGGATCTTCGATAACCCCAGATATCCCAAATCCGCCATCCAACAACTCCCACTCCCCAACAATCGCTTATACCCCCGACCCACACACTGCTTCAATAACGAGAAATCATGCTGGCTTCCAACCCCAAACTCTGTCTTGAGGATCCGACGACTTCCCAACGCCATGGCTACCTGCGTCTTGATTGTGTGGCATCCACGCTTCCCGCTGTAGTACTCCCTTTGCTTTTTTTTGGCCGTTCAATCGGGCTTTCTGTCGCATCGATCACGATCACGGCAAATTCTATGTCCCCGCCTCGCGGCTGCGGACGCTGCGGCAATTGAAACTCTTTGCTCTGGGTGAGTTCATCCTCCACTCGCCGAATGATCCGGCTGCAGGTCGGTTCGCTGATCCCAAAATCCGCTGCAAGGTGATATTGCGCTCGATACTCACGCCAATACAGCAGCGTCAACAACAGCTGATCGGCCAACACCAGTTTCGGTGGGCGACCAAACTCTCGCCGTGCTGCACGAATGACCTTGAGCATTGCCTCGAAGGTTGTCGGCAACACACCCGTTAAGCGTCGAAATTGTTCCGGTGAACGATCACAAATCTCTGCGTAGCGCATCCTTCTTCCTTATATTGGTTGACCCCAAACATAACCCGTAATCTAGACTTTTGAAAGAGGTCTATTGTACACAATCCCGATGTTCCCAGTGGCAATGGCAACACTGGAACGATTGCCAAGCTCTTCATACATGGCAAGCGAACGACTGTAATGCTCCAACGCTTTTGAGTGCTCCGAAAGTCTCCCGTACACATTCCCGATGTGGTTGGTGGCTTCAGCAATCCCCGCACGATTGCCAAGCTCTTCAGAAATGGCAAGCGCACGGCTGAAATGCTCCAACGCTTTCGAGTACTCCGAAAGATGAGCGTACACAATCCCGATGGTCCCAGTGACACGGGCAACATCAGAACGTTCGCCAAGCTCTTCATGCAGGGCAAGCGCACGGCTGAAATGCTCCAACGCTTTTGGGTACTCCGAGAGGCTCCGGTACACAATCCCGATGTTGTTGGTAGCACGAGCAACACCGGAACGGTTCCCAAGCTCTTCAAACAGTTTCAGCGAATTCGCCAACAACGCCAATGCCGTCGGGTATTCACTCCGCCTTTGATGAACGATACCTTGCAACCGCAACGCCTCTGCCTCGGCAGCACCATCACCTGCTTCTTTGGCTGCGGCATGAGCTTCCTCCGCAGCAGCAAGACTCTCGGCATATTGGCTTTGCTGTTCTAATTTCTTGGCAAGCTGGTTCAGCGCACCGGCACGTTCGGCAGGCGTGGTGGCTGCGGCAACGGCGGCACGCAGGTCGGTGAGGGTTGTCTCTGGATTCATGGAATTACTTGATTGAGAAAATAGGTCCGGTGCTGGATGTTGATGGAGGGGGGAAGGGAGCGAGAGGAATCTTCCTTCCTGGTGGGGTGGTTTGCTGCGGGGCGTTGCTTCCAAACAAACGGGGGGCATGACGCGCCATGCCCCCGTTGTGGAGAACTACAAAGGTTGCAGCCGCGCCTTAATCGCGCCGCAAAATGCCCAGCAGCCGAAGCAGCGCGATAAACAGCACCGCACCGCCAATCCCGATAAAAAATCCTGGCCAGGAGAAGCCTTCCATCACTTTGTATTTGAACAGCTCCGCCGCAAGCCACGCCCCCAATGCCGAGCCGATCACCCCAACAATCATGTTGGCAAGGCAGCCCAGTTGGTTGTTCGCTTTGGTGATGATGCTGGCAAGCCAGCCGATGATTGCGCCGACGATGATCGTCCCAAAAAATCCTGTTGGCATGGTAGATATTCTGTTGGTTTTGTCCCTGTGTGGCCCTTGTGTTGGATGCGCAGCCCGGGCGGCGGGCGCCCCTGCGTTGTGCATCGCTTCAAAAACTAACGAAAGATTCCGAGAGATTGGCTTATCGAACAGCATGGTTGTGACGTAGCTTTGCGCCTGGTGCATGAATATCCTTGTTATCAACTGGCAGGACTGGACGAACCCCCTAAGCGGCGGCGCGGAGGTCCATTTGTACGAAACATTCCGCCGCGTGGTGGCGATGGGCCACAGCGTGACCTTGTTCTGCTGCGCCTACCCCAATGCCGCCCCCGAGGAAACGATTGAGGGAATACGCATCATCCGCCGTGGCGGGCGGAACGTCTTCAATTTTGTGGTCCCTTTTCACTACCTGTTCAAGCTCCGCAAGCTCAATTTTGATGTTGTTGTGGATGACGTGAACAAGATTCCGTTCTACACCCCGCTCTACGTCCGCCGCCCGCTGGTGGGGATCAGCCACCATTTTTTTGGGAAATCAATTTTTGCCGAGGCTGGGCCGGTTTTTGGCAGCTACGTCTATTTGGCCGAGAAGCTGGTGGATCTGTTGTACCGGAAGGTTCCGTTCCTTGTGGTGTCGCAATCAACCCTGGATGAGTTTGTGGGGCGCGGGTTCCGCCGCGAACATTTCCGGCTGGCGATGAACGCAATAGACCACCAACGGCTGAAGCCAACCGGCATCCCCAAATCGCCCCACCCAACCATTGGATACTTTGGGCGGCTGAAGAAATACAAATGCGTGGACCACGTGGTGCGGGCCTTCGCGAAGGTCCGCCAGCAGCTACCGAACGCCGAGCTGGTGATTATTGGGCGCGGAGATTTCCAGCCGGAGCTTGAGGCGCTTGCCCAACAGCTTGGCGTTGCCGATGCCACGCGGTTCACGGGGTTTGTCACCGAGCAGGAGAAGCTGCGGCTGCTGCAGGAACTGTGGGTGGTGGTGAACCCATCGCAAAAAGAAGGCTGGGGGATTGTGAACGTGGAGGCCAACGCCTGCGGAACGCCCGCGGTGGCCGCCAACACCCTGGCCTGCGCGACTCGGTCCGCGACGGCATCACGGGGCTGCTCTACCCCTGCCGACATTGACGCAATGGCCGAACGAATTGCAGAGGTGCTGAACAACCCCGAGCTACGCCAGGAACTGCGAACCAACGCGCTGGCGTTTGCGCAATCGCTCACGTGGGAAAAAACAGCCGAAGCCACGATAGAGATGCTGGCGGAAGTGGTGAAGAGATAGGTGGTGGGGGTGAATGGAAGAAGGCGGAGCGTTGATTCGGGCAGATGCTGCCAGCCGACTTGATTTTTTCCTCCATAACCAACAACCAAACGCAGTGATGCACACCGAACAGATTGCCGCAATCAACGCGCTTCCCTCCCAGCTTCGCGACGCGGTTGCTGGGTTGAACGACCAGCAGCTGGACACCCCCTACCGCGACGGAGGCTGGACCGTTCGGCAGGTGGTCCACCACGTGGCCGATTCCCACTTGAACGCCTTCATCCGCACCAAGCTGATGCTGGCCGAGGACCACCCGACGCTGAAACCGTACAACCAAGACGACTGGGCAACCCTACCCGACAACCAGGCCCCGGTTGAGGCCTCGTTGCAGCTGATAGATGGCTTGCACCAGCGGTGGGGAATGCTGATGGAGTCGCTGAGTGATGCGGAGTGGGACCGCACAGCCTTCCACCCAGAAAATGGAGTGATGACCCTGCACGACATCGCCCGAACCTACGGGGCGCATGGGCAAAACCACGTTGCGCAAATCACCGGCCTACGCGAACGAATGGGATGGTGATGGCCGGACCCGCCCACGATCCCGCCGCCAAACGAAGCGGGGATGGAGGAATCGACCTCCATCCCCGCTTTGCTTTGTTGATGGGGGGGGAAAGAGCCTTGTCACCTCACCACCTGAATCATTGCCCGGTCCATTTGCTGGCCGGCTTGGCACAGCAGGAAATATCCCCCTTGCGGAAGTTGGCGCACGTCAAGCGTCGCGCTTTGGGTTCCTGCCGGAAGCTGTTGCTCGGGAAGCTGTTGGACTACGCGGCCCAACGCATCCATCACGGTTAGGGTCACGCTGGCGGGATGGGGAAGCTGAAGGGTGATTGTTGTTTGGTTGGCGGCAACGTTCGGCGCGGCACGCAGCCCCAGCGAACCCGGGGCAAGCAATGACGGCTCAACCCCCAACGCTTGCTCGCGCCACAGGCCGATGTACACCGCTGGCTTGTGTCCCGCCTCGGTAAACGTCCCCCCCACGTACAGGCGATTTTCCTCCACCGCCAGCGCGTAGGCGTTGCTGTTCAGCCCGCTTCCCAGCGCGTTCCATTCGCTTCCGTCCCAGCGGGCGATGTTGTGGACGCTATCGCCGCCGGCAAGGGTGAAGGAGCCGGTAACGAACAGGTGGCGACCCACCACTGCCATTGCGGTGATCTCCGGCGCAAAATGCCCTTCAATCCCCCTACCCATCGGATGCCAGTCGTTGGTTCTGGTGTCCCAGCGGGCAATGTGGTTCATGGGGCGGCCATCCACGGTGTCGAAATCCCCGGCCACGTAGATGTTCGTGCCGTTGACGGCAATGGCGCGAACGGTGGCATCCACCCCGCCAAGCATTGGGTTCCACCGCTGGCCATCCCACCGTGCAACCCGGCGAAGCGTGTCGCCGCCGCTGGTGAGGAATTCTCCGCCAGCAAAGACATCTCCATTTGGGGCAACGGCAATGGCCCGCACCGCGCCGTTCAGCCCTTTCCCCAATGCCGACCACGCGCCGGTGCTTGATTCCCACCGTGCGACGTTCAACGCCGGAAGGGTATCGGCCACCGTGAACTCCCCCCCCAGATAGAGCGTGCCAGCCTGTTCGGCAATCGCCCTGACGTAGCTGATGTCGCCGCCGGCCACGCCGCTTCCGCGGGTAAGCGGGTGCCACGATCCATCCAGAAGGCTAAGCCGTGCAACGTTCACCGCCACCTGTTCGCCAGCGTTCACAAACGCGCCGCCAACAATGGCATCATCCCCAAGCCGTTGGATTGCAAAAATCTGACCGGCAATGGGGCCTCCAAAAAATATCCAGCCTGGGTTGTTCCATTTCACCACGCGCCCCATTGGCTCGCTGCTTCCAATTGCTTTCGGGTTCCAGACGGCGAAAACTTTCTCCTGGCGAACGGCAAGCCCCGTCACAACGTTCCCGATCTGGGCACCAAGCGTGAACCACGCGGTTCCGTCCCAACGGGCAACGTAGTTTGCGGTAAGCCCGCCCGCTTGGATGAACTGCCCGCCAACGTACAGGTTCTCCTTGTCGGCAGCCAGCGCGTTGATATATCCATCGGTTCCCCTCCCCAGCTGGTAGTAGTGGCTGCGCCCGGCAATGAAGTGGTGATATCGGGTGATGTTCGCAACGTTGGTGTATTGGAACGTCTGCCCCCCGGGGAAGGCTCGGGTGATATTTCCGGCAACAAACATCGTCCGGTCCTGGAACGCAACGGCCCGAACCTCGCCATCAATCCATCCTTGATAGACCCCGGTGTTTCCGCTAAGCACCTGATCGGGGTTGCCGGATAGGTCGCCGTCGCGAATGGAAGTATTTGCCCAATCGGAGCCGTCCCACATCGCCAAATTCTTCACAACATCGGGCCCTGCGGTGATGAACTTTCCGCCCACCATCAAGGTGTTGAATGGGGAGACCACAAGGGTGTTCACGTAGCCATCAACGCCGCCGCCAACATCGCTCCAGATGCCGCTCCACCGTGCAAGGCTGTTCACGGCGCGGTTTCCGGCGCGGGTGAAATTGCCGCCGACGTAGAGTTGGTCCTTCAATATTGCCAGCGCGTTCACCGTTCCGCCAACGCCGTTTTGGTTCCCCGTTCCCAGCGATTTCCATTCCCCGTTCATCAGCACAGCAACGTTGTTGGCGGGTGTGGTCCCGGCGGTAGTGAATTGGCCACCAACAAAGATGGTATCGCCACGGTTGACAATTGAGGAGACGTAGGCATTGGCTCCGCCAAACACCCCTTCTTCCAGCGGGAACCAGCGGTTGATGCTCCGTTTCCAAACGGCAATATTGTTTACCGGAACGCCACCAGCGGTGGTGAACTGCCCGCCAACAATCACGCTATCCCCTTTCACCAAAATGCTGAACACCGAACCATCCACCCCTTGCAAGCCTGGCTCCCCTAACTGCTTCCACGTGACCCCGTCCCACTGCGCAATGCGCGAAACCGGAATCCCACTGGCAGCGGTGAACGCCCCGCCGACATACAAAGCATCATGGCCCAGAGCAAGGGAATAGATGTCCCCTTCGGTTCCCGCATTTTGCCCGCTTATTCCAAACACCTCATCCCAATTCACATCATCAGGATTTTGGGCAGCGGCGCGGCTTGCGGCAAGCAGCAGCAAAGAAGCAATCCAGAATCGGAGCAGGCGGTGTGATGCAATCATTGATGTTCTGCGCATTTGTTGAAGTCAGGAGAGAGAGAGATAGAGATGGAAGGAAATCCGTTATCGAAGAATCACCCATGTTCCGCTGCCATGGCGTTCCCCTTGCTGCAGGCGGTAGAAGTAGGTTCCTGCGGGAAGGTCATCGCCGTGGAAGGTGATGGTGTGAACCCCAGGCTGGGCATTCGGTTCGGTGAGGGTCGCCACTTGGCGGCCATCGGAAGCAACGATTGCAACGGTGAGGTCCCCCGGGGTTGATAGCGGAACCGTGAAGCTGATCTGGCCGGTGGAGGGATTGGGATAGCACCCAACGGCAAGCGTGGCAAGGCCTGCGCCGGTGGTGGTGGCCGGTTGCACGGGCGCGCTAAACCCCGTGGTGAAACGGGTCCAGCGGCCAATGTAGTAGGCACTGGTTCCGCCGGTGCGAACAAAGTTTCCGCCAACGTACAAGTCATCCCCAACCGGAAGCAACGCGTTGACCGATGAGGTGAGGTTATCGCCCAGCACCCCCCGGGCAACATCGTACCAACGCTCACCGCTCCATCGCGCAAGGTTATCCATCACCCGCCCATCAACATCATAGAAGGAGCCGCCAAAGAAGATCGAGCCATTCTGGACCGCCACCGCGTTCACCGGGCCGGAAATCCCTTCCCCAAGCTGATCCCACTGCTGCGTGGTTGTTCGCCACACCGCTACGTTCATGCGGGGGCTGCCGCCAGCGGTGTTGAACTGGCCACCAATGTAAAGTTCATCTCCGTTCAGGGCCATTCCGTTCACAGCGCCGTTGGTGCCGCTTCCCAGCGTGCTCCATTGCCCCGTTGCCCCGTTCCACATGGCGACGTTCGCCGCGTTCATCCCCCCGGCTTTGCTGAACGATCCCGCCACATAGACCTCATCCCCCCGAACAGCAATCGCCCGCACCGCTCCGTTGACGTTCCCCCCCAGCGGGGTCCACGCCGCGCCATCCCAAACGAATATCCCGTTGGGGCCCCCCAGATAGAGTTTTTGCTGGCTGGCAGCAATCGCGAACCCGCCCCCTGCGGCAAGGGGTGAGTTTCCGACCGCGGACCAGGTGTTGGTGGCGCGGGACCAGCGGGCAAGGTGGTTCACGGGCTGGCCATCAATCGTGGGGAAGGTTCCGGTGGCATATAGGTCGTTCCCCAAAACGGCCATGCTCCGGACCGTGCCGCTAATCCCTTCATTCAGTTTGAACCACTTTCCGGTGGAGATATTCCAGCGGGCAATTCCTTTTGTTTTGATGCCGCCAGCGGTCGCAAAATTTCCGCCAACGATCAGCTCGCCAGCGGCGGGGTCGTAAGCCAGCGCGAACAGCGGGCTTCCCATTCCGTTGCCAAGAATGGACCACGTGGTGTCGCCATCGAACAGGCAGATATTGCTGGGATAGACGTTCTCCGGAGTGCGTGCCAAACCGACGTTGATCCCGCCATATTTTTCCTGGAGCGGGCCGGCGTAGTTGAACTCGCCACCAATCACTAATCTTCCGCTCGGATCAAGTTTCATCGCGACCACCGAAGCAACCTCAAGGTTCCGAAGGACGGAGCCGGTTGAGGTAAGAACCAATCCGCTGCTGTTGGCGGCAACGGTTGGGCGGCGCATCACATCCCACTGTTGCCCATCCCAGCGGGCAATGTTGTAGCTGCGGTTGCAGGTTCCGTTGCGGCCACCAATGCCACGTTCATCGGGGCAGCCGTTGTTTAGCGTGTCGGTTTTGTCGAACATCCCGCCAACGTACAGGTACTTTCCCGCAGCAAGGATTGCATAAATCCGCACGGATCCAAAGAAGGAGGAAACGGCGTTGCCAACCGGCCTCCAGCGGTCGGCCCCGGCATCGTAGCGGGCAAGCTGTTTCAGGGAGTCGGTATCGTTCATGCTGGTGAAGAAGGCTCCGCCAACATACAGCGCGCCGTCGCGGGGGTCCTTGTAGATGGTGGAGACAAAATCGGGAAGGCCGCCGCCAAGCTCGGTCCATTCGTAGGTGGCAGGGTTCACGCGGGCGATGCGGCGGATCGGTTTTTCGTCGGCAAGGGTGAACCGCCCGCCAACGTACAGGCTGGTTCCGTCGGTCTCCATCGCGAAGACGTAGCCGTTAGCCCCGGTTCCAACCCTTCCCCAGCGTGTTCCATCCCAGCGGGCAATGTTCACCGCAACGATGGACCCCGCCGTCAGAAATCGCCCGCCAACAAACAGCTGGTTGCCAACAAAGCAAAGCGCGCTGACGTAGCTGAACTGATGCCCGCCAATCCCCTCCCCCAGCGTTCCCCACTCCCCTGTCTTCCGGTTGAAGACCGCGATGTTCCGCGCCAAGCGGCGGCCGGCGCGGCTGAACGCCCCTGCCACATAGACCAAATCGCCACGGAGGGCAATGGCATAGACCGATCCATCCACCCCGCCGCCAACTTCCTGCCAGGAGCTTCCGTTCCACATCGCCACGTGGTTCACGTACTTGCCGCCGGCATAAACGAACTTGCCGGCAACAAAGACGTTCGGGCCATCGGTGGCCATTGCCGTAACCGGGCCATCCAGCCCCGGAAGCCCGAAGCGGTCATCCCACACTCCATACGTTGTGGTATCCACTGGCGCAGCGGAAGGGTTGGGAAGGGAGTCGGTGCTTAGGGGAAGAAAGTGAGGTTGCTCGGCAGCGTTTTCCGGCAACACGCCAAGCGCGGCTTCGGTTGGGGAATCGGCCAATGCCCCTTGCGCCACCGCAGAAGCATAGCCCCCAACCACCAAGCAGACGATAAGAACAATGCACCGCACATTCATAAGCAATCCAGGAAAAGGGTTTGCAAGAGTTGAGAGTTAGGAGAGGAAAGGGGTCCAGAAACGGACAGACGGACGGACGCAATAGCATCGGGAACAATGGGGAGAAGACCCCGCGCCTGCGGCAGATGTCGCAGCGCGGAAGCAACGGGGCGCACGGCAGCCACGATCCGCTACGGCAGAATCAGAACCCGAACATTCCGCTGCTCCGCGCCGATGCGATACCGCAGGAAGTACGGCCCGGGCAGGAAGCCCGAGAGCGATACGTGGCTGGTGGCATGGCTTCCCCCCACCCGCTGGCCTTGCACGTTGTACAGCCCCCACTGGGATGGAGTGATGCCAGCAAGTTCCGGCAACTCCTCCCCCTGGCGCATCACCGCCGTTGCGATTGCTGGCGGGGTTGGTGGGATCCACGTCTCCACCGCGCTTGCCCTGCCAGCCCGGTAGAGCGTGACGCTGCTTGGGAACGCCGCGCCCCCCCACAGTGTGTCGAAGCTGTTGGCTTGCGGCGGGAAGGAGATTTGCCCGAACTCATCCCCCGGCAAGTTAGCCGGAAGCGAAGGGAAGCCGAACTTCACCCGAACCTCCAACTGGTTTCCGGCGCGGATGGTGAACAGCTGTGGGCTAAGATCGAACCGATACCGCCCAGCCTTGCTGGTCCGCGACTCCCACGCTCCTCGGGTAATCGGTTTTCGGGTCTGCGTTCCCGGGTTGAACTCCCACAACTGCACAACCATTTGATAGGGGGTCCCGCTTGCACTGGTGTGCAGATCGGCACTGGCTCCGGTGCATTGCCAATCTTCTAAAAACGGCTGGCTTCGGAAGGTCAACACCTCGTTGCTTAACCCTTGCAGGTAGAACGTTGGGAAGGCAAGCGTGCCACCGCTTGGCGCGGTGCTCATTGTGCCAGCGGCATCGAAATAGAGTTGATAGCCCTGCCCGTTGGCGGGATGGAATTTTGCGGAATCGCGTTCGGCAAACCAATGGAGCGTTCCGGTGGCGGCATCGGTCACGGCAACAGCGGAATCGGGGGACATGATGGTTTCGGCAAGGTCATCACGAAGGAATCGGCGGTAAAAACGGAGCGTCTGCCGGAACCGAAGCTCGGCAAGATCATTGCCAGGAAGGTTATGCTGCCCGTTCCACACCATAAGTTTTTTTGGAGAACGGAGGGCGTGGAAGACGGGAAAAAACTCGCTTCCGCTGAAAAGGTCATCCTGCCACGCAAGCTGCATAAACACCGGGACGGTAACGTTGCCAACGCGAGCGTCCAAATCTTGCGCAGCAATCAGCGCGGTTGTTTGGGCGTAGTTGCCGTTGGCGATGGCGTTATAGAGGGTGTCGCGCAGGACTGGCGCAAGCTCAATCAGGTTAAGGGATTTGGCGGTCCACAACGCCCGCGCAAAGAAGTAGTTCACCGTGCCATTTTTGACAAACGACTGCGAGTAGGTTGGCGAAGCCATGATCGGCACGGCACAGCGGATGTTCATATTGGAGATTGCGGCCCCCCAAGCGGTCAGTCCCCCCTGGGAAACACCTTCAATCCCCACACGATCGGGGTTCACATCGCCGCGTGCGCGCAGCCACTCGATGATTGCTTGACAATCCTGAAGCTCGCGCGGGCCGGTGAACCAGCTAAACGAACCTCCGCTCATGGTGGCCGGGTCCGGCCGCCCCTGTCCGCGAACCGTGTAGGCCACCGAGAAGTAACCGCTATCGGCATAGATAGGAGCCGCGCTGTTGGCGTAATCCCGTTTGGAGCCACCGAACCCATGGATCAGCACCAACCCCGGGAACCCACCCTGCGGCGGCGGCCCGGCGGGGCGGATATAGGTAGCAGTAATCTGGACCCCATCGCTCATGGTAAACACCGTATCAACCCGAGTTTGGGAGAAGGTGGAGAGGGGGAGGAGGAAGAGTAGGGAAAGGATGTAGTTCGTTTTTTTCATCAGGTCTGCTAGTTTTTGACCTATATCATGGAAGTCGTACAATTTCGTTTTCAGCATATAGGTCTTTCAAGCTACGCGATTTAACTCGGAACTGGCTTCGGCGTTTAATTTTAGGCGAATTTGAAGCAGATTCCATTTTGATACCAGGATCATACCAGATTTCACCACGGCTCATTAGATTTAGGAATCGTAAGAAATCTGTTCCTATTCCTAAAATTAGAGTGTGGCCATACTGATATTGTCTGTAGGGTTTATCAATAGATTTACAAGGCACATAGCAGGCTTGATGATGTTTGCGGTTCCAATGTTGAAGAAGATTTGAGAAGTGCCAGCAGGCAGCTTCGTTTCCTTGACTATCAATTAAGGCAATCCTTCCATCCGTGCTAACAATTTTGCCCGTTGAAACATCAAAACCAACAAGGCACATCGTAAGGTTTGTCAGGGATTGGTACTGGTTGATTTTATGAATACCTCCAAAATTCATCCTATCTACCCTTCCCAGCTTATCGGGGTATCCATACTGCCGAATAAAATACTCTACTCCTTTTTCTGTGTAAATTCCTCCTGTCGGCTCTGGTGTCATCAGCGTAATAATCTGAGTTTCTATTTTTTCATAATCCTTTACTCCAAACTGCTTAACTTCCCAGCCATGGAAATCTGGTTCAGAAAAGCCGTTAGGAGTTATGCCTAATTCCGCTTCCAGAGTATATCCACCACAATTAGGTGCATTGCATGGCAGTTGATTTCCAAAACGGTCTAGGCGTTTTGATAGTATCCAGCCTTTATTGTGAATACGGGTCATCGCATCAACTAATATTGAACGACTATCTTCGGTAGTATCTATATTGATGATAGATAATAGACCATGTTTTAGCAAGCCATCTAATTGGCGATAATAGTTATTGAGAGTTGATTCTTTGTGAACAACATGACCAAGTACTTTTCCTTGATTAGTAACCGCAAAGAACAGCACTCTTCCTAATTCACGAGAAGTCATCAACGCAGATGGTGCTTCTATGCATTTAGATAAAAAACCAGAAAAACGAACTTCAGGGTATTTAGGATAAAGAATCAGTTGAGCATTTGGAGCAGGAAATATATTGCCATCATTGTTGATCCATGCAAAATCAATTCTTGCTTTAAACGTATCCCTTGAGCGATTACCTGAATTATCAGCGTTGATCTCAGTGATAGGGAATATGTTTAGAACCTCGAAACTCCCTCCTAAGTAAACTTGATTTTTTGAATTGTCATTCGGAGATAGCTCTTTTATAGTGCGGGACATAACATTCCATAAAAGTTGGATGGATTATTTCGTGAAAGAAATTACATCCTCAATGATACCTTGAAAATCGGTTCGTAAAATTTCTCTATCCATGATTTTGCATAACTCCGAAACTTTACACACTCCTCAAATGCCGACTTGATTCGCAATACCATCTCCTCCGACTCCGTATAATCCCACTCTCCGCTATCCGACGACGTACCCCTTTCCAAACATATTCGATAGGATTTAAATCCGGTGAGTACACCGGCAAATTCACTAACTCTATCCCTATCATCTTCGCATGCTCCCGTACCTCTTCCGTCTTGTGCGACGATACATTATCCCACACCACAATCACTCGCTTGTATCCCACATTCGCTTCCCGAATCTCTGTCAATTGCTCCACCATATCCTTGCTCCGCGATGACACTAAGCCCCGCACCGCTCTTCCCACGAATCGCGTAAAACCCAAACGTGTTGCACCGCCACTTCTGATGATAATCCCGCACTCGGCAATCCCCATAACTCCAATACCGTACACGATTACACCGCGTCTGAGGCGACGATTCATCGGCATATCCGATCGCCACATCCGATGCCGCAATCCCTTTATTGGCAAGACCATTCACCACCTTCCGCAGCACTCGCTTCAATTGCAATTCTGCATCCTCCGGACGGCGTTCGTCCAACACATACGGCTTCCGATACCCAAGTCCACAACGCCGAGCAATCCGACGGACTTGACGCAGACTGTACCTCACGCCCCATCGCTCCTGCAAATACTCCTGAAGCTCTCTGGTTGTCCACAATCGCTGCTCCGAACGCAGTTTCCGGCACAACTCCTCGAACTGTTCTGCCGTCAATCGTCCCCGTGCTCCGCCCCCTTCCCCTTGACGCGACCGAAGTGATGCCGTTTTTTTATTCCATTCCGCGATCCACTCACAGCGTCGGGTGCTGGAACACCGGTGATGCTCGAAACACGGCTCACATCCTGCAATTCATGCACAAGCCGAAGGACTAACACCTTGAATGATTCCAGTGCACCCTATATTCCTTAAGAAATTCCGACAACAGTTCCGGTTCCTCAATCTGTTTATTCAGTGCCATGGTTATTCCCCGATAGTAGTTGTTGAATGTACGTGGTATACCTCTCCACATATCCCCCCCAATATCTCTTATCTTCTCTTATAATAAACCCTATTTCTTTTCTCAAAAGTTATGTCCTATACTATACGTATATCTTCTTGCATCCATGCAAGAGAAAAACCTGTTTGATCTGATCAAATGTCATTGCTTTTCAACGCTTTAATTATTTTATTTCCCACGGATTTCATTAAAGGAACAACAACTGAATTTCCGAATTGGCGATATGCTTGATTGTCAGAAACGGGTATAATGAATTTGTCCGGATAACCTTGTAAGCGAGCGCATTCTCTAGGAGTAAGTCGCCGCGGATTTTTTCCAATTTGGGGAATCAAAATTTCAGATCCATCCTTGTAGTATCTAGCACTTAATGTTCTAGTTACTCCATTTAAATCAACTAACCCGAAACCAAAACCGTTCCCTTTTTCTTTATGCTTTTGAGCATAATTCTGCAAGTATTGCCATAATTTATTTGTGAGAGTGTACTTATCATCAACACAATCTTCCAGTATATCCTGAATTTTTAAATTCACATTTGGTAGTGTGGGAAATTTAAAAGTAGAAATTGCTTTCTTATTGCTTTTCTGGAAACCTACAATAACAATGCGCTCGCGATGCTGAGGAACATAATGCTGACCATCGAGTATTTTATATTCTATATTATAGCCTACTTCATCCAAGGCGTTGGATATTACCTTAAACGTGTTTCCTTTATCATGAGAAATAAGATTTTTGACATTCTCAAGCAAGAACGCTGCTGGCTGTTTTTCTGCAATTATCCTTGCAATATCAAAAAACAGAGTTCCTTGTGTTTCATCTTTGAAGCCGTGATGTTTTCCCAAAGCGTTTTTTTTCGAAACGCCAGCAATTGAGAATGGTTGACAAGGAAATCCAGCAACCAAGATATCATGGTCTGGTATCATATTCGTAGAGATTTCTCTAATATCGCCGAATGGTACCTCACCATAATTCATTTCATATGTTTTACGTGCAAAGAAATCCCATTCACTTGAGAAAACGCATTTCCCCCCAAGTTCTTGAAAAGCAAGGCGAAAGCCACCAATACCTGCGAATAGATCAATAAATCGAAATTTGTGATTTTTAGGTGGTGCAAATGGAATGTCCCATTCAATTGGCAAACGTGGTTGAAACAAATGATCTGCTATCAAATTGTTTTCTTCAAGTATGGAAAGCACATACTCTATCGAAGGTTCCTTAAAAAGATAAGAATCACCATTACCCCCGGAATGGAAATAATGCGTGAGATACGCATGGTCAGACAAGGCTGCCTTATCTGAAGCAATGCCTAATTGGCTGCGGAGTGTTGTGTATTTAAGCATCTGTCCAACTGTAAGTACTTAGCATGATGTTTATTGGCTTACAAGTTTATCTGTGAGATAATGCCGATGATAGGCCGCACGAATATACAAAACCCTTATTCTACTGTATCCCCCCCACTCAAGCTCTCATTCGAACATCCAGAAAGCCTCCTGTTCTGCTTTCGTTTCTTATCCCCCTTTTTCTCCCATCCCCCTTCCATCTCCTCCCCCACCACCCTATTTTTGCGCCCTATGAATCAACCGGAGATTAGCCGCCCGCTGCAGATGCTGCTGGAACGGTACGAGGAATTCTTGCTGCTGGAGAAAGGCGCGGCGGAGAACACCCAAGCCGCCTACAAACTTGACTTGCGGCGATACCTTCAACAGCTGACCGCCCTGGGGACCCGAAAACTTGCCGAGGCACGCAGCGAGCATCTGCGCCAGCACATTGCGCAGCTGGCCGAGGCAGGGCTTGCGCCCACATCGGTGGCGCGGGCAATTTCGGCGATTCGGGGGCTGCATAAATTTGCGATGGTGGAAGGGGAGATTACCAACGATGCCTCGGAGATGATCGCACCGCCGAAGCAGCGGCGCGGGCTGCCCGATGTGCTTTCGGTGGCGCAAGTTGAGGCAATCCTGAACGCCCCCGATGTCAGCGAATCGGGCATCCCCTACGGCATTCGCGACCGTGCAATTTTGGAGACGCTGTACGCCACCGGGATGCGGGTCAGCGAGCTTCGCACTTTGACGATTTCGCAGCTGATGTTCGAGCATTCGCTGGTGCGGGTGATTGGCAAAGGGAACAAGGAGCGGCTGGCACCGATAGGCCGCCCCGCACAGCAGTGGATTAACCGCTACCGCGCCGTTGCCCGCACCCCCCTGATGAAACCCGGGCGCAGCACCAACGATGTCCTGTTCCTGAACTCACGCGGGGGGCCGCTTAGCCGGAATGCGATTTGGGTGATGGCAAAAAAATATGCCGCGATGGCACACGTGGAAACGGAGGTCCACCCCCACACGTTCCGGCACTCCTTTGCCACCCATTTGTTGGAAGGAGGGGCCGATTTGCGCGCCGTGCAGGAGATGCTTGGGCACCAGCATATCACCACCACCCAGATTTACACCCATGTTGATCGTGAGTATCTGCGCGAGGTCCACCGGACGTTCCACCCGCGTGGCTGAACGATTCCGAACCCACCCACCGTTAAGGCTCTACCGCTCTCCTGCCCAATCCCCCCCCCCTCTCTGCTCCTCTTTACGTGGCTTCCATCTGTAGCAAGGTCGCTGCAGTTGGCGTGGAGGTCTGTAAAAAATCTCCACCTGGTTGCGGATCAGCATTTGCACACCGTATTTTTGGCGCAAGATTTGGGTCACCAATTACAATTCCAACTGCACCATGGCACGCCACTACGTATCAAACAAGGACGAGAGCGTCCGAATGTTCAAGAGTGATTTCATGGAGTGGTTCTCCCACATCCATCCGGCCACCCCCATTGTTCTCTTTGTTCCAGTTATCGTTTGGATGCTGTATGTGGCATCGGCGGACCGCGGGCTTTCTTGGGGGACGATTCTGGGGCTGTTCTTGGTCGGGATCATTTATTGGACGTTGGTGGAGTATCTGCTTCACCGCTTTGTTTTCCACTACGAACCCAAAAGCGAATGGGGGAAGCGGCTTCACTTCACCATGCACGGCGTTCACCACGATTACCCGAACGACTCCACCCG
Organism: Chlorobiota bacterium; assembly: GCA_016710285.1. Taxonomy (NCBI): domain Bacteria; kingdom Pseudomonadati; phylum Chlorobiota; species Chlorobiota bacterium. Next base: position 2,588,862 of record JADJXR010000001.1, on the reverse strand, counting down.
GTTGGTGATGGCCCCGGCCATTAGCATTCCGTTGGCCTTCTTTTTTTACTTCGCTACCCAAGCCGTAGCGGGAAGCACCCACACCCCAGCGATTATGGCTGGATTGGTCTTCGGTTACGTCTGCTACGACACGCTCCACTACGCCACCCATCACCTCTCCATGAAACGGGGTGTGCTTGCCTATCTAAAAAAGCAGCATCTGCGCCACCACTACGGCGACGACAGCACCGGCTACGGCGTGACCTCGCCGCTGTGGGATATTGTGTTTGGAACAAGAGATCGGCGGTAAGGAAGCGAAGGCTGCGCCCCCGGGAAGCACCTTGCTGCTGGGGGCGGCTTCCACTAACCACTTCTCACCACATCCCGAATTGCTCCATCGTAAGTTTGCGCCTGATTCGTAAGCACTTCATCGTTCACAGTCCGTTTTTGGACGTTTTTCCACAAGGAGCGTAAGAACAGGCATGGCAATCCGCATTGCTATTAACGGTTTTGGCCGCATCGGGCGGCTGGTGTTTCGGCACGCAATGGCAAACAAAGGGGCGTTTGACGTGGTGGGCATTAACGATTTGACCGACGCAGCAACCCTTGCCCATTTGTTGAAATATGACTCGGTCCATGGCCGCTACAACGGTTCCATCCAAGTTGATGGGAACGACCTGATTGTTGACGGCGACCGCATCACCATCAGTGCCGAAAAACAGATCGAGAATCTGAAATGGGGCCAGATTGATGTGGCCATTGAATCCACCGGAAAATTCACCGACCGCGCCGCGCTGCAACAGCACCTTGCCAACGGAGCCAACCGCGTGGTGCTGACCGCCCCGGCAAAAGACACCATGGACGCAACCGTGGTGCTTGGCGTGAACGAGCATCTGCTTACCCCCGATGCCAAAATCCTTTCGAACGCAAGCTGCACCACCAACTGCCTTGCCCCAATGGTGAAAGTCCTGATGGATAACTTCGGTATCCAAAGCGGATTTATGACCACGGTCCACTCCTACACGAACGACCAAAACATCCTGGACCTTCCCCACAAGGACCTGCGCCGCGCCCGCGCCGCTGCGGTTAATATCATCCCCACCAGCACCGGCGCGGCAAAAGCGTTGGGATTGGTGATCCCAGAAGTGAAAGGGAAATTGGACGGCTTTGCCTTCCGCGTCCCAACGCCGGATGGCTCCGTAACGGACTTCACCGCAATCGTTGAGAAGCCAGCAACGAAGCAGGAGATCAACGACGCGTTCAAGGCCGCCGCAGCCGCCGGTCCGCTGGCCGGAATCTTGGAGTACAGTGCGGACCCGCTGGTAAGCAGCGACATTGTTGGCAACACTCACTCCTGCATCTTCGACTCACTCTCCACCATGGTGATCGGCAACATGGTGAAGATCGTCGGCTGGTACGATAACGAGTACGGATACTCCAAACGGATTGTGGACCTGGTCCAGAAAGTGGCCGCCCTGTAACAACAGCCGGTAAAAAAACCTGCAAGAAAAAAGATGCGCCCTGCCGCTGCCGGAACCAACACGGCCAGCAGGCAACCATGAAGCATCCTTCCCCCCTTTCCGCTCATACTGGTTCCCCCAAAAGGGGCGGTATGGGCGGAAGGGGGATTTCAAAACCTGCAAACCAGTTCTTGCCCGGCAGGCAGAACGCCGCTCTTCGGAAACTCTTTCCCACGAACGATTCTCTCTCTCTCTCCTAATTCCTCATGGCCAACTCCATTGACTCCCTGAATCTTTCCGGCAAGCGTGTGCTTGTTCGTGTTGATTTCAACGTGCCGCTGGACGACAGCGGCGCAATCACCGACGACAAACGGATTGTGGAATCGCTCCCAACCATCCGCAAAATCATTGCTGACGGCGGGCGGGCAATCCTGATGTCGCACTTGGGCCGCCCAAAAGGGGAACGGAAGATGAAATACTCCCTTCGCCCCGTTGCCCAGCGGCTTTCTGAACTGCTTGGGAAACCGGTGGAGCTTGCCCCCGATTGCATCGGGCCGGAGTCGGCAGCAATGGCCGAGGGGATGGGCAACGGCGACGTGCTGCTGCTGGAGAACCTCCGTTTCCACAACGAGGAGGAGGCCAACGACGAAGCCTTTGCAAAGCAGCTTGCAGCATTCGGCGATGTGTACATCAACGATGCGTTCGGAACCGCACACCGCGCCCATGCAAGCACCGAAGGGGTTGCGCGGTTCGTGCCGGAAAAAGCCGCCGGCTACTTGCTGATGAAAGAACTCCAATTTTTGGGGGATGCCGTGGCAAACCCGGCCCGGCCATTCACGGCAATCCTGGGCGGGTCCAAAATTTCTGGAAAGATTGATGTGATTGATGCCCTGCTTGCCAAGTGCGACACCATCATTGTTGGCGGCGGGATGATGTTCACCTTCTTCAAAGCCCAGGGGAAGGAGGTTGGCGCATCGTTGGTGGAGGAAGATAAAATTGAGGTGGCGCGGCGCGTGCTGAACGATGCCGCCGCGCGCGGGGTGCAACTGCTTCTGCCAACGGATGTTGTGCTGGCCGACCGGTTCGCCGCCGACGCAGCCACCCAGCAAGCCTCGGTTGATGCAATCCCCGCCGGTTGGATGGGCCTAGATATTGGCCCCGCGACCCAGGCAACATTTGCCGCAGCAATCACTGCATCGAAGACCGTCGTCTGGAACGGCCCGATGGGGGTGTTTGAGATGGAGGCGTTCGCCGCCGGAACCCGCGCCGTTGCCGAAGCACTGGTTGCGGCAACCCAGCACGGGGCAACCACCATCATCGGCGGTGGAGATTCCGCGGCGGCCATTGCGCAATTTGGGCTGGAAGAACAAGTGTCGCACGTCTCCACCGGCGGCGGTGCTTCGCTGGAGTTTCTGGAAGGGAAGGAGCTTCCCGGGGTGGCCGCGTTGGCACAGTGACAGGCCAGCGGCCACGCATCAGCAATTACAAGAACTTCCCTTACCAATGCGTCAAACTGGTTCGATCTTCTACTAACACAACCACCGAATGGCATCGTACGGCAATCCTTATGGCTCGCGGCCTTTTTCGATGTTCCCGCCAGTAATCAAATGGCTGTTGGGAATCAACGTGGTGATCTTCATCATCGGGCTTCTGCCGGCGGGCATCCAGGATGGGTTCCAGCTTGCGGTTGATGATTACTTCACCAGCTACGGCGCGCTGTGGCCGTTAAATCATCCTGCGTTTGGGGCATGGCAGTATTTCACCTACATGTTCCTGCATGGCGGGGTGATGCACCTGTTCTTCAATATGCTGATCCTGTGGATGTTCGGCATGGAGCTTGAGCAAGCCTGGGGGTCGCGGCGGTTCCTGCTGTACTATCTGCTGTGCGGGCTTGGCGCGGGCATTCTCCACTCGGTGGTGACGCTGGCAATGGGCACCGGCGCGCCCACGGTTGGCGCGTCGGGGGCAATCATGGGGGTGATGATCGCCTTCGGGATGATGTTCCCCGACCGCATCATCATGGTGTATTTCTTCTTCCCGATGCGCGCCAAATATGCCGTGTTCATGTTTGCCGGATTGGACCTTGTGCTGGGGATCACCAACAGCAGCGACGGCATTGCCCACTTTGCCCACTTGGGGGGCGCGCTGATTGGGTTGCTTCTGCTGAAAACCAGCGGCATCTATCTCCGTGGCGGGCTGTTCCAACTGGCCGACCGCGGCCGCCCAGCCAGCAGTGCCCCATTCCGCACCCCCGCCGAACGCACCGCGCCAACGCCGTCGCGTGGGAATGTGATTGAAGCAAACTTCCGCGAAGCACCACGGCAAAACCCCACCCCCCCGCCAAGCCACAACCACGACCAGCAAGGCATTGATGCTATCCTGGATAAAATCAGCCGCCACGGCTACCAAAACCTCACCCCCGAAGAAAAAGCCGCATTGCTGGAAGCAAGCAAACGGATGCAGCGAGGGTGAGATGAGATTGAGATACGATTGAGTTAATGCTGAGAGATACCAATGGCGACGGCAGGGCATTCCCCCACCAACCGCCGCCGCCGCAGAACGAGCGACTTCTTTTACAACCGAATGAATATGACAATCCCTGAACTTCCAATCGTTGGCCAAAACGGCGGTGCGAACGGCGACGCTGCGGCGCACCAGCAGCCGATTGCCACCGCTCCATTCCGCCGCCGGCAATCGCGGCGGGTGATGCTGGCTGGCGTGCCGGTTGGTGGCAACGCCCCGATCAGCGTGCAAACGATGACGAAAACAAAAACCGGGGACGCGGCGGCCACCATCGCCCAGATTAAGCGATGCGAGGAAGCCGGCGTTGACATCGTCCGCGTCACCGTCAACGACTGGGACGCGGCCAATGCCATTGGCGAGATTGTCCGCGGCGTGAACGTCCCCATTGTTTCCGACATCCACTTCAACCACGTCTTCGCGCTGAAGGCAATCGAGGCCGGGGTGGCGAAGGTCCGCATCAACCCGGGAAACATTGGCGCACGCGAGCGAATCCACCAGGTGCTGAAGGCCGCGCAAGAGCGGGGCATCCCGATCCGAATCGGCGTGAACAGCGGATCGTTGGAGAACGACATCCTGGAAAAACATGGCTACCCCACCGCCGAAGCGTTGTTCGAAAGCGCGATGCGCCACGCGGGAATCTGCGAGGAGTTCGGGTTCCAGGACGTTATCATCTCGGTAAAATCCACCGATGTTCGGCTGATGATCGAGGCCTACCGCCTGATTGCCGAGCGGACCGACTACCCGCTTCACCTGGGCGTTACCGAGGCCGGAACAACCCGCGTCGGGACCATCAAATCTGCCGTGGGAATCGGGACGCTGCTGGCCGAAGGAATCGGCGACACCATCCGCGTCTCCCTAACCGACGAGCCGGAGAAAGAGGTGGAGACCGGGAAGGAAATCCTTCGCTCACTTGGACTTGCTTCGCGCGCGGTGGAGATTATCGCCTGCCCAACCTGTGGCCGGTTGGAGATTGACCTGTTCAAAGTCACCCGCCAGTTGGAGGAGGCATTGAAAGGGGTGAAGAAGCCGGTGAAGATTGCACTGCTTGGCTGCGTGGTGAACGGCCCCGGCGAGGCATCGGAGGCGGACATCGGGATTGCTGCGGGGAAAGGGGTTGGGATACTCTATCGCAAGGGTGAGGTGGTGCGGCGGATCAAAGAAGAGGATATCGTCAGCACCGTGTTGGAGGAAGTGGAGAAGTTCCAGCCAGAAGGGTAATCGCCACAAGGAATAGTTGGACAACACAACAACCGCCAACGGGAACATTCCATTGGCGGTTTTCTTATGTTCGCTGCGTCCTTCATCTATCCTGCGTGATTCTTCGTACTGCCAAGCAATGATTGATGCCAACTACACCAATCTTCTGGATGCTGGGAACCGTGCCCTTGCCGAAGGGAAATGGGAGGTTGCCGCCGATTGCTTTGCGGCAGCAATCGCCAGCAAGGAAACCACCGAAGCGTTGGAAGGGCTTGCCGCCGCCAGCTACTTTTTGAACGACGAAACCGCCACGCTTGCGGCCCGCGAACGGGCCTACCTTTTGCACCGCGAAGCCAACAACCACCAGGGAATGGCGCGATTGGCCGGAATGCTGGCCAACGATTATGGTGAGTTCCGCGGGGACTTCGCCATTGCCAGCGGATGGCTATCGCGCGGACTGCGGGCGATTGAAGAATGTGGCCCCTGCCGCGAAGCCGGATTCCTGACAACGCTGCAAGCCCACGTGGCCTTGCTAATCCAGAAAAACCCGGCCGAGGCGATGCTCCACGCCGACAGCGCGCTGCGCCACGGGCGCGAATTCAATGCGCCAGATATTGAGATGATGGCGCTGGCACTGCGCGGGCTGGCATTGGTTAGCCAGGGGGACCCGATTGAAGGGATGCGATTGCTGGACGAAGCCACCACCGCTGCAATCGCAGGGGAAACCGAGGACATCAGCGCGATTGGGAACACCTGCTGCTACCTGATTGCCGCCTGCGAACGGGTGCGCGATTACGACCGCGCCGCGCAGTGGTGCATCCGAATTTCGGAGTTCAGCAGCCGCTGGCGGATGGCCTCCCTTTTTGGATCGTGCCGAACCCAGTACGCCAGCATCCTGATGACCCAGGGGAGATGGGAGGAAGCCGAGCAAGAACTGCTGAACGCTGCGGCAATCCTGCGCGAACGCCGCCCCGGGCAGGTGGCCGCCTGCACCGTTCGGCTGGGCGAACTGCGGCGGCGGCAAGGAAGATTTGCCGAGGCCGAAGCACTGTTTGCCGAAACCCACTCGCACCCGCTTGCGATGCTGGGGCGCGCAGCCATCATGCTGGAGAACGCGGACCCCAGCAATGCGCTTGGGCTGGTGGAACGCCACCTTCGCCGCATCCCCGCCAACGACCGGACCGAGCGTGTGCTAGGGTTGGAACTGCTGCTTCGCGTGCAGCTTGCCCTTGCGCTGCAGCAGGAAGCCAAGCAGACGCTGGAAGAGATTCGCGAGATTGCCAACCGCGTGAACACCTCGCCATTGCACGCAGCAATCCACGCGGCCGATGGCGCGTTTGCCGCCGCCAACGGGGACCTTCGCAAAGCACAGTTCCACCTTGAAGACGCGATTGATTTATACGACCGCACCCCCATGCCGTTCGAGGCCGGATGCACCAGGCTTGAGCTTGCTTCGCTGCTGCGCCAGCTTGGCGACGCTGCCCGCGCTGCCGAGGAAGCCAGCATCGCCCAGCAATCCTTCCAACGGCTTGGCGCGGCTTGCCAGGCCAAGCGGGCAGCAGCAATCATGGATGGCTCCACCTCCACCAACTCCACTTTCACCAGCACCACCTCACCTTCGGATGATCTTACGCGCCGCGAGACCGAGATATTGATGCTGATCGCCGCCGGAAAAAGCAATGAAGAGATTGCCACCACGCTGTTCCTCAGCATTCGCACGGTGGAGCGGCACGTCTCGAATATTTATCTGAAGATTGGAGCCACCGGGCGCACCGCCCGCGCCATTGCCACCGCATGGGCCTGGGAGCGGAAGAAGGGATAAGCCCGCTGCGATTCCCGTTGAAATTTCCATCGGCGCAGCCTTCCCTTCCCCCCATTTTTTATCTGGCTACTCCCCCCCCCCCCACACACACCGCCACCACCGCCAAAAATTACGTGTTCCCGAATGCTGCAATTACGTGCTGGCACGGATTCCCCCGCGGCGCTGGCGGGGTAGTTTTGCATCCATGATTTCGGCAAAGAAGCCGGCATCATCAACAGCAACAACAACGTTCATCAGCCAAAGGGATCACAATGTTTGCAACAGCATCAATCTGGAAAAAAGCGGCCGTCATCGCTGCCGCCACCATGCTTCACCTGGGGGCATTGGCCAACGCCAACGCGCAGCAGGAGCCGCCAAAAATCTCCGAACAGATCCAACGCTTGATTAGGATTGGGTCCGGCGAATGGGCCGGGAAAGCAACGCTTACCCTGGGGGAGCAAACGCTGGATTTCCAGCTAACGATGAGCAACAAGGCAACATCAGGCGGGTGGGGATTGCTCTCGACCGTGCGCGGGACCATCCCCGGAATGGGGCCGTACAACGAGACCGATCTGTTCGGCTACGATGCCGGGCGCGACCAACTTCACCTGTTCAGCGTCACCTGTTTTGGCGAAACCCACGACCACAGCGGGCGGTGGACCAGCAGCACCCAGATGGAGTTCCGATACGAAGGAGTGATGGATGGCCAGCCGATGGTGGAGGAGATTACTGCGGAGTTCACCACCCCGCGCGAGCTTCGGATCAGCAGCAGCGTCAGCATTGGGGGGAAGCCGGCATCGCTGTTCAAGGTTGTGCTCAAGAAGAAGGGCTAACCAACGCGCGAAGTATCCAACAAGCAAGCGAACCAACCGATGCAGTTACGCCCGATTCACGATGGATGGAACAACCACAACCGGCATCTCCACAAGGGAGGTGTGCGCCCTTGAAATGGGCGAAGCAGAAGCATGGGCCGACCTTCAGCGGTCGGCCCATGGAGGGGGCCCCGGTGCCCCGAAGATCCATGTTGAGCGCGTTGGCGGAAGCGTTCTGCTGATTGCCCCGGGGACGCGCCTTGCACTGTTCAACAGGGTGATTGGGTTGGGAATTGCCGAACCGGTAACGCCCCGGCTGGTGCAGGAAGTGATTGGTTGCTACCGCCAGCACGGTGCCCAGCAATTTCTGATTCACAGCAACCCGCTGGCCGACCAAATGGGATTGCCGCAACTGCTGGCTGACCAGGGATTTGTTCCGCTTGATGCCTGGGCAAAACTGCTACGCCCACCGGCACCCCTTCCCCCTTTGGCCAGCACCACGCTCACAGTTCGGCAAATCCAACTGAACCGGGCAAGGCTGTTTGGGAGGATCGTGTGCGAAGGGTTCGGAATGTCGGAAGGCATGGCCGATGGTATCTGTTTGGCGGTGGGCCGCGCCGGATGGTTCCACTATCTGGCGTTCGATGATGAAGCCCCTATCGGCGCAGCCGCAATGTTTGTGCGCGACGGGATCGCTTGGTTCGGGATTGCTGCCACACTCCCCAGCTGCCGGGGGCGCGGAGGGCAATCGGCACTGGTTGCCCAGCGAATCAACGATGCGGTGGCGTTGGGCTGCCGCCACCTTGTTGCCGAAACAAGTGGGGAGCTTCATCCCCCCAATCCTTCCTTCCGCAACATGACCCGCGCGGGGTTTCGGCTGGCGTATTTGCGGCGTAATTATCTGCTTGCCGTTCCGCGCTAACCATCGGCCATGCGGAATGCCGCCAGCCGCAACCGCTCGGCCTCGGCACGCTGGTTCTGCTTCAGCAACACGCTCGAGAGGAGGTCCGACAACTCTGGGTCACCAGGCATGGTTTGCATTGCCCGCCGCAGCAGTTCTTCGGCATACTGAAGGTCATCCTCCTCCAACAGAAGCTCCACAACATGAAGCAATGCCGAGCGCAGCCGGTGCTCGAAGTCATCGCGGGCGGCCTCGAAGAACCGTTCGTACTGTGTTGGGAAGGGGACCTCGCCCCGCACAATTTCCAGCGCGGCAATCATCAGGGACCAGGCACGGAACAGGGCCATTTCGCTTGCTGCTGCCAGCGCGTTGTCAATGTGCTGCTGGGCCTGCAGCAGATCCACCTGAACGATGTCGGGGTTCAGCCTCGGGGCTCCGGTTTTGGTGAGAACCGCGTTGCGCCCAATCAGCCCGCGCAGCCGTGAGATTGCCATGCGGGTTAGGCGTTGGGCGTAGTCGTCATCATTCTCCACCCCGGTTGCAACCTCGCAGAACTCCGCATAGGTAAGCGGTCGGCGAAGCATTTGGTTGGCCACCATCAACGCCAGCAGCGTGCGGTTGCGCGCGCCGCGAACCGGCTGGGGTCCGCGGTTTGGCTGCTGCACCGAAATCTCCCCAACCATGCTGATTTGGATAATCGCTTGGCCGCGATTGCCATGCTGCAACTGATACCCCTCTTCCAACTCTTGGATGCGCTGGTCCCATGCCGCAGCGGCAGGTTCGGCCATCAGGTGGCGGTAGCGTGTGGCCATTGGCTTCATAAAAGCAAACAGCCCCCGTTCGTGCATCCACCACATCACTCCAACGATGGTTTGCTCCATTGCTTCTTGGATGGCGGCGATGATTGCTTGGTCGCGCAGTCGGGGAAGGATGCGAACCTCGATTAGCTGAAGCGCGGCATGAACAACCAGCAGCTCGCCAGCGTGCAAAAACGCGGGGGTCAGCACCTGCTGAACAAGCCGCAGCATCTCCGGTTCCGTGGCCGGGTGGCGAAGCAACGCCGCCCGCACAAACAGTTCGAACTCACGATAAGCCCGCACCGGAAGCTGTTCGGGAAGTTCGTCCAGGTTGCCGTGGTGGATTCGTATCAGCACCCCCATTTCCAACGGCTCCGGCGCGCCGTGGCTGTAGCGGCGGAACACTTGCTCGGCCCACTCCACTTGCCCCACCATCAGCCCAACAAACGCAAGCCGGTCGCTTAGCTGGTAGCGGACGCTGGTGGGCATCATGCCGAAATGATCGGCAAACATCTCCTCCACTTGCTCCAAAATCAGTTGGGGGTCCATCCCAAATGCCGCTTGGCTGATAAGGCTGCGGAACCGCCAGCTCAGCTCCGATTTCATCTGCCCCAACCGCCGCGCCCAGGGGGATCGTTTCTCGATTTCGGCGTTCATCTGGTGGTACAATCCGGCGGCATCGTACAGGCGGACAAGGCCGCTGACAATCGTCAGCCAGTTTTCATCGGCAATCTGCTCCAGCTCCTTTGCCAACGCCAGCCGCTGCTGAAGTTGTTCATTGGTGTCGTACAGGGTCAGCAGATAGGGGGCGATTCCAATTAACAGCTGCCGGCGCACGGCCTGGGGGGTGTCGGGAAGTTGGCGCAGTTCCTCCAGCCGTGGCTCCAACTCCCGCAGCAGTGTGTAATCGTTCAGGACCAACATCACCACGCCAAGGATGTTCGTCAGGTTCTGGACGTACTCTGGGGTTGTTTCGATTTCGGGGAATGCCGCTTGCAGCCCTTGCAATTCACCCCAGACTTCTTCTGGGAATTGGCTTGTTCGGTAAATCTCCGTCGTCATCAACATGGAGAGTCCGTGGAAGCGTTGCAAGGCAACCGTGGGGGTGTCGGTTGGCTCGGTTAGCCGCAGGTACTGGCCAATCTCGGCATGGACGCTGTCGTAATCGCTGGCGGCATAATAGACCGAAAGCTGAAGCCCTTGCAGCAGTATCCGCCACTTCCGTTGTTCGGCATCCTCCATGCCATGTTCCCGCGATCTGAACAAGCTGTTTGCGGCGCGAAGCACCGGGGTGGCAAACCTCCAAGCCGTTCCTTCGGCCAAGGGAATTACCATGGATGTCAGCTGCTCCAACGCCTGGGTCACGGTGGCGATGGAAGCCGTGCCGGTCCCATGCTCGGCCAATAATTCCAGCGGAAGGATGGAGTACAAGGGAAGGCGTGCCGCCACAACTGCCGCAAGCCTCGCCCCATCAATGTTCTTGGTTGCCGCAGCGGTTGCCACCAAGTGGCGGTGAAGCAAGGTGTGGGTGAAGGTGTAGATGGCCGTCCCATCGCTGGTGCCTGGAAGCGGTGCCGGGGCCGAGGTCGCGGTAAGAATTCCTTTGTGGAGAAGGATCGGCAGAACTTGCGGCGCGCTTGGCATCAGCGCGGTGGCGGTCTCGCGGGCGAATGCTTCGCCAAGCGTTGCCAGCTGCTTGGCGGCGTGAAGTTCCTCCGGCTCCAGATGCGCGCCCATCCCTTCCGATAGCGTCCCCACGTAGCGTTCCATCTGTGCTGCAAACTGCTCAATCCCGATTGCCGGCCCCCAACGTAACCCCGACGAATCCAGCAGCAGCAACCGCGACTGCAACACCCCCCGCAATGCCGAGCGAACCGCCAGCGGATTCCCCATTGTCACCGCCGCCAACGCCTCAATCACCCCGGGCCCCGGCTTGGAAAGGAAGAGCCGTTCCCACAGCACCGATAGCTCCTCGATGTTCATTCCGCGCAGTTGCAGTTCTTGGGTAAGGTAGGGTTCCAGCAGTCCGCGAGCCTCGAACGCAACGGGGCGTGCAAGCAGGATAATCTTGATAAACTCCCCCGACAACCCATCCAGCAGCTGCCGCAGGTCCTCGATAGATTCGCGGGAGAGGAGGTGGATATCCTCGATCACCAGCAACGTGGGGCGCAGCCGCGCAAGCCGGTGCAGTGCCGCCACGGTCTCCCCCTGCGATTCGGCGATTGGTTCCTTCAGCAACCGGCGGGCGGTGGGGTTGGCGCGGATTGCGCGGGCAATCAAGCTGGCAAAGGAGATGGTTGCGCCCGGGATCAGTTTCAGCCGGATCAGCATCCCTTCGTTGTGGGCCACTTGGGGGCCAAGTTCATCTATCAACCGGCTTTTCCCAACGCCAGCTTCGCCAAGAACAAGGGTGGTTTGCATGGCATAGAGGTCGGGGGTGGAACGCCAGAAGGCAAGCAATTGCTCAATCTGATCGCCACGCCCAGTGAAGGGGAGCGTTCCGTGGTTTAGGAAACTGGAGAGTGCATCCATTGGGAAAACAGGAGGGAACAACGTGAGCAAGAACCGTTGAAGGATCCGACAGGTGTGCAAGGCGCGAACGAGGGGATGCCGGAAAAGATTCGCTTCCGGCAAACAACCCGCATGCCCTGCGGAAAGTTGCTAACAGGGGATGCCTTTCCCCTGTTCGTTTATTTCAGGGAGTTGCCTGTTTTGGGGGACCCGTAGTTTATCCGTAGTGACTTCGGTGGGCAGGCTCCGTATGGTTGCATCAGAAGAAATCAACAAAGCAACCTGGCACAACAACCGAAGCAAGCAATGAACGGAATACTTAGCCCAATCGCCACATCACCAAACGCCCTGCACAACTGGGTTTCGGGGCGGATCGCAGACTTTGTTGTTGGCACAACACCAGCGCAGTTGGCTAGCTACATGGTTGGCAGGGTGTGCGGCACTGGCCTACGCTGCTTGATTGTGGGGATTGCAATCCCTTCGGCAGCATACTGGGGATCTGCGCTGACGGCGGCAATGCTTGTTGGGTTGACGGTTGCCACGCGGCGGCGCGGCGGGGTTTTGGCCCAGGAGCGGGCGGCCTTGCGGGAACGCCCCAGCATCATTTCGGCAATGGGCGCACGCATCCCAAGCCACGCGGTCCGGCAGTGGTTTGCCACCGCAACTGGCCGCCGATTCGGCCGCCAGCTGCAGGGGTGGATTGTGAAAATTGGGATGGTGGCAGCAATCGCCCTTCTAAGTGGAGCAGGCATTGAGATGAAGCACGGCATCATGTTGGCCGCCGCGACAATCGGTGCCTATGTCTCAGCAAAATCATAATCAAGCAGAAAAAAGCAGCGGGAGAGCAAGGGGAGGAATCGGCGAGCGATGAACATTGCAACGATTTTTCCCATAACTTTGCCGACGCAATAACCGAACAGCAACAATCGAACAGCAAAATTGCAAGGCCAGCCCTCAGGTCGGTGATGAACAGGGCCACAGGAGAAACTGAACCAGAAAAACTGAACCAGAAAAACCTGCGGAACGGAACAACGATACGGGAACTTTGGGCCAACATCAATACAACACAACTCTCATACCAACAAACAGGAAGGCAAGACCATGAACAAGAAAGGGCTTCTAACAATCCTTGGCTCGGTGCTGATTATCGGCGCAATCGGGTTTGGGCTGTACAAATCGGGGATGTTTGGCGCGGGCACAACGCCAGCAGCGGGCGACAATCTTTCCGGCAACATGAAAGACGCAAAAGCCACCATGCAGGCCCTGTTCACCAGCCTGCAAAACGAATGCAACGCTTCGGGGGGATGGAAAGCGGAAATGCGTGGCGATAAAATCGCGCTGGTTGATGCCGGGTCGGGAAAAGAAGTGGCGTTTGTCAGCCACGTGAGCGACCAAGAAGTGGACATCAATGGCGTGGTGACGAACGTTGAGGCAATGCCCGCCGACGCAAAGCAAAAAGTGGAGAGCCAAATCTCCGAGTTCAACACCAGCTCCCCGGTCGGGACGATGCGGATGGACGGCAGCAACCTGATGATGATGCACCGCCTGAACCCGCAGATGAATTCGGCAGAGCAAATGGCCAAAACCATCGTGAAGTTTGGCGATGTTGCAAAGGAGCAAGCGCAGAAAGTCTCCGTTGCTTCCTAACCCCGCGATTGATTCTCCGCAAAACAAACGGGCGGCCTACCAAGTTGGTGGGTCGCCCGTTCCATTATTGCTGCTCCATCAGTTGCTCCATCAATCATACTCTATCATGCCGCCCGCTTTTTTTACTCCATGTTTTATTCCACCAACCGATACCCTCCGGTTGCTCTTCCGGTGACATACAGGGACCAGCCTGGCACCACCTCGTAGCGTGTTCCGTACCACGACCGCCCGGCAATCACCAACGTGTCGCGGTTGGCGTGGTAGGAATGGACCGAACGGGTTGCAAGATTTTCGGCGCAATCGGAAATGGCCACGCTATCGGCGGAAAACACCAAACGGAGGCATCCGCCAAGAAGCGCGGTGTCGGCAGGTTCGTTGCTCCAGACCCCTTGCAGCCCCGGGTTCCCCCCCGCAAACCGCATCCCGACGTAGTGGAACAGGGAGTCGCCACGGCGGAACAGATACCAATAACTCAGCGTGGTGTCGGCAGGTGCCCCGGCAGGATGCCAGATTTCCAGGGTCCGCTGGTAGCCATCGGCAACGCCCTGGAATTGGAGATCCGCCACCGTGAGCGAGTCGAACATCCAATCGCTTCCTTGCCGGGTGAAGAGTGAGTCGGTCCGCGTTGCAGAGGTTTGGGAGCGGATATCCAACCGGGTGCGGAGCATGCGGTGGGCGCCAAGCGTGAACTGTTGATCGCTGATCCAGCTTCCCACCGGAATTGCTGGGGCGATTGGGGCAACGGTATCATCGCCGCAACCAGGAAGAAGCATGGGAACGGCAATCAACGCAGCAAGCATTGCCCCAACGATGAACCACCGGGGCGTTTGCTTGCGAACAGGACTTTCGGAATCAATTGTGAGAGGCATCTTCCAAGTAGCTTTTTTCGGCTTTTTCTTTTCGGCTTCTTTAGCTGTTTTCTTCGCTTGAGCCTGCGGCTGCGTTTGGGGTTGCTGCGGCAACCATTGCTTCGGCGCGTTGCAGCTGTTCCGGCTTCCCGATATCTATCCAAAGGCTTCCGCTGCTATCGTATGGGAGCAACCGGTGGCCGTCGGCGGCAAGCCGAAGATAGAGGTCCACGATGGAGAATTTCCCCCGCTCGGTAATCAGCTCAAAAATACGGGGAGCGATGACGTGAATGCCACAAAAACTCATGGCCCGTAGCTGGCCGATGGGTTCCCGGGCGTGGCGCACAACTCCGGTTGCATCGTTTCCATGCCCGCAAAGGCCGTCGTCATCGAACAGGAAGTAGCGGGTTGCCGGGCGGTTATTCACCACCAGCGTGGCCAACGCCCCCCCCTGCTGTTCCTGGTGGAAGCGGTACACGCCCCGCAGGTCGCAATCGCTTAAAACGTCGGCAGTATGCAGGAAGAATGGAGCGTCGCGCCGGAAGAATGGGGCAGCATGAAGAAGCCCGCCTCCGGTTTCCAGCACCCCATCCGATTCGTCCGAGATTGACACATGAACCCCAAAACCATGACGTTCCCGCAGGAACGTTTCAATCTGGCCAGCATGGTGGTGGACGTTCACAACCAGCCGTGTGGCCCCGGCAGCAATCAGCCGCCGCGCAACCCGCTCCAGCATCGGCACGCCGCCAACGGGGATCAAGGCTTTGGGGATGGTGTCGGTAATCGGGCGAAGGCGGGTTCCAAGCCCCGCCGCAAGGATCATGGCATCCAAAGCGGAAAAAGAAATGATGGATGGATAGAACGAAGAATTGAGATGGAGAGAGAGAGAGCAGAAACGGGGAGAATCGCCATTGCCGGCGTTCCTCCCCGGTAGCTTGTGGCTGCGGCCGTTGTGCTACGGCCTTCCGAACACTTGCAGGGCAAATCGGCGGTTCAGCTGTTCCCCTTGAACAGTCCGAATCAGCACCACAATCACGTTGGTCTCAACCCCTGTCCCCCCTGATTTTGGCTTGAACGACCAGGAGGCAACCATCGGCTGTGTCTCCCCCTGCTGCGCCTCGATAGAAATGGCAACGGACATCGCCGGAACAACCCCACCTTTTACCGGAACGGTGCTGACGGAGTTGTTGAGCGTCACCTCGTAAATCCCTGTCCCGGCAGCGTTGACGCGAAGTATCCCAAAATCGCTGAGGATTGCCCCGTCGGCATCCACCAAGCCCCAGGCGATTGGGGCGTTGTCGCGGTAGTATCCGCCAGCGGCTGGCGTGCCAGTTGCGCCGGCACTGCCGCCGGCAACGTAATGTTCGCGGGTGCTGTCCACCCCGCTGCTGATAATCGCGTAGCGGTCGCCGCCGGCAACAAGGCCAACGCCGGTTTTTGCTTCCAAGCTGACAACGGTTAGCACCGGTTCGCTATCCTTTGGGGTGGCGGAGATGGTGGCTGGGGCGCGCAGATCGTTGGCGATTGTGGCTTCCCGGGCAACCCTGGCACTATCGGCAGTTGTTGCAACAGCAGCTTTGTTGGCGGAATCGGCTTGGGTGGCAAAATCGGCGGTGGCGGACTTCGCTGCTTGCTGGGCGTTGACTGCGTTGGCAGCGCGGTTTGCTGTGTCGGCAACGATTGCGCGGATGCTGGAAGCTGCCGAATGGAATTGCAGCCGTGGCGTGATCTCTTGGCCGTTGTTGAAGCCCTCAATCGCCACCCCCAACCAGTAGGGTTTGCCGAAATCCACCGTGGCGGGAATTCCGCCCGGGGTTGCGCCGCCAATCACCACCGTGTAAATCCCGTTGGAGAAATTGACCGATTGCGTTTCGGTGAACAATGCCCCCCCGCCGGACGCTTCCCCGTAAATTTTCAGGGTGATTGCCTTTGTGCCGTTCAAGTAGCCAGCTTGGTCCTTGGCCCGCCCCTGATAGTTGATGGTTCGCGGGGTCTGCGCCTGCGTTGCCACCGTAATCGCCAGCAGCAGAAAAGTGCAGCATCCCAAAAGTCGTTGCGTGTTCATATGGATAATTGGGTTAATCATTTGTCGGTTGTTGTGCGTGCATCGGGGGGATTGCCCCATTCGAATTTCGCGGCGAAACTGCGGCGTTGCGGTGTTTAGTTCTCCGTTTTCTGCACTTGCTGAACTCCCACCTGGACCCCATCAAGCTCCAATCGGATGAAGTATGTTCCGGCACTGACGCGCTCAGGGTCCCAAAGCGCACGCAAGGTTCCGGCGGCGCGGCGGCCGGAAGCCAACTGCTCCACCATGCTGCCGTTCTCATCGTACACAACAAGGCGGATGGTGGCCGCACGCTTCAGCGTCACGGTGACGTTCAGTTGGGAGCGGAACGGAATCGGATAGGCGGCGATTGGCGCGGCAGCACCGCCCACCCCGCCAACGGTGAACTCCTCCCGAACGCCCGCCGTGCCGCCATCAACGCTGATATGCCAGAAGCCGGTCCATGCGGTTTCGTCCGGCGTTACGCCAACGCTGTCGCCGGAGAGTGGCTCGCCGATTGAGGATTGAAGTTGCCCGAACGTTCCCGACTGCTCCCCCCCGCCGTTGTTGACGGTCTCCCCCTGAAGCCCCTGCCCGTGGCAAATAGCCCCACCCGCCACAAACAGGATCACCCCCACAATCCCCCATTGAAGGAAGATTTTCTGCTGAAATAGTCTATGATTCTTGCTGGTCATGCTTGTTTCCCTTTTGGACAGATTGATGAACAGGCATCATGCTATCGCTTATTCTTAGAAGATGCTTAAAACCGCCACATCGGGCAAAAAAACGGCACTCGGCTTTCCTGATTTCAAGAGTCTCCGGCGCGGACTTTATTCATCAGTTCGGTGATTCGGCGGGTGGGGCCGGCTCCGTAGGTGTCCAACGCGGCTTCGTAGCGTTGGAAATAACTGAAGGCCTCGCGGCGTGCACCACGCGCCGCCGCCGAGCGGATCAACGCCTCGTAGGCTCCGTCGTGAAGATCATCAAGCGTCAGCAGGCGTTCGGCCAAGGCAGGGACCGCCACGAAATTTTCCCGATCAAGCTCGATGGCAATCAGCCGCTCAAGAGCCGTTGCCAGCTCGCCGCGCAGGGTCTCGCGCATGGTGTCAATCCATTCGGCGTACATCCCCTCCAGAAAATCTGCCGAAGCGAAATCAATCGCCCGGCGGTAGGCCACGGCTGCCCCAAAGTACACCCCTTCGGCATACAATCGGTTCCCTTTCACGATGCACTCCCGAAACTCGACGGCATCAATCAGCACATCGTCGCCAAGCAGATAAACTCCATCCTGCTGCAAAATTGTGGAAGCCCCACCCAAAAATCGCCGAGCATAGCTAAGGGTGACGTGAAGGTTGTTCACCGCCCGTTCCAGCGACATATCGGGCCAGAGAAGATCGGCCAGGCGGTCGCGGGTAAGCTCGCCGATTGAGCGGGTCCCCCCCATTCGGGCCGTCACCAGGACCGCCACCATCGTCCGGGTTTTGGATTCAATTTTTGCGGAGGTCTCCCCCGCCCCCTCGATTCGCAGCGCCCCGAAGGTTCGCAAAATCGGACCGGCAACCAGCCCGGCTGCTGGCGGGGCCGCCTCGCTTCCCCGCTCCGGCTCTTCCTGCTGCGCGGTGGACCGGGGATCGGGGCCAATCAACTGGCGGAATTTTGCCAACCGGGTTTTTGGAAGCAGCTCGGATAGGCGATCCAACTGGTAATGGGCCAGCCCAGTTGCTTGTTCGGTTTTTGCACGCGCGGCGGCAAGCTCAATGGCATGGTATCCGGCTTCGTTAAACTCCCGCTTCCGTTCCGGCACTTGCTCGGCAGCGCGCAGCACTATCTGCGCCGCCCGGAAGGCATCTCCATCTTCAATCTGCTGGGCCTCCATCTCCATAATCATTCCGCGCAATCGCTCTGGCTCCTTCTGGCCAATCCCTTCGGCCAGCACCCGAAGCGTCAGCAGGCGTTGCCATGAGATGGTGTTGGGGGTGGAGTAATCGCCGCCAACTTGCTCGGCCAAATCGTTCAACGCCTGCACGGCTTGGCTTGCCGCCGGAGCGTTGCCGGCATCAATGTGGGCGCGGACCACCTTCTCGGTCACCTGCAGCTGCTGCAACGGCGAAAGCAACGAAAGCTGAAGTTTCCCCGCCGTGGCCAATGCTCGGCTGGCCATTCCCAGAAGGCTCCAAGCATCCAGAAATTTAATCTGGGCAATGGCGGTTTGCACCACCGATGAACGGGCCGGCGGGGGCGTGGCCGTGAACGCGGTTTCCAGCCGCTCAAGCTCCTCCACCTCCCCGTTTGCAGCGGCAACGTAGGGAAGGTGGAAGTAGTTGGTGCTAAGATTCCGGTAGGCCGGGAACCGGTCCACAAGGGCGCGCAGCTCGGTGGCGTGCTGGCGCACTTTCTGAAGCTGGCCCACCCGCTGCCAGTAGTTGGCCGCGTGCAACAGCAACTCATACTCGGTGAACAAATCCGCCTCGCGACGGAGCCGCAGCCCGGCCTCCACCATCTGCCACGCTTCTTCCATTCGCCGCGCTCCCATCATGGCGTACAGCAGGACCTTCATCAGGGCGTTCAGGGTTTCGGGGCGGACGCGGTCCAGCTCGGCGATGTAGGGTGCGGTCATGGCGGACATTTCCGCGAACTCACCACGAGCAAAGGAGTAGCTGGCCAGCAGCCGAATCGCCTCGGCAGCGCCACGAAGCTCGCGGTCGGTTTGTTGGGACGGGGGGGGAAGCACCGTCAGCAGTTCATCCAAGAATCCTTTGGCGCGGCTGGGGTCCCCGGCCAACATGGCATCGCGCCAAACGACCACGGCAGCATCCAACCGAACAACCCGTTCGGGGGCGGTGGCGGGGGGATTCGATTTCATCCGGTCCAGCATCCCCGCAATCTGGGCGGCAACCTCCTGCAGCGGCTCGCGCGCGCCGGTGACGTACAGCCGCTCGCCGTAGGCCGAAAGCGCGGCCAGATATTCTTCCGCCATCCGCTGTTCGGCCCGGCTGGCCACCTCTGGAATCCGACACGGTTCCAGCACGGCCCGGCAAAGCGCGACGTAGGTTTCGGCATAGATTGGGGAGAGCTTCCGCCCTACCGCCACCAGCCAATGGAACAACCGCCGAAGCTCTTCTTCGCCAAATCCCCCAACGTGCGCCCCCTCCAACGGCAGCACGCCGTACAATTCTCCGGCTCCGGTGGTCAGGATGGAAAGCGTTGCAGTTGCAATGTCCCCCGGGGATGGAAGCCCTGGGGGATTGAGCGCGGCAGCGGCTTTCCAAAGAAGGGTGTGCTGGAAGGCGTAGCAGACGCGCCCCTCAGTTTCCTGCGCGCCGATACGGATGGAGGGGGTGGCCACGGCAATGAATCCCCCCAGAATCAGCCGCTCGAAATCATGGTCATCCCAACCAACGGTGCGTTCGGCAAGCTGGCGCAGCAGTTCGCGGTTGAACTGCTCGCCCAACGAGGCCGCCAGCACCAGCATCGCCCGCTCGTGCGGGGGAAGCGAAGCAAGCCTGCCAGAAAAACCGTGGACGCGATCGCCAATTTGGCGGAGTTCTTCATCGGGGAGGAAAGGGGTCTGCCAGCCCCAAGCGTCGCCGTTGGGGGATTGGGCGATGTGGTCGGCAGCCATCAGCTCCCGAAAAACCTCACGCAAGGCAAGGGGCAATCCTCCGGAAAGATCCGCCAGCTGGCCAAGCATTTCGGCGGGTGGGGCCTGGCCAAACAGCGCGACGGAGGCCTCGGCAATCGCGGCCCCATCAAGGGAGCCAAGCTCTAACTCCATCGGCGGCAGCGACCCCACCAACGCCGAACGGAACGCCCGAAGCGCAGGGTTTTCCACCGGGCGTGTTGTCACCACCAGCAGCAGTGGGATTTCCTCCAACGCCCCCACAAAGCGGATCAATTCGGACGATCCGCTCAGATAGTGAAGATCATCCAGAATCATCACCACGGGATACCGGCGCGAGGCAATCTGCACCGCTTCCACGGCAGCGTCAACGGTGGCGATTGCTCCATCGCGGTAGATGCGGGCAGCAAGGGGGGCAGCAATCGCGGGGCGAAGAACCTCAAGCGCGTTGCTAAGCGGGCCAAGCTCCACGGCCTCCCCTTCGTACCATTTTGCATGAACCACAAGGGCGCGCGCGGCGTGGTCGCGGGCGTGGTGTTTCAGTTCATCCAGCAATCGGCTTTTGCCAACGCCGGCAATTCCTGTCATCCAGATTGCGCGCGGTTCCCCCTCCAGCAACATGGCAAATGCATCCAGCAGGGTGCGCTGCTCGCGCTCGCGCCCCACCAGCGGCATAATGCCCCGGTTGATAAACTCTCGAATTTTAGGCGACATCATCACGCCGGAAAGAAACGAGAAAAAAATGGATTGAGGAAGGGAAGGAATCGTGGGAGAATCGGTCGTTCGGAAAGGTGGCGGCCCGTGGACTGGGCGATCGGAAATGGCGGACCGCCCATTGCCACGATTCCCTTGCTACCCTTGCGATGAAGTTCCTGGAAGATTGTGTGGCCGACGCAAGCAAATGGAGCGGGCATAGGCCATGCCGCAGGATGGGCAGATGGTGTGCAATGGGTTGTCCAAAGGGGCATCGCACAGCGGGCAGGTTGTTAGCAGCGAGGTGCTTCCGCAAAGGTAACAGAGGGGGGAATTGGCATCGTTGACGGCTCCGCAGCCAACACAGCGGGAGAAGCGTTTCATCGTGGTCATCGGTTCGTGGACGGTTAGCATAGTTTGGCAGGAATCGGCTGCAACATCAAAGCATCAGCATTGGGCGATAGTTGGTAACGGGTTGCTGGTTCCATCCGTTAGCAGGATTCCAGCCGGAAGAGGATTTTCTTCCCGAGCCGCCCAACTTCACCCATGCTGGCAGGCTTCGTTCAAGCGCCGATTTTCAGCTTGGATCCAACATCATCCATGTTCCTAAAAGGTTCTTAAATGGGGGGGAGAGATAGAGGAAGCCAACTTGCCCCCTCCGCCCGCCCCTACTCAACCTCACCCTCCAACCCCCTCTCCGTGACTTCCTCCACAAGCAACGCCAGAGCAGCTGACGGAGAGGTAGCCGCCCCGACATCCGTCGGGATTGATAAAAGGTCTTTAGCCTTCGGCGGCATCTGACTCGGCCCCGATAAAGATCGGGGCCGCTACCCCGCCTTCCTCGGGATGGCCGGGGAATGCTTCGGGAGAATTTTTTGAGAAGCCGTGCGTGGCTTGAGGGCACATCTACACCCCTCCCCTCTTCTCCTCATGCCGCCGTTGGAGTGCCATTCCCGTTGCCGTCGTAACCCCCAGCAGCAGGACAGAAAGTTTGGTGGAGAGATCGGGCAGGAACTCAAGGATGCCAAGCACGATGCCAGCCCCAAGCAGTGCCGGGATCAGCACCCAAAACAGCAGCCCGTGACGTTTTCGCCAGCGGCGTTCGGGAAGCGTCTCCCCTTTGCGGGCAAAGCCGAGCATCAGGATAAACCCAAGGACAGGAAGCACCGCAGCGATGCAAAGCAAGATGATGGTAAGAATGGGCACTGGTTCTGTGAGCAAGGTGGTGGTTATGGAGTGTCCGCTTCTGCCGCATCTTCTCTCCCCTCGCTTCGCTGGTATAACTCCGCGATTTTCTGCTTCAGCCGCGCCTTGCCGACCACTCGTTGGGTTTGGGTTCCGGTGGCCAGCAGTTGGTCCCCGTTGGCCACGGCAAACCGGCAAAGGATGGTGCGCCCCTCAACCTGGGCAACGGTTGCGGTGACGGTCACCACGTCGCCAACAATTGCCGGGGCGGAATGCTCCACCGTCACCGCCGCGCCAACGGCATCATCTTCCGGATCGAGGAACGGGAGGATTGCTTGGCGCGAGGCATACTCGGCGTGCTCAATCAAGGCAAAGGTGGCATAGACCCGGTGGATTGTGGAACCAAAGAACGTGGCGGTCATTGCGCCGGTGACACGCACCCGCATGGTAAACTGGTATCCCAAAGGAATTTCACGCATGGCGGCGAATATACGGGGAGAGGGAGATACGGGTGGAAGTGCCAAACAACACCCGCAAACTCCATGCAACATCAGCCCGGATTTCTCCGGGCTGATGCTTCGTTGATCTATCGGGCAATCACCAGTGGCCGAATAATCTTCTGGCTCCCAAGAAGCAGTTGGCAATAATACACCCCAGCCGGCAACTCCGCAACCGAAGCGGAAATTGTGTGCCTGCCTGCGCTACCATAGTGGGGTTGGGCAATCGTGCAGACTTTCTGCCCTATCACGTCATACAATGCAGCCTCCATCAATGTTTCCTGCGGCAATTCTACGCTAACAGTCAGTTGGTTGCAGGCAGGGTTCGGTGAGAGTTGCACCGACGAGGATACCCGATATTCTTCTTCGGCAGAAGCAACCCCTGGCTGCCACTCCAGAATAATCCCGGTCCATGTGGCGGTTAAGGCTTTATTCGGCGATTTAAAATGAACACCAACAAGGCTGGGGAATTGAGCTATTGGTATTGGAATTGTTTCTTGCACCCATTCTTCTCCGCCATTGGTGGTGCGCAGAATTTTTCCACCGGCTCCAACGGCTATCCCATTTTCTTCGTCAAGAAAATCGAAGTCATAGATTCCATAATTCGGCTGTATCCTTTTTCTCAGCTGCTCTTTCCATGTTTTACCACCATCCGTGGTGCCATAGATCACATCTTCCCCCTGAATACTGGTGGCAGAATCAAGCTGAATACCACAAGCCCACCCTTTCAGCTCATTGTAGAAATAAAATCTTCCTGCATCTAAGGTCCCAGGATATACTTGCCAAGTTTGCCCAGAGTCGTAACTAATTACCGTAAGAATTATTTGAGGTGCATTACTGTATTTAGCGATAATTATGCCCGGCTTAGGCGAAGCAACATCACTGATAACTAAATCATCAACAGTATCTGGCATAACAAGTTTTTTCCACGTCAGCCCTTGATCTACTGTTAGGAATATGCTTCGTGGCAATTGAGCTATCACTCCAAATTCTTCCGTAGGCATATCTATTTCAACAAATTTCCTTGTAGAATCTGCCATGTTGATTCTATCCCACGTTTTCCCTGCATCATCCGACCGCATAATTGCTCCGCTGTCGGCAGCAACAATACAAAGGTTTGTGGTTGGATGGGCAATAAAGTGGTACTCCAGTGGTAGATGAGGGTTCGGCGGCCATTGTACAGAATCCCGCAAAACAATCTGCCAACTTTTTCCACCATCGGTTGTGTGGTGAACTATTGAGCGAAAATTATAGTTTGCAAAATCATCTTGTATAGAACCGACAAACATACAATCGTCATTTGATGCACATGATAAATCGGAGTAGTTTCTACCAAATACAGAATCAACAATTTTCCAATCGGTTTGAGCATACGCTGGAAGCACGCAGAGAAAAGCCACCGCTATTAATTGGCCGATAGAGAAGGAAGGGTGTTTCATGGTTTTGTGGTCTAGTTATTGAGATTATGATTGAAAAGACACATTCCAAAGTGTCGGGAATTGGGGCAAGGTGCTCAATTACTCAATATCAGCCTCGATCTTTATCAGGATTGGTCACAGGTTTTTAATCTGTGGATTTTGCAGCGCAATCAAGCGTTTTGGCATTTTGCAATTCACTTCACATGAGCACTGCCGATTACTTACATCGCTTATTTCTGCAAAATCCTATCCATTATTTCATTGATCTTTTCTTCTGTTTCGTCGCCGAACCCTATTTCTTTATGTATAATTTTTCCCTCAGCATCTATGATATATGTGGTCGGGTAAGAATCCACGCCGAATGCGCTGGCGACGCTGTCAGCTTGGAGGGCGAGTGTGTAGGTGTAGTTGTTTTTGTTCATAAAATTAACAGCATTAGCAGCTTTCTTTTCTTTGCTATTCATACCAACAACTACAACTCCATTGTTTTTATACTTCTCATGAATTCTTTGTATTACTGGCATGGATTTTACACAAGGTCCACAGGTGCTATACCAAAAATCTAATAAAACCACTTTGCCCCGTAAACTCTTGCTGGAAACCTCTTCTCCTTGTTCATTAAACAAGTGCCACTCAGGAGCAGGGCTTCCAATTGGTAGTGATTCGTCTTTAGAGGCTGGTCTTGTAATCGCTTGCGCTGCATAGCCATCAGGTTTTTCTAACGTAAATGCATCAGCGGGTAAGGGCTTGTTTATCTCTATTCTAGAAAAAGACAACGTGTCGAGTAATTCAACATCATTAGACCTCTTTCAAAAGTAGCTTTCAAGGGAGTTCGAAATTATGGATGGCGGCGATGAGGTTGAATCTCATATCAAATCGCTTGCGACGATTTCGATATTTCTCCGCTATGATCTTGAACACCTTTAACCGACCAAACACATGCTCAATCACGATCCGCTTCCGCGAGTGCTCACGATTCTCTCCCTTCTCCCAATCTCCTAATTCCACCCCCTTCCGCCGCTTGTGCGGCAACCACACGTTGCTCTGAATCTTCGATAAGCCCAGATATCCCAAATCCGCTATCCAACGATTCCCACTCCCCAACAATCGCCCATACCCACGACCCACACACTGCTTCAATAACGCGAAATCATGCTGGCTACCAACCCCAAACTCTGTCTTGAGTATCCGACGACTCCCCAACGCCATGGCTACCTGCGTCTTGATCGTGTGGCATCCACGCTTGCCGCTGTAGTACTCCCTTTGCTTTTTTTGGGCCGTTCAATCGGGCTTTCTGTCGCATCTATCACGATCACGGCAAATTCTATGTCCCCGCCTCGCGGTTGCGGACGCTTCGGCAATTGAAACTCTTTGCTCTGGCTGAGTTCATCCTCCACTCGCCGAATGATCCGGCTGCAGGTCGGTTCGCTGATCCCAAAATCCGCTGCAAGGTGATATTGCGCTCGATACTCCCGCCAATACAGCAGCGTCAACAACAGCTGATCGGCCAACACCAGTTTCGGTGGGCGACCAAACTCTCGCCGTGCTGCACGAATGACCTTGAGCATTGCCTCGAAGGTTGTCGGCAACACACCCGTTAAGCGTCGAAATTGTTCCGGTGAACGATCACGAATCTCTGCGTATTGCATCCTTCTTCCTTATGTTGGTTGACCCCAAACATAACCCGTAATCTAGACTTTTGAAAGAGGTCTATTATATACTGAATGATTGATTTTCTTGTGTACAAGAAAGCTATTTGGGTCTATACATAGTCGAGTTGTTAATTGGCTAAATAGTTCTGTATCAGGAAAACTGACTTTTATCACTTTACACAAAATGCTTTCCATCTTCTGGTCTTCCTCTAAGGAAACATCATTCGATAGATGAATGATATTCTCCCACATAGCAGTATCGGTTAGCACGTTAAAGATCAACCCCGAAATCACACCTCCCTTAATCATCTTATCTGCTCCTTGCGCAGCATCTACGGTGATAAACCTTTTAGACTTTGGATCTAAAACTTTTACCTCTTCTCCTGTATAACAGTATATGATACCGTTATCCGCTTCAAAGCGAACTTTCCAACCTAATGGATTGTTTGTGCTATCTCGGTATAGCAGCACATTACCACTATGAATAGCTGGCTTGCCGTCTGGGTTGCTTCTATAAGAATGCACGTAATACTTAGCGGTGCGCACGCTTAAACATGAATTGCGTGCATGATACAGCAGATCCTTTGCGCTATCTTTTTCCATAGCAGTATTGGATTGTGGATAAGCGGTATTAGAAGCAAGAAAAATAGCTGTAGCGATGACAGCAATCATCCTCGTTTTTTTATATAGCCAGCAATCTTTTAGCATTGCATTCCTCCGTAAAAAATGTTGTGTGCCAGAGAACTGTTCCTGTTTGCCCTAGGGAGCATTTCAAAGTATCGGAAATTACCGTAAGGTGCTCGGGTTGTCGGTAGTCGAAGGCCTTCACCTTTCGGTCTGATTTTCGCAAACCACTGTGTATTGAGTATATCCCCCCCCCGGTCACTTGCTAAGTGCTTGTTGCAGGGTTGTTATGATTTCTTCGTTGATTGCTACTGCTTGTTGTTGCGGAAGTGGCCACCCCAAACGCATTGTATGTCCGGCGGAATCTATTGAGTGGATCGTAATTGTTGGATTGACTTTTATTAATGCTTCACGTAATAATTTCTGATCTTCAGTTGTCACTACTTCGTCCTTGCCTCCCCATTGTGCCAGCAATGGAATTGCTGCATTGAGGCGAGGAATAGAGCGTTTTGGAGAGAGGCTATCAACAAAAGCCTCACGCCCCTGTAAGACATACTCAACAATTGCAAGCTCGCGACCGCTTAGCGCACGGGAAGCTGCCTGCTGTAAATCCCAGGGAAGTCCCTCCAAAGCAATTCCAACAATATGGGGATCCTCAGCATGAGAATCCTCAGCAGCCGCATTAACCGCAACAACACCTCCCAGAGAAACGCCAAATATTGCGACTTTCAAACGAGGCTGCATCGTACGCTGTAATGCTCTAATTGCATCCACTACGTCTTCGTGTTCTTGTAATCCAAATGTAGGATTATGGCGAGCATTGAGACCAGACCCTCGAAGGGTGACAATGCCAGTAACGATATTCCTTCGAGTAGATGCGAGACCCATTGGGAACATTGTTAAACTGCTGGCACCATACCCAGGGATGAAAAGCATTAATTGTTGTGGATCATATTGCCCCTCCGGTGGATACCACAACCTCAGTTGTAGCGAGTCCCCATTTCGGCCAACGTACTTGAATATGGATTCTCGAAGTCGGCTTTGACCAAAAACAATGGAATCATTGTTCAAGTGTGTGGTGACGGCGATTATTTCTGTTCCATCATCATACTGCTGAATGGAATGGAAACTTATTAATGGTTCTACAGTTGTTGAGCTACAGCCATAAAGGAGTGCACAGGCCATTCCTATAAAAAAGGAGGCTAAATTTTTGCAGTAGCGTAAGGTTGTCATCGTACGGTAAGGATTAGGTTGTAGATAACATCCACAGGGTTATTGAATAACCCGGCGCAAATCAACAATTCAGAAAATGCAAGATGTCTTGGCGTTCCCGTTATACAAGGGGTAGGCTTCCATATGCTGCTTCTACACTCAGTTCTGCCTTGAGAGGCACATTCCCATTAGCTACTAATCATAGAGGAACAAAATTCACACCACTTGCCTTGTACCTCCTACAGCAAAGATACATGGCCGATATAGCGATCGCAATAGAATTTCATGGCCATTTTTCCACCCTAAACTCTGCTGTCAATCGCCGGAAAAAATCGTGTACTTTTGCCGTTGCCGTAATTTCAACAAGCCGTTGCCATGCATCCAAACGTTCATCTTCTTGACCACAGCATTATTGCCCGCGCCATGACGGTGCTGCGCGATAGGCACACTTCGGCGGTGGAGTTCCGCGCCCATGTTCGCACCATTGCTCGCGGGCTTGCATTCCAAGCAACGCAACGCCTTCCGCTGGTTCCGGTAAGCGTGGAAACGCCGCTGGCAACCACCGCCGGTGCGCAGCTGCGCGATTCGGTGATTGCCGCGCCGATCCTTCGCGCAGGGTTGGGGATGTTGGATGGATTCCTGGACGTTGTTCCCGATGCCGTCACCGGATTTATTGGGATGAAACGGGACGAAGAAACCCTTGAGCCATACGAATACTACCGCAACGTCAGCGACATCACCAACGCCCACCTGTTCCTGCTGGACCCGATGCTGGCCACCGGAGGAAGCGCCCGTGCGGCAATGCGCACCCTTCCGATTGAGCGGGCCGGCTCCTGCTCCCTTCTTTCCATTATCGCCGCGCCGGAGGGGATTGAAGCCACCCTCTCAGAATTCCCGAACCTCCAAATTCACGTTGCCGCAGTGGATGAGCGATTGAACGAGATCGGCTACATCGTCCCCGGGCTTGGCGACGCGGGGGACCGGTTGTGCGGCACGCTGTGATTGCCGAAGCGTTGGTCCGCACGCTGGCCGCACGGCTGGCGTTGCCGCCCGGGGAAATGGAGCAACTTTTCCGGGGCATCCCCCTGGATTTCCCGGTCATCTTCCGCCCCACCCTTCCCTTTGGCGTGCACCGGCAAGGGATGGTGGGGATTACCCTGTTCAAGAAGGTCTATCTGATGGAAGGAATGGCAGCCGCCAACCCGCAATCGCTGTTGCTGCTGGTGTTGCACGAAGCGGTTCACGTGCGCCAGCAACGCGCCCAGGTTCTGTTTTACCCTTGCTACGGGCTGGCGTATCTGTGGGGAATGCTCCGGTTCGGCTTCCGGCGCGGCGGCGGAACGATCGGCCAGCGGATGCACAAGGCGTATCGGCAGATCCCAGCCGAGCGCGCAGCCTACGCCACCGAAGGGCGGGCGCGGCTGCGGTTGCGGCGGATTCTGGAAGCCAGCGGGCAATCGTAAATCCCCTATCTCTCTTTCTTTTCCCTTTCTTCTGAGTTTGCCTCCGATTGCGGTGCGCATGCGCCCACCTGAAGATCATGCTGCGGGTGGCAAGGCTGTTTTGCCGCAGAAATTTGGCGTTCATCCGCTCACTTTCGGTGCCAGAATGCACAAAAGTTGTGCAAAAGGAATTCCCTGCTTGGAAAGCCCTTTTGGATTGGCCATATTTGCGGCGCTTTCGGCAGCGATTCCCACGTTCAACGGGAATCGCTTGCTTCTTTTCCCAACTCCTGATTGAATCCTCTTCCGTGTTTGGCGTTTTATCCAACGACATTGCAATAGACTTAGGCACAGCCAATACCCTTATCTGGATGAAGGGGAAAGGCATCGTCCTAAATGAACCTTCCATTGTTGCGTTCGACCGTACCACCAAGAAAATCGTGGCCATTGGCCGCGAGGCACAGGCGATGATCGGCAAGACGCACAAGGATATCAAGACCATCCGTCCGCTGAAGGATGGGGTGATTGCCGACTTTGAAATTGCCGAGGGGATGCTGCGCGCATTCATCCGCAAAATTTCGCCGTCGTGGCAGCCCGCTCGCCGGATTGTGGTTTGCGTTCCATCGGGAATTACCGAGGTGGAGAAGCGCGCCGTCCGCGACAGCGCCGAACACGCCGGCGCGAAAGAGGTCCACCTGATTGCCGAGCCAATGGCCGCAGCAATCGGCATTGGGCTGGACGTTGAGGCCCCGGTTGGAAACATGATTATTGACATCGGCGGCGGCACCACCGAGATTGCGGTGATTGCCCTTAGCGGCATCGTCAACGATGAATCCATCCGCATTGCCGGCGATGAAATGACCAACGCCATCGTCCAGTTCTTCAAGAAAAACCACAACATCTTGATTGGCGAACGCACTGCCGAGGCAATCAAGCATGAGGTTGGGACAGCAATGCCGATGGAGGAAGAAATCCAGATTGAGGTGAAAGGGCGCGACCTTGTGGCCGGCGTTCCCCGGATGACCACCGTCACCAGTGCCGAAATCCGCGAAGCCTTGAGCGAGCCGATTATGGCGATTGTGGATGCCGTCAAACTCTCGCTGGAGCATACCCCGCCGGAGCTTTCTGCCGACATTCTGGACCGCGGGATTATGCTGACCGGCGGCGGCGCGCTGCTTCGCGGCCTTGACGAACGCCTTCGCCGCGAAACATCCCTTCCGGTGTTCGTTGCCGACGACCCTTTAACCGCCGTTGTTCGCGGCACGGGGAAGGTGCTGGAGAATTTGAATCACTACTCGCAAGTGTTAATCAAAAGCCGCCGTTATTGATCTGCAGAGTTTGCCCCCTGCCCCCAAGCAAAGCGTCCGGCCTTCGATTGTTCAAGCTGTTTGATTGCTCCCTGCTTTCTCTTTGGGCATTGCTTGTTTTTCGTCTCATCGTCACGCGCACACACACACAATCACGTCATCGTTGAACAGCACTCATGCGGCGTTTGGCTGACCTACTTCTTCGCTACAAGGAACACGCGCTGACGCTGCTGCTTATCACCATTTCCCTGATCCTGATCTCCGCCAGCAGTAACCAGCAGCTCCGTTCTTTCCGCACCATTTCGGTGGGGATTGTGGCTTCGGTGCAAGAAGCCTTCAGCTGGGTTCCCAACCCCTTTGCGTTGGAAAGCGAAAACCACGCGCTGCGCCAACTGAACAAGGACCTTTCCGCGCAAGCAATGCAGCTTCGCGAGGAAGCGGTGAAGGCCGAGAAGTTCAAGGCGATGCTGGAATTCAAAGAGAAATCCCCCATGAAACTGCTGGCAGCCGAAGTGGTGGGGAAAACCATCATCCAACTTCGCAACACCGCAACGCTGAACGTTGGGACCCGCGACGGGGTGAAAGAAGGAATGCCGGTGATGACCGAGCGGGGATTGGTGGGAAGAATTGTTGGCCTGAACGACCGCTACTCCATCGTCCAATTGCTGGTGAATGTGGACACCCAAGTCCCCGGGCGAATGCTGGGAAGCCGCAACGAAGGGATTGTGACGTGGGAGCCGAACGGGGTGATGGTGATGAAATACGTCCCCACCGCGCTGAAGCAAAAAAAGGGGGACACCGTTGTCACCTCCAGCCAATCCATCTACTTCCCGGAGAACATCTCCATTGGCGTAATCACCGATGTTCAGGAGGAGCAAGGGACGCTGTTCGACCGCATTATCATTGAGCCAGCCGCCAACTTCGCAACGCTGGAGGAAGCGTTTGTGGTGCTCCACAGCCCCGACGAAGCACGGCTGAAATTGGAGCAATCGTTTCTTGAGGGGGAGCAACAGCGGACCGAGGGAGGAAAGGACTGACAACAATGCCCACCACCTACTCAAATCTGATCTGGTACACCATCAGCGGGTTGCTGTTGTTGTTGGTGCAGCTTAATCTGGGCTACATCACCGTGCAGGGGGTTGCCCCCGATCTTCTGGTGATCCTGATTGCCGTGATTGCCCTGCGCGAAGGGCAGTTTATTGGGATCATTGCCGCGTTCATGCTTGGCTTGGCGTTCGATGTCATCAGCAGCAACATCACCGGAACGAACGCGCTGGCAAAGGTGGTGGCGGGGTTTGTGATTGGCCACTTCTACAACGAACAGCTAAGCCTGCAGCAATCCATTGGGACCTTCCGGTTCCTTCTGATTGTTGCGTTCGGCGCAGCCATCCATAACCTCATCTTCGATTTCTTTTACGTTCAGCCAACCGACCTTTCGCTCTGGTCCTTCTTCCTTCGCAGCGGCGTTGCCGGAACCATGTACACCGTTGTGGTGGCAAGCCTTGTGATGCTTGTGGCCGCACGGAAAAAAGCATGGTAGCGGCTCCGCGACGAAGTCGGGGTAGCGGCAGGTCTTTAGCCTGCCAATACTACGGTGGCGGCCACCCTTGCATTCCGTTGTTTTGCTTGTAGCCGAAGGCTAAAGACCTTCGGCTACCCCTTCTATCAATCCCGACGGAGGTCGGGGCGGCTCCCCCTTCTATCAATCCCGACGAAGTCGGGGTAGCGGCAGGTCTTTAGCCTGCCAATACTACGGTGGCGACCACCCTTGCGTTCCGTTGCTTCACACCGAAGGCTAAAGACCTTTTATCAATCCCGACGGAGGTCGGGGGGCTACCTTTGCAGTGGCTGTCCCGACGAAGTCGGGGTAGCGGCAGGTCTTTAGCCTGCCAATACCACGGTGGCGGCCACCCTTGCATTCCGTTGTTTTGCTTGTAGCCGAAAGCTAAAGACCTTTTATCAATCCCGACGGAGGTCGGGACGGCTACCTATCAATCCCGACGAAGTCGGGGTAGCGGCAGGTCTTTAGCCTGCCAATACTACGGTGGCGACCACCCTTGCGTTCCGTTGCTTCACACCGAAGGCTAAAGACCTTTTATCAATCCCGACGGAGGTCGGGGGGCTACCTTTGCAGTGGCTGTCCCGACGAAGTCAGGGTAGCGGCAGGTCTTTAGCCTGCCAATACTACGGTGGCGGCCACCCTTGCATTCCGTTGTTTTGCTTGTAGCCGAAGGCTAAAGACCTTCGGCTACCCCTTCTATCAATCCCGACGGAGGTCGGGACGGCTACCCCTTCTATCAATCCCGACGAAGTCGGGGTAACGGCTCCGATCTTTATCGGAGCCCAGTAACCAAACACCGAAGATCACACCGAAGGCTAAAGACCTTTTATCAATCCCGACGGAGGTCGGGACGGCTACCCTTACGGTAGCCAGCCCGACGAAGTCGGGGTGGCGGCCACCCTTGCATTCCGTTGCTTTGCTTCACGCACCGAAAAAACAACAGGCGCAGAGTTCCGTGTTGAACTCTGCGCCTGTTCTGTTTTGCTTTTGTGGGAAGCACCCTTTCTAACCCTTACTCCACCTCATCAAAAAATGGAGTAAGCCCCACTTGTTTGGCGTAGAACTCGTGCGAGATATCGAGCGTGAGTTTCTCCCCATTCACGTTGGCGGTTGCGGTTCCGGTCGCGCCAATCCACGCGCCCAACACCACTCCATCTTGCTCCAACTTCAGCTCGCCAGTAAGGTTCCCTTTCATCCCGGTAATGGCTATCGGTTTTGGGAAGAGCGAGAGGGTTCCGGTTTGTTTGGCGGAACTGGCAATCGGCGCGGTGAACCGCAGCCGCTGGCCCAGGCTATCGTTCAGCAACGTTGTGGTTGCGGTGGATTGGAACGTCAGGCGGTCCAGCACTCCGCTGAATTTCTGCTGCATCGGCGTGTTCATCGCCACGGTTTGGCCCAGCGGAAGCAGCCCGCGCCACGGCAGCAGCATCCATGCCAAGTATTCGGGATTGCACACCTGCGCGATGCGTCTGCGCGAGAATTCGGCATCGGGAATGCCGGGCGTTTTGGCTTGCTCCTTCACGTCGTCCAGGGCCGGGCTGGTGGTTTTTACGATCTGGCCGTACGGGGTAATCTGGAAGGAGACCATCCGGTTGATCAGCACCGACGGCGCAAAGACTTCGCGGTGCCGAATCACCGACTGCGACGGCATTTGCTGGGTGTTGAAGTAGATATAATCGCCACTCAGCTTGTTGCTGAAATCAATTACCATCGAGTCAACGTTCGTCTCGATCTTCATCAGCTTCTGTTTTTTGTCCAGCAGGACCTGGCGCATCGTCACGTAGTAGCGGACGTTCCGTTCGGTGCTGTCCTGTATCTCCCCTTTGGTGTCGCGCGCCACCATCTTCACCCGCTCGCTGAACTCGTAGGCAAACACCGCATTCCCCCGCAACGGAGGTCCAAAACTGAACTTCTCCGGCTTGGCGTCCGGCTTGGCGGTTCCGGCTTCTTGCGCAGCTGCTGGCTGGGCGAACATCTGGGCGAACATTGCTGCGGCAACCAGCAGAAGCAGCAGCGGAAGGTTGCGGCGGGTCATCGTTGCGGTCGTCATCATACTGGTCAGGGAAAATCGGGAGTCGGTTATATCAGTTAAAGAAAAGCGATTGGTGGGAAAGGGGAACTCCGTTGCGGCTTGCTGGTTCACACGCTGGGGAACCCACGATCAACGAAGTTCCGCTTCCCCATCGGCTTACACCAATTCGCGCTCGGCAAAGAAGAAGCCGATTTCACGCAGGCCGTTTTCCACCGAATCGGAGCCATGCACGGCGTTCTCCCCTTTGCTTGACGCGTGGACTTTGCGGATTGTTCCTTCGGCAGCTTCGGCGGGGTCCGTTGCGCCAATCAGTGCGCGGTAGTCGGCAACGGCGTTCTCCTTCTGAAGGGCGACAACCACCACCGGTCCGCCCGACATGAACTCGACAAGGCTTGCATAAAATGGGCGTTCGCGGTGAACTTCGTAGAAGCGTCCGGCATCGTTGCCCGACATCTGGATCATCTTCAATCCCAGGATGTTGAACCCTGCGTCAGTAATCATGGCGATGATCTGGCCAATCACGTTCTTGCGGACTGCGTCCGGCTTGATAATGCAAAGTGTGCGTTCCACAGTGGTCTGTTCGGTTATCTGGTTTGTGTTGGATATTGTTTGATTTGTTCGGACTGTTGCGGGGCCTACTCCACCGGATAGTTCCGTGTGGTCCAGCCGCGCCACCCTTCGCTCATGGAGCGGACGTTGGTGTAGCCCATCCGCTGCAACGCATCGGCAGCAAGGGCCGAGCGGAAACCGCCGCCGCAGTAAAGCACCATTGGCGTTTCGGCATCGGGGGCGGCCTTCTCGATGTCCCGCTCAATCACCCCTTTTCCAAGATGAATGGCCCCGGCGATATGCCCCGCCTCCCACTCTTTATCCTCACGGGTATCAATCAACAAGAATGCTTCCCCCCGCTGCTGCATCGCCAACGTTTCTTCTGGGGTGATCTCCACCACGCGCTCTTTTGTCTCTTCTACAATTTTCAGGAATCGCTGGGAATGGAGCATCGGCGGCTTGGTTGAATGCGTGATTGAATTGGGCTGATGATTATGCGGAGCAAAAGCGCGTACGATCCGGCTGGTTACGAAACCGGGGCGCTCCGTCGGACGTTGATCTTCCGGAGCGACCCCGAGCTTCTCTGCGCTACTATGCTAACACAGGAATTGGCCGTTTTGTTAGCAGATTTATTTTTTCGAAGAATTTTTCTTCTTCGCGGGGATCGCCTTCTTTGCCGAAGCAACCGCTGGGGCAGCCTTCACTGGGGCGGCCTTTGCTGCGGCATCAATCTTTGATTCCGGCTTGGCTGCGGCTGGCGCGGCGGCGGCGGGCTTCGTTGCAGCGGGTTTGGCTGGTGCAGCGGGTTTGGCCTCGGCTTTGGGGGCCGCTGGTGCGGCGGGCTTGGCGTTGTTCCCTTTTTTGGCTTGCAGCTGCTTCAGCACCGTTGCGCCCATTGTGGCCGGGGAGTCCACCGTGGTGATGCCTGCGGCCTGCATGGCTTCATACTTGGCATCGGCGGTCCCTTTTCCGCCGGAGATGATGGCCCCGGCATGGCCCATCCGGCGGCCCGGAGGCGCGGTGCGTCCGGCGATGAACCCAACCACCGGCTTCTTCACGTGCTTGCCGATATACTCCGCCGCTTCCTCTTCGGCCGATCCGCCAATCTCCCCAATCATGATAATCGCCTCGGTCTCTGGGTCTTCGTTGAAGAGCTTGATGGCATCAAGGAAGGAGGTCCCGTTGACCGGGTCGCCGCCGATGCCGATGCAGGTGGTTTGGCCCAAGCCAACATCGGTTAGCTGCTTGACGGCTTCGTAGGTAAGGGTTCCGGAGCGGGAGACCAGGCCGACGTTTCCTTTCTTGTGGATGAAGCCTGGCATGATCCCAATTTTGCACTCATCGGGGGTGATGATGCCCGGGCAGTTTGGCCCAATCAGCCGTGTGTTGCTCCCTTTCAGGTACGATTTCACCATCACCATATCTTGCACCGGAATGCCTTCGGTGATGCAGATGACAAGGGGAATCCCGGCGTCGGCGGCTTCCTTGATTGCATCGGCAGCAAACGGAGCCGGAACAAAGATCACCGAGGCATTGGCACCGGTGGCGGCAACGGCCTCGCTAACGGTGTTGAACACCGGAACCGCACGGATAAATTCCGCTGGGTGATACTCCGTTCCCCCTTTGCCCGGCGTAACACCGGCAACCACGTTGGTGCCGTACTCCAGCATCTGCGATGCATGGAAGGTCCCCTCGCTTCCGGTGATCCCTTGCACCAGAACTTTCGTGCTTTTGTTGACTAAAACGCTCATGTTGAAAGGTACTGTATGTGTTGTTGCTGAAGTGCTATTTCAGGAAGAACAAACATACGAAAAGGGGATCGGCAGGCTTGCCGCCCAACTGTTCCAAACCGAAAAGCAGGAGGGGAAAACGGGGGAAATCGCAGAGGTTTACCGATCGTTAAAGGGCCATCGGCGCGGGGAAATGGATGGAGCTTTTAGCGTGACAGGCACGCACCCGCACGGCGCGGAAAAGCCCTTGCGTGGCAGTTCTTTCTAATCCAACTCCATCCCCTGGTACATCGCCTCGATCTGCTGGGCGTAGGCCTTCTCCACCTCCTTCCGCTTGACTTTCAGCGTTGGGGTCAGCAGGTGGTTCTCCACGGTGAACGGCTCGGCAAGAAGATCAAAACGGCGCACCCGCTCGAATGCCGACAGGTCCCGCTGCAGCCGCTTGATGTCGGCCTCCACCGCCAGCACCGCCGCGTCGTAATCAAGCACCTGCTTGCGGACGGCCATGTCGTGGATATCTCCAACGTTGATCCCTTGCGATTGCAGCACCTCCTTCAACACGTCGAAGTCGGGAACGATCAGTGCGGTTAGGTAGGGGCGGTCGTCGCCAATCAGCATGATCTGGTCAATCAAGGGGCTGTGGAGCAGCGTGGACTCAATCGGCCCCGGCGCAATGTTCTTGCCGCCACTGCTTACCAGAAGGTGCTTTTTGCGGTCGGTGATTTTCAGGTAGCCCTCGGCATCCATCACCCCAATGTCGCCGGTGTGCAGCCAGCCTTGCGGGTCAATCGCTTCGGCGGTGGCTTCGGGGTTGTTGTAGTAGCCTTGCATCACGTGGGGACCGCGGGTTAAGATTTCGCCATCGCTGGCAATCATCACCTCAACATTCGGCAGCGGCTTCCCGACGGTTCCCAGCCGTGGCCGGGTGTACGGGTTGGCACTGATCACCGGGGAGGCTTCCGTCATCCCGTAGCCCTCGACAACCGGAAGCCCTGCGGCAAAAAAGAACTCACCCACGCTGTGGGGAAGCGCGGCCCCGCCGCTGACAAAGAACCGAATCCTTCCCCCCATCTTCTCCCGAATTTTTGCAAACACCAGTTTATCGGCCAGCGCGTACTTGCCGGCCAGCACCACTCCCGGCTTCTTCCCCGCTTGCTCCAATCGGAACTTCTCAATCCCCACGCCCAACGCCCATTGGAACACCTTGCGGTTTTTCTCCGGTCCTTCGGCCACCTGCTTTTCCACCCCGGCTTTAATCCGCTCGAACAGGCGCGGCACGCTGGTCATCAAGGTTGGGCGGGCTTCGGTAAGGTTGGTGCGGACCGTGTCAATCGAGTCGGCAAAGGCGATGGTGGCCCCGCACGCCATGCAGGTGTAGTAGCCGCCAAGCCGCTCGTAGGAATGGCAAAGGGGCAAGTAACTCAGCACCACGTCCGATTCGGTAATGGCCGGGAATGCCGCCGCTGCCCCCTGGATATTCGCCACCAAATTCCCGTGCGACAGCACCACCCCTTTCGGGTGGCCGGTGGTTCCGCTGGTGTAGATCAGCGTCAGCATATCGGAGGGTTCAATCTCCGCAATCAGATTGTTCAGCTGGCCCGGCAACGCGGCGGAAAGCCGTTGGCCATCCTCAAGCATTTGTTGGAAGGAGATGATCTTCCGCCCGGCGGCCTCCGGCTGGCGTGCGGCAAGCTCCGGCTGCATCACAATGATGTGGTGGAGCGTTGGGATGTTCGCCACCACTTTCAGCAGCTTGTTCAGTTGCAGCTGGTTGCTGCAAACCACCGCTTTCACCCGCGCATCGTTGAAGATATACTCCACTTGGGCGGGGGTAAGGATTGGGAAGATGGGGACATCGGCAATGCCGCTGCAGGCGCAGGCCAGATCCGTGACAACCCACTCAAGCCGATTTTCCGACATCAGCCCGATATGGTCCCCACGGGAAACCCCCAGCGAGCGGAGCGCCAGCGCAAACGCTTCCACTTGTTGGTGAAGCTGCGGGTAGGTGATGTCGGCATACTTGCCGGCAACCTTCCGTTGGAACGCTGGCTTGGTGCTGGTGCCGAAGTGTGCAACCACCCCGGCAAACATCCCAGCAATGGTGTTGAAGCTCGTCAGCAGAGGCATGGCATCCTCCCCACCCGAAAAAATAGTTGATGGATTTGTTGCGCTACTCGCCGTCGCTGCGAGAGTTGGAGACCTTCAGATGCCTGGCCCGGCCAATCACGGCAAACTGTGTTCGGTCAATCATCGCGCCGATCTCAGCCGCGGTCTTTTTCCCGTAGAATTTCTTCACCACCGCATCTTCTTCCTTCACCCAGGGGCGTGGCTGCACGCGCGGGGTGGTTAGCTCTAACTTCTCCAGCCGCATCCGCACCGCCGGAAGGGTCCGTTCCAGCAGTTCGCCCAGCTCGCGGGCGGTGGTGGTGGGATAGAGTTGGCGAAGTTGCTCATCTTCCTGCGGGGTCCATGGGCGGTTGTTGGGGCGGGGGTGATAGCCGAATTCGCGCGCAACCCTCAGCACCTGCGAGTGCGCAACCTTTAGCTGGATGGACATATTCAGCATGCTGATCTCCCCCAAATTCTTTTTGATCCATCTCCGTTCCTGCGCGGTCATTTTTCGGTGGGCTTTGCTGAGGCCAATTCTGCCGGCTTTGATCTCCACCGCGTCAATCGTGCGGTCAAGTTCGGCGGCAAGTTCGGCGGAGGTGGCGGTTCCGTAGTGCTTCCGCAGCCACTCAATCTCCTGCTTGGTCCACGGGCGCGATGTGGCGTTGGTGAGTTTCAGGGTAATCAGCCGCTGGCGCACCGACATTTCGGACCGCCCTAATTTTTCGGCGATATATCCGGCCGTTCGCTTGGCGTAGTTGTGCTTCACGAAGACATCTTCGCGGTAGGTCCAGCGTTTCCCGGGCCCGTTCACTTTCAGCCGAAGCGCGCGTTGTTGGATGCTGGCACGGGGCCGCCCCAGAAGCTCCATCAAGTAGGTGGAGCCTTTGGTGGGATACCATTTTTTCAGTTGCGCATCTTCTTCTGCGGTCCACTCGCGGCGTTGGCGGGGTGGAACCGGTTTGCGCGAACGGGAGCTTTCCCACGTGTTCGGTTTCAGCGTCCGTGGTTGGGCGTTGTTGGAGGATCGTTGGCGTTGCACTTGCGTTTGTGTGATTGCTAAAAAATGGATTCTGCGGGGAATGTTCGTTGCGCAGGATGGGGATCCCAAAGTGGGAAGCCTGGCTACGGCATCCGCACCACCTTAACTTTCTGAACCATTGGGATGTTGGAGAGTTCGGCGAGCGTTTCTGCTGGAAGGTCGCCATCAATTCGGATGACGGTAAGGGCATCGTCGGACCCATCGCGGCGGCCAAGCGAGACATCGCTGATGTTGATGCTCCGTTCGGCAAAGGTTCCACCAATCGCCGCAAGCACGCCGGGGCGGTCGGCACCGCGCAGCATCACCATCACCCCGGAAGGGACGATATCTAACCAAAGGCCATCCACCATCACCAACCGAACATCGTTGCGCCCAAACAGCGTCACCGCAGCATGGTGTGGCGGCTGGCCGTTCAGCCCCTCAACCGTCCCGGAAATCAACATCTGGTAGCGTGGATGCTCCCCTTCCCCCACCGCCTGAAGGGTGATTCCGGCATCAGCCGCAAGCCGTGCCGCATTGATCTCATTCACCACCCCGCTCAGGCGTTGGCGCAATATTCCCGCCAGCAGGGCAGCCTCCAACCCTTGCATAATCTGGGTGGCATCGGTTCCGTGAACGGTCAGGTTGAAGGTGTGCGAATCGGGACCCCCAAGCTGGGAGAGCAATTCGCCAAGCAGCCGTGCGGCGTGCATCATCGGGCGGGCCGCGCTCATCAGGCTGTCCTCCATTCCATTGGCGTTCACCACGCCGCGCGCGCCGCGCCCTTCAAAGAACTCCGCCATCTGCACGGCGATGTCCACCGCAACCCGCTCTTGTGCTTCGTGGGTGCTGGCGGCAACGTGCGGGGTGGCCACCACGTTGGAGTGGTCAATCAGTGCCGAGGGGAAGGCCACCGGCTCGCTGCTGAAAACATCCAACGCCGCGCCGGCAATCTGGCCGGTGTTCAACGCACCAAGCAGTGCGGCTTCGTCAACGATACCGCCGCGAGCGCAGTTGATGATGAACGATCCGTGCGGCATTCGGGCAAGCTCGGCTTCGCCAATAAGCCCGCGTGTGGAGGCCGTCAGGGGGATGTGGATGGTGATGATCTGGCACGATTCCACCATCTCCTGGAAAGTGGTTGGCTCAAGCCCCAACGCCCGGACAGCATCGGGGGAAAGGACGGGATCGTAGCCCACAACGTGCGCCTGGAACGAAGCGATCCGGGCGGCAACTTCGCGCCCAATCCGCCCCAATCCCAACACCCCAACCCGCTTGCCAAACAGCTCGGTTCCCACAAATGTTTTCCGGTCCCACTCCCCACGGCGCAGGCTTGCGTTGGCCGCGGGGACCTTCCGCAGCAGCGACATCAGCATGGCAAGGGTGTGTTCGGCGGCGGAGATGGTGTTCCCCCCCGGAGTGTTCATCACAACGATTCCACGCTCGGTTGCGGCAACCACATCAATGTTGTCAACGCCGGCACCGGCGCGGCCAATGGCCAGCATTCTGGGCATTGCTTCAATCATCCCGCGGTCCACCGTCACGGCACTGCGGACGATCATTCCTTCGTAGTTGGGGAGCATCTCCAGCAACTCCTCGCGGGGGATTCCAACGGCCCGAACCGTTTGGATTCCGTGGGCATTCAGCACCGCATCGCACTTGCGGCTGACGTTATCGGCAATAAGCACTTGCATCCGTTACGCCCCCTCCTGCCGTTTCCGTGCCGCTTGGTTAAAGACCCCTTGCGCCGCAGCCAGTCCAGCCCCTTCTGGATGTTGATGCCCGATATCACTTAAGGCGCTTTCCATGGCGAACAGGATGCTGAGCATATCGGCTTCGTCGTAGTATCCCAGATGCGAGACGCGGAAGATTTTCCCTTTCAAACTCTCCTGCCCTGCGGCCACCGTCACGTTGTATCGCTCCTTCAGCAGCTTCATAAACGCTCCTCCATTTTCTGGCAGTGTGATGGAGGTGACGGCGTTCGAAGAAGGGGAGGCGAACAGCCGCAGCCCCACCGCTATTGCCCCGGCGCGCAACGCCGAAGCCAAGCGGTCGTGGCGTGCCCAGACGTTTTCCACCCCTTCGTTGCGGATCATCTGAAGGGCTTCGTCCAATCCCAGCATCAGCGTGATTGCTGGGGTCCAGGGGGTGTCGTCGGCCTTCAACGCGGTGCGGGCTTGGGCAAGGTTGAAGTAAAATTTGGGAAGGGTTGAGGTGCGGTTGAACTCCCAAGCGCGCTGGCTTAGGGCGATGAACGCAAGCCCCGGAGGAATCATCAGTCCTTTTTGCGAGCCGGTGACGACAACATCCAACCCCCAATCGTCGAAACGCATTTCGTGGGCACCAACGGCGGTGATGCCATCC
Organism: Chlorobiota bacterium; assembly: GCA_016710285.1. Lineage (NCBI taxonomy): Bacteria > Pseudomonadati > Chlorobiota > Chlorobiota bacterium. The sequence continues at coordinate 2,547,327 of JADJXR010000001.1, read as the reverse complement.
ACCATCACCAGCCCTTCATACCCCTGCTGGCGAAGCTGGGCCGCGATTGCGCGAACATCGGTGAACACGCCGGTGGAGGTCTCGCTGTGGGTTAGGCAAACGGCCCGCGTTGCCGGATGCTGAGCCACCATTTGTAGAACCTGTTCGGCGGTTGCGGCGGTTCCCCACGGGACGGCAAGCTGGTGGGCGGTTACGCCGTAGGCGCGGGCAATCTCACCCCAGCGTTCGCCAAACTTTCCTCCATTGATAAACAGCAGTTCCTCCCCCGCCGACAAGGTGTTGACGATTGCGGCTTCCATTGCGCCGGTTCCGCTACTGGTCAGGGTCAGCACCGGCTGGGTTGTGCAGAACAGATATTGCAGGTTATCGCTGACGCGGCGGAGGACGTTGCGGAATTCATCGGTGCGATGGTGGATAATCGGCTGCGCCATCCGTAGCATCACGTGCTCCGGCACAGGTGTGGGGCCTGGCGTGAAAAGTCGGGTTTTCATGGAACTCTCCTGGTGGTTGATTACTTGCGCCGCAAGCAATGATTGGCTTCCCTTTCCCCTCGGTTGTTCTTTACTTTTTCATCCTTCCCCTTTTCCTTTCAGCCATGCTTCCAACGTGGCAAGCAGCGCGGGAAGGTTATGTTTGGTTTGGCTGGAGAAGGGGAGGACATCCACGCAGAAGCGGTAATCGGCAAGAAGCGTTTTCACTTCCTGGCGGCGAAGCTCGGCCTGCGTTGCGGAGATTTTGTCGTGTTTGGTTAGCACCACCACAAAGTGGCGGCCAATGGATTCAAGATACTGGAACAGTTCGCGATCCAGTGCGGTTGGTTCGTGGCGAATATCCACCAGCGAAGCGATCAGCCGAAGCTGCTGGCGATTGCGGACGTAGGTGTCAATCAGCTTTCCCCATTCTTCGCGCTCGGTTTTGGCAACTTTGGCGTACCCATATCCCGGAAGGTCCACGAAATGGAACCGGCTGTTGACGCGGAAGAAATTGATCTGCCGAGTTTTTCCCGGGGTGGCACTGACTTTTGCCAGCTTATTCCGCCCGGCTATCGTGTTCAGCAGCGATGACTTCCCGACGTTCGAGCGCCCGGCAAAAGCAACTTCGGCAAAACTGGTGTTGGGGAATTGGCTGGGGGAAGCGGCACCGATAATAAACTCGGATGTAGTGATACGAAGCATTCGGTACGTCCGTAAGCAAACGCTGCCGCGCCATAGCGACACGGCAGCATGAGAATGATTTCAAAGGGAGATGGGAGGGGAGACAAAGCCAAGCCGTGGCCAAGTGCTGGCTATTCGTCGTCGTCGTTGTCCCATCCGCCGCGCCGGCTTTCGGAGCGGTCGTAGCGGTCACCACCGCGCCCGCCACGGTCGCGGTCACGATCGCGATCACGGCCACGATCGCCACCGCGGCCACCGTAATCGCCGCCACCGCCGTAACCACCACCACGATTACCGTCACGATTACCATCGCTTCTTCCTTCACCACCACGATACCCGCCGCCGCCGTAGCGGGGCCGTTCCTCGCGTGGGCGTGCCTCGTTGACGGTTAGGGAGCGGCCACGCCACTCCTTGCCATTCATTTCTTGGATTGCACGCTGGCCATCTTCGTTCTGCTCCATTTCAACAAATCCGAACCCACGCGAACGCCCGGTTTCGCGATCCATAACAATGCTTGCCGACACTACCGTGCCGTACGGCTCGAACGCTTCGCGCAGTTCCTGGTCGGTGACCGCAAAAGCGAGGTTTCCAACATAGATGTTCATTACTGCCACGGGAATATGAAGGTTGATTGAGGAGAGGGTTGCTGGGCTGACTGGTAACACAGTAGTCTGGTAACGGCGAAGCACTTGAACCGGCAGCACACGAACGGACCACCAATGATTAGGAAACCCTGCAAACGACCAAGCCTTCCATACTATCGGGTAGGAAGGCTTGGCGGCAAAAATTGGAATGTTTTACAACTTGGCCAAGCATTTTTTTTGCTAAGCCATAATTCCCAGTGCGGTTATTCTTTTGTTGGCTCCCCTTCGGCTGGAGCTTCGCCGGTTTCGGCGGCCGGAGCTTCGGTAGCAGGGGTTTCAACCGTTGGAGCTTCGGCAGCGGATTGTTCCATTTCAGGAGCTGCTTCGGCGGTTGCTTCGGTCTCCGCAGCGGCTTCGGCAACTGGCGCGGCGGCTTGGGCTTGCTTGGCTTCAAGCTCGGCCTGTTTTGCGCGGCTGCGGGCAACCCGTTCGGCGCGGGAGAGCATCCGTTTTGCACGGCTGCGGACGGCGTTGTCGTCGCGCTCGGTGTTGTAATCCACCAGCTCAAGGATTGCCACCCGTGCACCGTCGCCGATACGCTGGCCCAGCTTTACCACGCGGGTATAACCGCCCGGACGCTCGGCAACTTTTTGGGCAATCTCGCTGAAGAGTTCTTTCAGCACCGCAGCGTCGTTGATGTCGCGGGCAACCACGCGGCGGGCATGGATGTTGGTGGCGCTGCCAGCCTTCTCGGCCAAATATGCGTTCTTGGCGCGAGTGATGATCGCCTCGGCAAAGCGGCGGGCTTCCTTCGCTTTTGCTTCGGTGGTGCGGATGCGCTTATGGCGCAACAGCGAGACCGTCAGGGCACGCAACAACGCACGGCGGTGGCTTGCTGTCCGCTTTAATTTTCTGCCTTCTACGTTATGTCTCATGGGTATGTTCTCTCTCGGAAAAAAAATGCGTTAGCTGGCCGCAGAGCTTTGCAACGCAGTTGCGTCGGTTACTTGCTTTCTTTCTCTTCTTTCAGGTAGCGGTCAATATCCATGCCGAATGTTAGCCCGAACTCCTGGATGATCTCGGTCAATTCCGCCAGCGACTTGCGCCCGAAGTTGCGGAACTTCAGCATCTCGCTTTCTTGGCGGCCAACAAGGTCGGCAATGGAATTGATATTGGCGGCCTTCAGGCAGTTGTGCGAGCGCACCGAAAGCTCCAGCTCGTCCACCGTGGTCAGAAGAATCCGGCGAATGCGGCTGATCTCTGCTTCCTTCGATTCCTCTTCTTCGGCAATCTGTGCTTCCTGGGCATCGAAGTTTAGGAACAGCTGGATATGGTCGCGCAAGATTTTTGCAGCGGTTGCCAGCGACTCCTCCGGCGAGATTGATCCGTCGGTCGTGATGTCAAGGGTCAGCTTCTCGTAGTCGGTTTTTTGGCCAACACGGGTTGGCTCAACCAAGTACCGAACGTTCAGGACTGGCGTAAAGATGGAGTCAATGGGGATCATCCCCACAGGCATATCCGGCTGGCGATTTTCCTCGCTTGGGACGTAGCCTTTTCCACGCCCAATCCGAAGCTCGATGCTCATGGTTACGCCACTGCTCAGCGTTGCGATGTGATGTTCGGGGTTCAGAACCTCGAACGCATCGGTGGCTGCTTGGATATTGGCTCCGGTAAAATCACCAGCACCGCGAACGTCGAACGCGATTTTATTGACCTTTTTGTCAATCTGCTTCAGCCGAATCTCCTTTAGGTTCAGGATGATTTCGGCCATATCCTCGGTGACACCGGTGATGGTCTGGAACTCGTGAAGCACGCCATCAATTTTAATGGCGGCAATGGCGCATCCCGGAATCGAAGCCAACAACACGCGGCGGAAGGCGTTCCCAATCGTGGTCCCGTATCCCTCTTCCAGCGGTTGCAGAACGAACCGTCCGAAGGTCTGGCTCCGTGTAGCTTCATCAAGCTGAACCCGTTCGGGCATCTGCATCAGCGCACTGATTGGCGCAGTCATTTGATCTGTCAAGGCTAACCTCTGCGTTCAGGTTCGTGGGGAAGTGTCAGCGGCTGCGAATTTCTCTTCTGTCCGTTCATTTGCCGATCGGCGAGCCAATCGGCATGGCATCACGCTATTACTTGGAGTACAACTCGACGACCAACTGTTCGTTGGCGTTCATCGGGATGTCGGCCCGCTCCGGCGTGTTCAGGTAGGTCCCTTTCAGCATAGTTTTGTCCAGCTGCAACCAAGCCGGGATTTGGCGTTCGGAAACGCGCTTCAGCGACTCGGTGATAACCTCAAGTTTGCGGCTTTTTGGACGAACGGTGACAACGTCGCCCGGCTTCAAGATATAGCTGGGGATATTGACCAACACGCCATTGACCATCAGGTGGCGATGCAGCACAAGCTGGCGCGCAGCCGAACGTGAGCTGGCAAACCCCAAGCGATAAACAATGTTGTCCAAGCGGCTTTCCAGACGCTTCACAAGGTTTTCGCCGGTGACACCACGCTGGCGCGAGGCCTTCTCGAAGGTCAGGCGGAACTGGCTTTCCAGCAGGTTGTACATCCGCTTGATTTTCTGCTTCTCGCGAAGCTGCGTGCCGTATTCGGTCACCTTGGCGCGGCGTGCGTTGCCGCTTCCATGCTGACCTGGCGGATAGTTGCGGCGCTCAATCGGACATTTCTCCGTGTAGCACTTCGCCCCCTTTAGAAACAGCTTCTGGCGCTCACGGCGGCAAAGCTTGCAGACTGCATCGGTATATCGAGCCATTGAGAAAAACTATGATGGAAGGACTTCGTTCTACTGTTCGTGTGCGATGTTAGACGCGACGGCGTTTTGGCGGACGGCAGCCGTTGTGCGGCAACGGCGTTGTGTCGGTGACGGTCAGCACCTCCAGCCCGGCCTGCTGCATGGCACGCACGGCGGCCTCGCGGCCCGACCCCGGCCCCTTGACGAAGACATCGAGCTTGCGAAGCCCCATGTCGTAGGCCTCCTTGCAAGCATTCTCGGCACAGACCTGTGCGGCATACGGGGTGTTCTTGCGCGAGCCACGGAAGCCGTTGCGCCCGGCAGAACTCCAGCTTAATGCGTTGCCATAAATGTCCGTCACCGTTACGATGACGTTGTTGAAGGTTGCCTTGACGTAGGCCTTGCCATGGACGTCGGCAACAACTTTCTTTTTCCGTTTCTGCTGCGTTGACTTTGCCATTCGTGTATCGTCTCGGAAAGAGGATCGTAAAAACGTTTGCTATTGGCGGAACATTGCTTGCAGCGTTGGGGTGCTTCGGCAGTGCGAAGCACCCTTGCTGCATGATTTTATCGCTTATTTTTTGCCGGCTTTCTTCTTGCCAGCAACCGTCTTGCGGCGGCCCTTACGGGTGCGCGAGTTGGTGCGGGTGCGTTGGCCACGCACGGGCAGCCCACGGCGGTGGCGCAGTCCGCGATAGCAGCCAATGTCCATCAATCGTTTGATGTTCAGCTGCACTTCGCTGCGGGCAGCACCTTCCACCTTGTAATCGTTCTGGATCAGCAGGCGGATACGGTTGACTTCCTCATCGCTTAATTCCCCAATCTTTTTGGAAGGGTCAACCTCAACGCTCTGCAAAATCTTCATTGCCGTTGTTGGGCCAATGCCGTAGATGTACGTCAGCCCAATACGTGCGTGCTTGTTACGCGGCAGATCAACTCCAGCAATACGTGCCATGAAATTCGGACAGTAGTTATGTAGTTCTCAGATTCTTGTTCAATTGCGTTCCCCCAGTAGCCAAAAACTTCTGGGCGAACCTTCAGGGCTAATTACCCTTGGCGTTGCTTGTGCTTGGGGTTCTTCTTGCAGATAACGCGCACCACCCCTTTGCGCTTGACGATCTTGCAGTTGTCGCAGATCTTCTTGACCGAGGCTCGGACTTTCATGGTCTGGTCTATCGTGTAGAATGAATGGTTCGATTACGTTCCCACCTACGCCGCTTTTCCCAAGCTACTTGTAGCGGTAGGTGATGCGCCCCTTTGTTAGATCATACGGCGACAACTCTACCGACACCTTATCCCCTTGGAGAATCTTGATGTAATTCATCCGCATTTTGCCGGAGATGTGCGCCAGTACTTCATGGCCGTTTTCCAGACGAACCCGGAACATGACATTCGGAAGGACTTCCGTCACAACTCCATCAACTTTGATTGCGGACTGCTTCCCCATAGGCAGATACTGCTTCCTGTTCTGGTTGGTTTTATGCGTGCGCTGTTAGCTCTTCAATTCGTGTGTGCCGTGTCAGCACCTCCGCTTCGCCGTGGCGCACCACAACGGTGTGTTCGTAGTGGGCCGATGGCTGGCCGTCGGCGGTCACGATGGTCCACTGATCCGCTTCGGTCTCCACCTTGTAGGTGCCGGCATTGACCATTGGCTCGATGCAGATCACCATCCCTTCTTGCAGCGGTGTGTTCCGATAGCTGTGCCGTTGGAACGGCCCCGGGACAAAGTTCGGAATTGCTGGCTCTTCGTGAACTGTCGTTCCAATCCCGTGCCCCACCAAATCCCGAACCACCGTGAACCCGTTGCTTTGAACGTGCTGCTGGACTGCTTTCGAGATGTCGAACACCCGGTTGCCAACAACCGCTTGCTTGATGCCCAACCACAATGCCTCGTGTGTAACGTTCATCAGCTTCTGCTGAAGCGGGCTTGGCTGGCCGATCATGTAGGTGACAGCACTGTCGCCATAATATCCAGCTTTCTTTACCCCAACATCCAGCGAAACCAAGTCGCCATCGCGCAGTTCGCGGTTGTTTGGCAAGCCATGAACCACCGCATCGTTCACCGAAACGCAGAGGGTGTTCGGGTAGGTCAGCCCATGGACAACGTGCCCTTTGAATGCCGGTTCGGCTCCGCGTGAATGGATATACTCCTCGGCAATTTCATCTAATCGCAGGGAGGTCATCCCCGGCACCATAAAGTCTTTCAGCAGAGCCAGCACCTCCGAGACAATCGCACTTGCTTCGGCGATCAGTGCGATCTCCTCGGCAGTCTTTATCATCCCTGTGGTAATGGATCCCATGGTTTGACTTTTACAATCTTATTGGATCTGCCCACTTGCTTGGCGACCCCGCAGTTTCCCACTCTTCATAAAGCCATCGTAATGGCGCATCAGCAAGTAGGATTCAATCTGCTTCAAGGTGTCCAGGGCAACGCCAACAATAATCAGCAAGCTGGTCCCGCCGAAGAACGCAGCGAACTCGCCACTAACGTTCAAGCTGAGCACAAACGCTGGCAGAATAGCCACCAGTGCAAGGAAGAGCGAGCCGGGGACGGTCACCTTCGTCAGGATATTGTCAATGTATTCTTCCGTTGGCTTTCCGGGACGAATGCCCGGGATATACCCACCATTCTTCCGCAAGCGTTCAGCCACATCTTTGGGGCTGAAGACAATCGCCGTGTAGAAGAAGGTGAAGAAGATGATCATCAAGGCAAGCACCACCGAATAGACCAGTCCCTGGTGTTGGAAGTGCGTGTTGATATAATCGCCCACGCTGGTTCCGGGGAACGCTTGCCCAATCAGTTGGGGCAAGAACATCAGCGTTTGCGCAAAGATGATCGGCATCACGTTGGCCGTTACCAGCGAGATTGGGAGGTACTGCGTTGGGGTGCTGTACGACTTGTTCCCCACCTGCCGCTTTGCATACTGAACCGGGATCTTCCGCATGGCTTGGGTGAACAACACCACCGCAGCGATAACGGCCAACAACAACGCGATAATCACAATTTCAATAACAACCCGCGCAGGGCTGGTGGAGGCTATTGCGAACTCCTGCTGAATAGCAATCGGCAAGCGTGCGATGATGCCGATGAAAATGATCAGCGACGTTCCATTGCCAATTCCCCGCTCGGTAATCTGCTCGCCGATCCACATCAGGAAGATGGTTCCGGCGGTCATAATGAACGCTGCGGCCAAAATGAACAGCGGACCTTGCAAGGAGACCGGAACAACCGGAGCCCCACCCCCAGCATCAATGTTTTGGATGCTGATAGCAATGGCAATTCCCTGGGCAAAGGCCAATGCTACGGTGATGTAGCGGGTAATCGTGTTAATCTGAACGCGCCCTTGTTCCCCTTCCTGCTGCAATTTCTGGAAGAACGGAACCACCGCCGTCATCAACTGGATGATGATCGAAGCGGAGATGTAGGGCATGATCCCCAGCGAGAAGATTGAGGCGTTGGAGTACGCCCCCCCCACAAATTGGTTGAAGAAGCCAAACAGGGTGTTGGCATCCCCAGCAACGTTTGCTCTATCAATTGCGGCAACGTCAATGCCGGGAACAGCAATAAACGAGCCAACGCGAACAACAAGAAGCATCAGCCCAGTGAAAATGAGCCGCTGCTTCAGTTCTTCAATCTTGAACGCGTTGCGAACAGTATCTATGAACCTAGCCATTGATGGTTACCGTTCCGCCGGCTTGCTCAATTTTTGCTTGAGCCGATGCCGAGATTTTGTGGGCAGTGACGGAGAGTTTTGCGGTGATGTCGCCATTGCCAAGGATTTTGATTGGCTGGCTCCGTTTGGAAATTGCACCGATAGCGAACAACGCTTCTGGGGTGACAACTCCGTCGGCCAGTTGGCCGGCATCGGCAAGCTCTTGCAGCCGGGCAACGTTCACCACTTGGTATTCAACACGGAACGGGCTTTTGAAGCCGAACTTTGGAACGCGGCGTGCAAACGGCATCTGGCCGCCCTCAAAGTTCATTTTCCCCTCGTAGCCAGAACGTGACTGGTGGCCTTTATGGCCGCGCGTGGAGGTTCCCCCACGGCCCGAACCCTGGCCGCGTCCGACACGTTTTTTGGTCTTGGTGGCTCCGTCCGGGGAGCGAAGCATTCCTAAATGATTCGACATCGTAGCTATCCGTATTGAAGCGGGTTGGAAAATTCTTCGGTTGAATCAGCCGTTGCAGCGGCTTAGCCGTTGACTGGCTCGACTTTCACAAGGTGGCGCACCACCGTCAACATTCCGCGAAGCTGCGGAGTGTCGTTGTGAACACGGGAATAATTTGGGCGACCAAGCCCAAGCGCAGCAATCGTCCGTTTTTGTTTTTCTGGGCGATCAATGATGCTGCGTATCTGCGTGATCTTTACTTGTGCCATGACTGCGTTACTGGATGGACGTTGTCGGTTGGGAATTATCCTTTCAGCACTTTGCTGACCGGGATGCCGCGACGCATACTGACCGATTGAGCATCGTCCAGGCCCATCAACGCATGCAGCGTGGCCTTGACGGCATTGTGAGGATTGGAAGAACCCTGGCTTTTGGTCAGAACATCCTGGACCCCAGCGGCTTCCAACACCGCACGCACACCGCCGCCAGCAATCAAGCCGGTTCCCGGGGTGGCTGGTTTCAGAAGCACCTTGCCGGCACCATACTTTCCGAAGACCTCGTGGGGAATCGTATGCCCCAGAAGGTTCACGGCCACCACATTCTTTTTGGCGGCTTCGGTTGCTTTGGTGACGGCTTGCGCCACTTCGCGGGCTTTGCCCAGCCCGACACCAACGTGCCCGGCTCCGTCGCCCACCACCACGATTGCACTGAAGCCGAATCGGCGGCCACCTTTCACAACTTTTGCCGTGCGGTTGACTTTTACAACCCGGTCCTTCAGTTCCAGTTCAGATGTTTTTGGTTTTACCACTGCCTGTGTGCTGTTAAATGTCCTGCAAAAAAAGTTGTTCGGCACTGCGCCCTATGTGCTTCTTACCGAAGCATTGCTTGCGAAAGCGGGGGGCGAAGATACGGGGATTCGGCTGAAATTCATCCTTACCCGCCGTTGCCAGCGATCATCGTTACAGTTGAAGCCCAGCTTCGCGTGCGCCGTCGGCCAGGGCTTTTACGCGCCCGTGATACAGGTAGCCGTTGCGGTCGAACACGGCACGCTCAACATTTTGCTCCTTCAGCCGCATGGCAATGGCCTTGCCAACTGCCACGCTTACCGCTTTCTTCCCCCCTTCGCCGCTGACCGTCCCCTTGACAACCTCGTCGTTCAAACTGCAAGCCGAAGCAAGGGTTCGCCCGTTTAGGTCGTCAATGGCCTGAACATAAATGTGTTTCAGGCTGCGGAAGACGCTCAGGCGCGGACGCTCAGGCGTGCCACGCAATTTCTTGCGGATGTGAACTTTGCGTCGCGAGTGACGCTGTTGTTTGCTCTGTGCGCTCATGGTCTCTATCTACTGTCTTCTGCTGTTGACTGAATTCTCTGCGTCGGCGTATGGAAGCAAGGCTGGGAAAGAACGATAGATTATTTACCAGCCGATTTGCCTGCCTTGCGGCGGATTTGCTCGTTCTCGTACTTAATCCCCTTCCCTTTGTATGGCTCCGGCGGACGGAAGGAGCGGAGCTTTGCCGCCACTTGGCCCACCAACTGCTTATCAATGCCTTTGATAACAATTGCCGTTGGCTGCGGAACCTCGATCGTGATGTCGGATGGAGGGAAGAAGAAGATCGGATGGGAGTATCCGATGTTCATCTGCACCGCTTGTCCTTTTAGTTCGGCACGATACCCCACGCCGACGATATCCAAGCGGCGGGAGTAGCCTTCGGTAACGCCCTGAACCATGTTAAAGATCAAGGTACGCATCAGCCCGTGCGCCGCACGGCTGATGGCAAGATCATTGGGGCGGGTTACCACCACTTCGTTGTTTTCGATAGCCACATTCACCGCTGGATGCAGCGGGGTGGACAGCTCCCCTTTTGGTCCTTTGACCATGATAGCGCCGTCGGTGAGTTTCACCGTAACGCCGTTGGGGATTGCGACTGGTTTTTTGCCAATACGTGACACAGCTTCTACCCTTTACTATCTACAAGGTTCAGGAAAAATTCGTGCGCATACGCGCCCCTCTCTCTCTGGTTATTCTGCAAGCATCGGTTCCGGTGGGGTTGCCACACGAAGGGTGCTTACCAGACGTAGCAGAGGACTTCGCCACCGATGTTGCGGCGGCGGGCTTCTTTGTCGGTCATCAGCCCTTGCGAGGTGCTGATGATGGCGATACCCAGACCATTCTGCACGCGCGGCAACTCTTCTGCCGAAGTGTATCGGCGCAGGCCCGGGCGGCTAACGCGGCGAAGCCCCAACACGGATGGTTTGCCATTGACATAGCGAAGCGTTAGGCGTAGCCAGCCTTGTGGCCCTTCGTCTAGCTTCTCAACGCCGGCAATAAATCCTTGATCCTTCAGGATTTCTGCCAGACCCGCCTTCATCTTCGAGGCTGGAATCTCCACCACCTTATGGCGCGAGTCGGCTGCGTTGCGGATACGCGTAAGGAAGTCTGCAATCGGATCGGTCATTGTTCTCGGAAAACTTTCTGTTGATGATCGCGAACAAGATGCGTCTGCGATCCCCCGGCATGATTGGGGGATACCCACCTTTTGTAGCGGGAATGGTTACCAGCTTGCTTTACGGATTCCTGGGATTTTGCCATCCAGTGCAAGCAACCGAAGCTGGTTACGGCACAACCCGAATTTGCGATAGTAAGCGCGTGCACGCCCAGTAAGGGAGCAACGGTTGTGCAGGCGAACCGCCGAGCTGTTCCGTGGCAACTTTGCAAGTGCCTCGTAGTCTCCTTCGGCTTTGTATTTGGCGCGGAGCTCGGCGTATTTCTCCACCATTTGCTTCCGCTTTACTTCCCGTGCGATAAGGCTTTTACGTGCCATAACTGTGTGCGATCTCTATCGGTAATGCCGTGAAGGTTCTCTATCTCTATTTGCCTAATGCTGGTTGCTTAGGCCTCGGCTCCTTCGCGCTTGCGGAAGGGGAATCCCATCTCCTTCAGCAGTGCGTAGGCTTCTTCGTCGGTGGTGGCGGTGGTGACGAACGAGATGTCCATCCCATCAATGCGAAGCACTTTGTCCACATCAATTTCTGGGAAGATGATCTGTTCCTTCACCCCCATCGAGTAGTTGCCACGGCCATCGAACGAACGGTCCGGAAATCCACGGAAGTCGCGGATACGTGGCGCAGCAATCGAGACAAAGCGGTCGAAGAATTCGTACATCCGTGCCCCACGCAGCGTGACGCGGGCACCAATGGCCACCCCTTCGCGTAGCTTGAAGTTCGAGATGCTGTTCTTGGCTTTGGTGACCGCTGGGCGTTGTCCCGCAATCAGCTGAAGCTCATCCACCGCGGTTTGCAGCAGTTTCTGGTCGCCGGTTGCATCCCCAACGCCACGGTTCAGCGTGATCTTTACCAAGCGCGGAACCTGCATGATGTTGGCGTAGCCAAACTGCTTCATCATCGCGGGGACAACCTGCTCGCGGTATTTCTGGACCATCCGTGGGGCAACGGCCTCAACGGTTGCCACAACGTCTGGACGCGAACCGCCCCCTTGTGATTCCTGCTTCTGTTTTTTCTCTTTTGCCATTGCTCTCTATCTATCAATCAATGGGTTGGCAGCGTTCAGTTTTTGAAATCGGTACCGGATGCCTTTGCGTAGCGTGTGCGGATGGTCTTGCCATCTTTCTGCTCCACACGCACGCCAACGCGGGTTGCTCCACCATCTTTGGGATCGGCCAACATGACGTTGCTGATATGAATCGGCATGGTCTTGTCGTGGATGCCCCCTTGTGGGTAGGTGGAGTCAGCGTTTTTGCGATACGCCCGGCGGGCAACGTTGATTCCTTCCACCAACACCCGCCCAGTTTTTGGATAGACCGCAATCACGCGGCGTGGGCGTTCGGGATCGGCATCGGCACCAGAGATGACGATGACTTCATCCCCTTTTTTGATCCGCGTGGTTACTGCTTTTGTGTTCTTCATGGCTTACAACACCTCCGGCGCAAGGGAGATAATCTTCATGTAGTTGCGGTCGCGAAGCTCGCGGGCAACCGGGCCAAAGATGCGGGTTCCGCGTGGCTCGCCCTGGTTGTTCAGCAGCACCGCAGCGTTTTCGTCGAAGCGGATGTAGCTGCCATCGCGGCGGCGGGTTTCCTTTTTGGTCCGCACGATCACTGCCTTCGAGACATCCCCTTTCTTGACGTTGCCCCCGGGGATCGCGCTTTTTACTGCCACGACGATGACATCGCCAATGCCAGCATAGCGGCGGTCGTGGCCGCCCAGCACGCGGATGCATCGGACTTTGCGTGCGCCGGAGTTATCGGCGACGACGAGATTGGTTTCTTCCTGAATCATTGTTGCCTCACAAAGTCTGCTGTCGTTTGGCCCTAGGGCATCCCGTGTACTGCTGTGATGCGTACGGGGAAACTCACCATCGTTGCCGCCCTGACGTTCCAACCATTGCGTTTGCCGCGCTGCTTGGATGATGATGTGATGTTAAAATCGTTTTGCTTGGAGCGTTGCTCCGTTCGTTTTGCTGGCATCGTTTGCCGTTGGCTGCGTGCCTGCGCAGCCCGCATTGCCAGGGGTCAGCGCGCCGTGGTATTACTTGGCGCGTTCAACGATCGTGTCCACTGCCCAACGTTTGCGGGCGCTTAGCGGACGGGTCTCGATAATGCGGACGGTATCGCCGACTTTGCAGTCGTTGGTCTCGTCGTGCGCCATGTACTTCTTGGTTTTGTTGAAGTACTTTTTGTACAGCGGATGACGAACGCGACGCACCACCGCGACCACAATGCTCTTCTGCATTTTATTGGAAACCACGGTGCCAATGCGGGTCTTGCGGCGGCCTTGTTGTGGAGCCGCGGCGGTGGCCACTGCGGTTGCGGTTTCCTCTCCCATCAAATTCAATGGGTCGTGGGTTGCTGTTTCGGTTGTCGGCTGATCCATTTCTTCGGACATAGCGTCAATTCGGAAAACGTGATAATGCTCTTCTGACTCTCGAATCAATGCTTTCAGCCTTTTGCTGCAAGCTGGCGTTGGCGCTGAATGGTTTTCAGCCGGGCAATGTCGCGGCGGACGATGCGGATGGTGGAAGGTTCTTCCAATTGGCCCACCGCTTTGCGGAATCGCATATTGGTTAGCGATTCTTCGCTTCGCCGGATCTGGTCCTCGAGTTCGTTATCAGTCAGTTGCCGCAAGTCGGCTGGTTTCGTCGGCTTCATGGTTGTTCAGTCGGTCTCTTCAGTGTTGATCGGTGCGTCGCTGTGGCCGCAGCGTGGCGGCCATTTCCCATGAATCACTCGGCCTGGTAATCAGGGCGCGTGACGATTTTGGTTTTGCATGGCAGCTTGAAGCTGGCAAGGCGAAGCGCTTCCAGCGCGATGTCGTTGGCGACACCGCCAACTTCAAACATCACCCGCCCTGGTTTCACCACTGCCACCCAGAACTCTGGGCTACCTTTACCGGAACCTTGACGGGTTTCGGCTGGCTTCTTGGTGACCGGCTTATCCGGGAAAATGCGGATCCAGATTTTTCCGTCGCGGCGCATCCGGCGGCTAAGCGCGATACGGGCCGATTCGATCTGGCGGCTGGTGATCCACGCTGGCTCCATTGCCTTCAGGCCATGCGTTCCAAAGTCAATGCTGGAACCGCGATAAGCCTTGCCGGTCATACGCCCGCGCTGGGTCTTGCGATATTTGACTCGTTTCGGCAGTAGCATGATAAATATCCGTAGTCGGTAATTCGCTGAATAATCTTACACGTTGATCGGCTGCTGGCCAACAACATGCCCTTTGCAAATCCAAACCTTCACCCCAATCGCCCCTTGCTTGGTTTGGGCCGTGGCCTGTGCGTAGTCAATGTCCGCACGCAAGGTGTGCAGCGGCACGCTCCCTTCTTTGTACTGTTCGGTGCGGGACATATCCGCGCCACCAAGCCGGCCAGAGAGAAGGATACGAACCCCTTCGGCACCCATCCGCATTGCCGAGGCAAGCGACTGGCGCATTGCGCGGCGGAATGCCACACGCCCTTCAAGCTGCTGGGCGATGTTCTCGGCCACCAAGTAAGCATCAAGTTCCGGACGCTTGATCTCATGGATCAAAATTTTCACGTCCATTTTTGCTACCTGGCGGACTTCTTCCTCAAGCTGAGCGATCTCCTTGCCGCTGCGGCCAATCACCACGCCGGGGCGGGATGTGTGGATCGTCAGGCGCATCAGTTTTGCCGTGCGCTCGATCACGATGCGGCTGACACCGGCCCGCTTCAGACGGTTGCGGAGGTATTTCCGCACCATCATGTCGTCGGTCAGTTTCTGTGCAAAGTTCTTCTCATCATACCAGTTGGCATCCCATGAACGGATGATGCCAAGCCGGAGTCCAATTGGATTCGTTTTCTGTCCCAAGACGGTTCTCTGCTGGTTTCGCGTTGAACGAAGGTTCCTTGTGATCTTTCTATTTCCCGGGGTTTGCCGCTTGCGCGCCGCCCTGGGAGTTGTGCGCCAGTTACTTTGTTCCCACCACAATGGTTAAGTGGTTGGAGCGTTTCCGCATCCGGTAGGCGCGCCCTTGCGGGGCCGGAAGCATCCGTTTCATGGTGACGCCTTGGTCCACGAAGACTGCTTTCACGAAGATCGCATCTTCATCAAGGCTTCCACGGTCGTCTTTATTCATCAGGTTGGCAACCGCTGAACGGAGCGTTTGCTCGGCAGCAAGGGAAGCGCGGTTTGGCATAAAGCGCAGGATGTTCAGCGCTTCGTTGGCGTTCTTGCCACGAATCAGGTCAATCACCAATCGCATTTTGCGGGGTGAAGAACGGATGTTGCGTCGTTTTGCGCGTGCTTCAAGCATGATTCTATCCTTTCAGAACGCCAGCCGTTGCTGGCCAAATGGTCTCTGGTTCGTGCTTCGTGGATTCTTGCTTACTTCTTCTTGTCGCCAGAGTGTCCGCGGAAGTTCCGCGTTGGCGAGAACTCGCCCAACTTGTGCCCCACCATGTTTTCGGTAACGTACACCGGGATAAATTTTTGCCCGTTGTGCACCGCGAACGTATGGCCCACAAAATCGGGGGCAATCGTTGAAGCACGCGCCCACGTTTTCACAACGCGCTTCTGGTTCTGGTTGTTCAACGCCTCGACCTTCTTGATCAGATTGGCATCAACATAGGGGCCTTTCTTAAGCGAACGTGCCATTGATGATTCGGTAATTACTGGTTCAGAGATTACTTCGTTCTGCGGCGGACGATGTACTGGTTGCTCGCCTTTTTCTTCTTGCGGGTCTTCAAGCCCTTGGCATACTTACCCCACGGCGACTCGGGATGCTGGCGGCCACCACCCGATTTCGAGCGGCCTTCGCCACCACCGTTCGGGTGGTCAATCGGGTTCATGGCCATTCCGCGCGTTTGCGGGCGGATGCCGAACCAACGCATGCGGCCTGCTTTCCCGTAGCTGATGTTCTCGTGCTCCGAGTTCCCCACCACACCCAGTGTTGCGTAGCAGTCGTTGCGGACCAAACGCATTTCCCCGGAAGGAAGCCGAAGCGTGCTGAATTTCCCTTCGCGAGCAACCAACTGGGCTGCGGTTCCTGCCGAGCGGCCAAGCTGGCCACCTTTGCCGGGCTTCAGCTCGATGTTGTGGATGAACGAACCAAGTGGCACGCGCCCAATCGGGACTGCGTTTCCGTCGCGGATTTCGGCATCGGGGCCGGCCATTAACTTATCGCCAACTTTCACTCCGTTCGGAGCAAGGATGTAGCGTTTTTCGCCGTCGGAATACTCCAGCAGGCAGATGCGAGCCGAGCGGTTTGGATCGTACTCAACAGTTACAACGGTTGCTTCAATCCCGATTTTATTCCGCTTGAAGTCAATGATGCGGTACATTCGCTTGTGCCCACCGCCACGGTGGCGCGAAGTAACGCGCCCGGTGTTGTTCCGCCCGCCGCTTTTTTTCAGCGGAGCAAGCAGCGACTTTTCCGGAGTCGTTGATGTTATCTCGTCGAACGTCGGCGTCGAGTAGAAGCGACGTGAACTGGTGATCGGTTTGCTAAGACGGATACCCATGGAGCGTTATTCCTCGGTCGGCAGATCGCCAACAATATCTATTGTCTGTCCCTGCTTCAATGATACAATGGCTTTTTTGCGCCATTTGGTCTTGCCCTGGATCCAGCCTCGGCGGGTCATCTGGACGCGGGCTTGCGGGCGAACGGTGATGGTACGGACGCTGGTGACATCCACCCGATAGCGGTTTTCCACCGCTTTGCGGATTTCAATCTTGTTTGCGTTTACATCAACCTCAAAAACATATTGGGCGTTGTTGCTCAGCGAGGTGCTTTTCTCGGTGAGAATTGGCCGCTTCAAAATCTGTCTCATGCTTGGCCCTCCTCGGTTGCGCGTGCTGCGCCATTGTTGCCAAGTTGGCTCATCAGTGCCGCCACCGAGCTACGTTCCAGCACCAGCACCTGGTTGTTCAGCAGGTCGTAGGTGGAAGCGTCGGTTGCTTGCAGCACCTGGCAGCGGGCGATGTTCCGGGCCGAACGGAGAACATTCTCGTTTGGCGAACCCACCAACACCACGGCTTTGCGGCCACTTGCATTGATTGCCTTCAGCATCTGGGCAAACGGCTTGGTTTTAATCTCGCCGAATCCCAAATCCTCCACCACAACTAATTCGTTCGATTGCGCTTTCAGCGAAAGGGCCGAGCGGCGCGCAAGCTGGCGCATTTTTTTGGGCATTGCCTGCGAGTAATCGCGGGGGATTGGGCCATGGATATTGCCACCGCCAACCCAAACACCGGTCCGTGTCGAGCCGGCGCGGGCGGTTCCGCGTCCTTTTTGCTTCCACGGCTTACGGCCACCGCCACGGACTTCCGCGCGCGTCTTCGTCTTGTGGGTTCCCTGGCGTTGGTTGGCCAGGTACATCTTGACGGCTTGGTGCATGACGGCAACGTTCGGCTCGATACCGAAGACTTCATCCGGCAGCTCGATGCTGCCAGCCGAAGAGCCGTCTATTTTGAGAACGTTGAGATTCATCGTTAGTCTCTCTTGATCGAAAAATCCTGCGTCGTTGGTCGCGCGTGCGGGTCTGGATTAAAAAAAGCGAGTGTGATTGATACCCGCGATTAGGCTTTGGGCATCCGTACAACTTCCACGATGCTGTTTGGTGCGCCGGGGATCGAGCCTTTCACGATCAGCACGTTCTTTTCCGGCAGAACCCCAACAATCTGAAGGTTGCGGACTGTGGTTTGCTTCCCCCCCATTCGGCCAGCCATCCGGGTCCCGGGGAACACGCGTGATGGGTAGCTTGATCCGCCAATCGAGCCTGGTGCACGCTGGCGGTCCGACTGTCCGTGGGTCTGCATTCCAACGCCGCCGAAGTGGTGGCGTTTCATAACGCCCTGAAATCCGCGCCCCTTACTGGTGGCAACCACTTTCACTGTATCGCCAACGGCAAAGACATCGCCCACGCTGATAACATCGCCCACTTTGTAGTTGGCGGCTTCGAAGGTGCGGACTTCGCGAAGCAGTTTCGGTGTTCCCACCCCTGCTTTGGCCAGATGCCCCCCCAATGCCTTGTTGACGTTTCTATCTTTACCGCTGCCGTACCCCAGTTGAAGGGCGGCGTAGCCGTCGGAGTCATCTGTTTTCACCTGCACAACGGTGCAGGGGCCGGTCTCGATCAACGTGCAAGGGACGTACACCCCTTGTTCGTTGAACATTCCCGTCATGCCAATTTTTCTTCCGATGAGCGTGGACATGGTTGCGTAAGGGAAAATCTCGTTTCTGTCAAGAAAATTCAGTGTCGCGTGCGATTGCCAAGCGGTGGATTAGGCATCCACCTTGATTTCCACATCAACGCCAGCCGGAAGTTCCAGCCGCATCAACGAATCAACGGTTTTGGGCGTTGAATTCAGGATGTCAATCAGCCGCTTGTGGGAGCGGTGCTCGAATTGCTCGCGCGATTTTTTGTCAACGTGCGGCGAACGGTTCACGGTATACACCGTGCGTTCGGTTGGAAGCGGAACCGGCCCGGAGACGATCGCACCGGTCTGCTTGACCGTGCGGATGATCTTCTCCGCCGATTTGTCGATCAGGTTGTGATCGTATGACTTCAGTTTGATTCGGATAACTTGTGCTGCCACGATTCTTATCTGCTCCCTTCTTCTGAAGCGTTGACAAAAGACAATCTATCGGCACCGGTGCTGCTGGGGATTCCCCCCATTGCTGTGCAGCATGGTGCTGGATAACGTGTTCGGTTGTTGTGAAATCCCAGTAATTCGGTTCTACATCCGGCTGGCACGTGCGCTCCAGATGCTGGGCGCCCCGACGGTGCGGTGTGTCGAGTTTGTTGTGCGCTGCCTTGTGCAAAGGCTCACGATGCGGAAACTGGCTTCAAGAAGGCCCCCGGTTGGGAACACCCGCCGGGCATTGTGCCCGAACTGTCGCCCGAAGTCCTGATGTTTCCGTGGAGTCCCCGCCACTTTCTCCGCAATGATGTGAGCAGAGAGTTTGCTGGGCGCGACCTGTGCGTTTCGCAGAACTGTTGGTTTCAGAGCCTGCAAATATAGGCTCCCCCCAATGCCGATTCCAAACGTGGGAGGGCCAAAAACAGGGGGTATTCTTTCGCGAAATGTAAGCGGGGAAGAAAATATCTGCCCTGCATCACCCCTGAATGTGGGCCGATGATGCAGGGCAGAACGATGCTGCTGCTGGCTACTCCGCAGCGGAAGTTCCCGATGCTGCTGCCGATGTTCCGCCGCTTCCCCCTTTCCCCGTGCTTCCGCCCGACTCCCCTTTTCCTGCCTCACTTTTCCCCCCACCTTTCTGCTCTTTGCGGGCGTAATCGGTCAGGTAGAATCCTTCCCCCTTGAACACCAGCCCCGCCCCGCCGCTCACCAATCGGCGAAGCTCACCCTCCCCTTTTGCCCCGCCGTCGTCGCGAACGCAGGTTTCGGCGGTGCAACGGGTTAGCGGGCTGGAGGTGATGGACTGAAAGTACTCGAATCGCTTGCCGCACGTAGCGCATTGGTAGTCGTATGTTGGCATGGCTTTGAACTATGGTTAGGTTAGCAACAATGGAGAATGGAGAGTGGTTGCGCTCAGGTTCCCCCAATCGTGGAATGGCTGGTTAGAACGCATGGCCAATTGCAAGATGCCAGGAAACATCGCCCAGGGTTAGCGGGCGGTTCCAGAACCAGCGGGTTGGGCCGATGCGGTCCACGGGGTCGTAGAATTTGTAGCCGAACCCCACCCGAATCGGGCCAAATGGGGTGGAGTACCCAAGCCCCATACCCACCGACCCCGCCAAATTTTCCACGATGCTCCCCAAATTTACCAGTGAGCTATCGGTGGTGTAATCCCGAAAGTAGGCGTTCCCAATATCCAAATACCCCATGAACTGAAGCTGGTTCAGCTGCTGGTTCAGCGTGGAGGATGTTGGCAGATCGAACAGCCAGCTGCGGTACTCGGCACTGAGTTCAATCACCCCCAATCCCCCCTGAAGCCTGCGGCTTTCCTGGTCAATCTCCCGTAAAATCGGGACCGCGCACTCCCCAACAATGCTATCAAGGAAGCTGGCCAGCTGGGCCGGAGCCGTCACCAGAAGGTCCCGCACCCCCCAGCCCCGGATGCTGTTGGCCCCGCCAGCGGTAAATCGGCTGTTGACAGGAGTCAGCGGGAACTCACCGAACTGCACAATCCACCCCGCATGACCCCGGAACGCCCAGCTGGAGCGGAAGCCGGAGGGGGTGTGGTAGCGGTAATCGAACTCTAGTTTTCCGAACCCGCCGTTGAACGCTCCGGTCAGGCCAAGCTCAAGCCGTGTGTTCAAAAAATCGCCACTGTTGGGCTGGAAGAAGTTGTTCCGGGTGTCGTGCAGCAGCGTTACGCCGCCGATATACGTGCGCTTTAAGTCGTTGAATTGCTGGCGTGCAACGGTGTCGCGCCCCACCAGCAGGTTGATGTCGTCCCCCTGCAACACCTGAAGGCGATAGATGGAGCTTCGCATGGCGTTCTCGATGGCCCCATACAGTTGCTCCAGCCGGTCCGGTTCCAGAACCTCGAACGCACAATCGTAGTTCACCAGCCCCGCCCCGGTTTTGTTGACGGTGGCATCGCTGATATAGCCGCCCACGCCGGAGTATTGGTTGTACTGAAAGTTCAGGAAGAACTGGGCGTTGCTGAAAAAAGTATACACAGGGAAGCGATACACCGCCTCGCCCACCACGCGCACACGGCGGTCGCGAAGCACCCCTTCAACGTCGTTGCGGTCCACCCATTTTGCTTCCACAAGATCGCTGTAGCTAACCGAGGCGGAAAGCCCGATTCGGGAGGAGCCGAACGATGGGATATGCCCCCCCAAATTCCCTTCCCACTCTAATCTCCCCCCTTCGGCGGGCCGCCACGCAACGCGCCCTCCCAGCGAGAAGCGTTCGGCGCGACCCAGCCAGTTAGTTTTGGCAAGGCTTCCGCTAAGACCCAGCAATATCCGCCAACCTTGCACCCGTTTTTCAGCAGCCACCTCCACCGCGCCCTCGGTGTTCCATTGTGGGCGGAGCTGGGTGGCAAAGGTGATATCTACCAAGTCGGAGCTGTCGCCGTGGGTAACGCGGTCAATGCGGACGCGGTCGAACACGCCAAGCGCGTTCAGGTTGGCTCGGGTTTGTTCCAGGGCACGGTCGCTGTACCAGTCCCCCGGTTTATACTCCACTTGCCCCAGCACCAGGCTGCGATCCACGGGTGTCCCATCGTGCGAGGAGTCGGAGCGGTGGCTGGTGGTTCCAAAACGGTATCGCCGTCCGCAATAGACTTGCAGCAGCAGCGAGTCGGTAAAACGCCCGGCAGCGGTGTCGCGGCGGGTGATAACCGTCACCCCCTGGCCCAGCGCAAACGGGAAGCCATGATCGCGAAGGATACGGACAGCGCGGTCGCGCTCGGCATTGACAAGCTCGACGGCAAACGGCTCGCCATCTTTAGCAAACTGCCGATCAAGCAGCTGCTGGCGCACCTCGCTGGGAAGCGTGTCCAGGTTCATTCCAAGCCACCCAACCCCCTGGATAGCGTAGCGTTTCCCTTCATCAATCAGGTATCGAATCGCCACTTTGGTGTTGCCGCTATCGGTTCGGATTCCCCATGTGACGCGGGCATCGTGGAATCCGCGATTCTGATAGACCCGCAAGATTACGGCGGTGTCCGATGCCGCACGGGCGGAGTTGTAGTAGCGGATGTTCCCGCGCAAGCTATCCACCAACTGCTCCAGCATCACCCGATACCGAGGGGCAAACCGGCGGTTGGCCTTCATCAACTTTGCATAAGCGTCGAAAAACCGCTGCAGGCTGGAGTTGCTGGTGGGCTTGGATTCCATGTTGTACAGCAGCTCGGCGGGGGTGATCGAGGCATTGCCAACGAACTCAATCGCAACAACAACAGGGCGAACTGCGCTGGCAACCGGGCTGCGCGGCGGCGTGCCTGGGGTTTGGGCCATGCCCCCGCTTCTGCTGAACAGCAGCAGCGCAACAATCAGGGCGCAATGGCGGATGGTCATGGGTATCTTCAACAGCTGCAATCGAAAGGAGCAGGCATCATTGAATCGTGGGCAACAGGGGGACGCAGAAATGGCACCGATCCCCCCCCAAAAAAAAAGAACGCCGCCAACAGAACGGGGAAGCGGCGTGGCCGGCAGGCACAGACACAGCTTCCCCGAGAGATGATCTTCAAACCGAAACGATTCACCAAGCCACCGCCGCTGCCAATGGGGCGTTCAAGCCTCCATCAACTTCGCCGGAGCGTCGGCAAACCGCGACAGAGTTAATACTCCTCGTTGTCTTCATCAAAGAACATCGTGTCATGGTTGGCAGCTTCCGGCCAGATGTCCTCGATGCTGTCGAACACTTCCTCTTCGTCATCGCTCAGTTCTTGAAGATTTTCAATCACCTGGAACGGAGCTCCGGTGCGGTTTGCGTAGTCCAGCAGTTCTTCCTTGGTTGCTGGCCACGGCGCGTCTTCCAGCCACGCGGCAAGTTCAGGGGTCCAAAGCATGGATCGTCCTCCAAATATGGGTAGTAGGTTCGATGATTCTATCAACGAAGGCAGCGGTCGCGCTGCGGAATTTGCCGTTGTGGGCTGCGCAGATTCGTGCGTGGATTCCGTGCTGCCAACAATGTTCCTTGTTTCCGCCGCCGTTTGGGGCGCGAATATAATCGGCCACCGCGTTTACGCAAGAACTTTTTTCGCCCCGATTCCTTCGGGAATTTTTTCGGCTACTGATACCGCTTGGCGATGTTCGGAATTAGATACTCGCTGAAGGAACGTTCGGCATCGTAGGCGGGTGCCCATCCCCAATCGCGGCGGGCCAACGTGTCGTCAACATCGGCGGGCCATGTGTCCAGAATTCCTTGCCGCTTGTGGTCGGCTGCGTATCCAATCTGGGCGTTGGGGAACGCTTGCAGCGTCATGGTCCGCACCTCGTCGGCCGATGGCGCAAAGCTCCCCACGTTGTAAACATTGGTGGAAAGCGATTCCGCCGGGGCGTTGAACAGCTGCATCAGCGCGTCAATCGCGTCCGGCATGGCCATAAACGGGATGCGGGTATCGGGGCGGGCAAAGCAGTGGTAGGCCTCCCCTTTTGCCGCAGCGTGCAGCATCTCCGGCGCATAATCGCTGGTTCCGCCGGAAGGGACGGTGAACGCGCTAATCAACCCTGGGAACCGCAGCGAACGGAAGTCAACATGGAAATGGTCACGGTCGGCAGCAAGCTGGCGGTAATGGAAGTTGTAGTAACGGCCCAGATGCTCGCACGCTAATTTGTTCACGCCGTACATCGTGGTTGGCGTAAGGAATTCTCCTTCGTTGATCTTCCCCGCCGCATCCTTGGTTGCCACATCCGGCAAGCCATACACGGCAATGGAGCTTGGGAACAGGAACTTCACATTCGCCCCGGCATTGCGCGACTCGCCAACAGCAAATTTCAGCAGGTTCAGGGTCCCCTGCACGTTCACTTCGTGGGCCACTTCCGGGATAAACTCTCCCCGCGTTGAAAGCATCGCCGCAAGGTGGAAGATTCCGGCAACCTCATACTTGCTGGCGATCTGCTCCAGCAGGTTGGTGTCAAGGATGTTGCCAACGATCATATCCTCGCACATCGCCGCCAACTCCGGCTCGATGGGGCGAAGGTCCAGCGCAAGGATACCGTAGGTTCCTTCGGCAGCGATACGTTGGATAAGCCCGTGGCCAATTTCGCCACCGGCCCCGGTGATAAGAAGAACAGGTTTGCGGATCATCTGAGCTGTGATTCTGAACTGTGTGATTTGGGAAAAAGGAGAAGAGAGGGAGCCACTACGGAGCACGCCCCGCTGGTTAGCGGATCACCCGAAAATCGCCAAACCGCCGAAGTTCTATCGGCTGGATAGCAACCCGATCAACCCGCGCGGAAGCCGGGCCAATCTCCACTTGCTCACGGAATGATTGGTGCTGGTCCTGGGCCCCGGTGGCAATAATTTCCACGCTTCCATCGGGCAGGTTCTGCACGGTGCCGGTGATGCCAAAGGCATCGGCAACGCTGCGAACAAACCAGCGGAACCCCACCCCCTGCACCACCCCCGAAACAACGTAGCGGCGTGTTGTCATGGCCGCAAATATGGAAGGGAACCGTGCCGAACGCCAAATAACAATTCGTGGTGCGCACCCGGCATCAATCCATCCAGCACCTGCCAACCCAGCGAACGCTACCAGCCCCACCCAATCGAAAGCCGCGCCGCAGCGTCCACCCGCTCGTTGCCGAACAGCCCTTCGAACTCGCTGCTTCCGGCCTCGAACGTCAGCCACTCGGTAGGGCGGACGGTTGCGCCAATCCCCCACCCGAACCCGTTGATCCCAAACCCGCTAAACCCCGTGCGAACCGTCAGCCAATCATTGATCCCATACTCCCCACCAACGGCAAACCGCCCGCGGTCCGCGCTTCCTGGGGGATCGTTCAATGGAGCTTCCCCCTCGATGTTCAGGATCATCCGATTATCCATTTCTGGGATGAACGCCTGCATATCCACCCCAACACCTGCGCGGAAAACGGTCGGGAAGGAAGTGGAGTAGGCAGGGACCGCCGCCAACTTCCCCTCGTAGCGGCGGAACTGATTGTTGTCAAGATTTCCGCTCCCCAGCGTGTCGTTGATCCCAACTGCCGACCGCACCAACGTCTCGGTGTTCCAGTTGACGGATCCAACATCTTGCAGGGTCATTCCAAAAAAAACGGCATCGCGGCGTTCCTTTGATTGCCCCGTTCCGGCAACGGAGTAGAGCGTGCCGCCAACGCCAAGATCGAACCCAAAACCGGTTCCGGCGGTGGCGGGGAATAATCCCGTGAAGAGTGTGGTGATCGCTTCGGCGGGGTTGAATCCATTGGGGCTTGCTGAGCGGAACTGATATCCCCCCTTGATGTTGTACCCACCGGCACCACCGATTACCACTTGCTGGATGGTGATAATGCTGTTCTCGGCCACCTCAAAATGCGCCACTCCTTGAATCAGCTTTGCGGTTGCGCCAATGCCCACCCGTGGGAACCACGCGCCGTTTCCTTCCAACATCTTGCCGTAGGAAAGCCCAAACTCCGTAAGCCAATCGCCACCGATTCCACGATTGATAAAGGTGTAATCGCGCCCGGTGATGTTGCTGGTTGCCACGATTTCGGAGAACGATTCTGGGAAATTCATCCGCGCAAACACCCTGTGCCCGTGGTGGAACGCCCAGGTCCCCCCGCTCTCGGTGCGGTAGCGAATGGCAATCAGGTTGATGGCGGCGTTTGCGTACAGGCGTTCGTCCTGCAGAAGCTGCCCAACCCGCTCGCGATCCTCCTTGGTGTAGCCTTCCGGTTTTTGGGCGAAGATGGTTCGGAACTCATCGCCGCTCAGGTAGGTTGCCCCAATCGTTCCGCCGCCGGTGTAGATGGAGAACGTCAGCGGCTGATTCAGTTGGGTGGGAAGCAGCGGGGGGGCATCCAGCAATCCTGGGTTGGAGTAAATGCTGTTCAGCCCGCGGGTGATGGAAACGGAGGCGCGCCCCATCCCCATGCCAGGAACATCCAAGCGATCCTGCGGCATGGCAGCCGGCACGCAGCAGAAGAACATTGCCAATGCCGTTGCACCGCAGTGCAGAACTCTTTGAGGGATTTTCATGCCAGATAGCAAAATTCGTTTGTGTGCCACCAAATCCGCAGACACCACCTTCCCCTTCTGCCGAACAACCCGGGTTGGACAGAGCAGCATGGAAGCCTATCACGCCCCAGATGATACAAGCGGCGGCGAAGATAGCCACAGATAGAAAAACAACGACCGCCCGGGCAAGAATGGCCGGGCGGTCGCGGGAAAAAAAACGGGGCGGCAGCAAACGATGCCGCGTGGATTACTCCACTTCCACCAGTGTGGTGTATCGTGGCGACTGTTTGCCCATGCTGATGATCTCGGCAAACAGCTCGTTGGCGGCATCGTCGTCGCGGTCGTCGAAGGCTTCGTACTCCACGTAGGAGGGGAAGGTGAAGGTCTCCGTGAACGAATCGCTGTCGCGGCTTTCGTTCTCGTACACGGTGTACGTCAAGGAATCCACCGTTTTGAAATGCTCGCGCAAGCGGCTGGTGGCAGCAAGATAGGACTCGCGCTTGCCAGGCTTCAGCTCAACGTTCACCAACAGAATGACTTTCGGCATAGTTGTTTATGAATCTGATATTCGGGTTTCTGTGCTGTTTTTCAAGGGAGCAAAGGTAAACAAGGGGATCGCTTCGGCCAAGCAAACGGAACGATTCTTTTGTAAAAGGTGATTGAGAAGGGGTTGGGGAGCTGGGATCGGTCCCGCAGGGTAGTGGTCGGCAATGATTGCGATAATGATTGCGATGGATGCATCCCCCGCATTTCTGCGTTCCTTGCCTTTTTCTGTGCCCTCTCCACGTTGCTCACTCATGCGCCACCAGCATTGCTCGGATGCGGTCGGTGGGGAATTCGGAGTGGGTTAGAAGTTCGTAGGCTTGGGCAACTTGGCGGATCAGCACCTCGGCCCCGCTGATAATCGTGGATCCGCTGGCGGCGGCTTCGGCCAGCATACGGGTGATGGCCGGGCCAAAATTCACATCCATCACCACTTGGCGATTGTGGAAAATATCCGGGACGGTGATCGGCGATTGGTCAAGGCTGGCCACGGTGCCGATTGGGGTGGTGTTGACGATCAAGCGAGCCTCGGCAAGAAGCTGCGCGATGTCGGGGGGGAACAGCTCGTGCGCCTCGATTCGTGCGCTGGGGCTTGCCATTTCGCTGAAAGTCTGGCGCAGCAACTGCGCCTGCTGCAACGTCCGATCCGCAATAGCGATGTTCTTCATCCGGAAATGCCGCACCAGGGCGTACATCACCGAACGGGCCATTGCCCCCCCACCCAGAACCACCGCGCTTCCGCGAGCAAACGTCTGGTGGTATGGTTCCAGCACGGAGATAATCGCCTGCGCTTCCGTGTTGTGCCCGGTGGTGCGGTCGTTCTCGAAGGTGATGACGTTCGTCACCCCGGTCCCGTGCGCTTCGTCGGAAAGGTAATCGGCAATCCCTGTGGCCGAGGTCCGCAGCCGTCCGGTTAGATACACCCCCGTGGCTTTCAGCGCGTGAAGCCCGGCGATTACCGCACGCATATCCTTTGCCTGGGCATCGAACTGCAAGCAGGCAGCGTCCGCATCGGTGATCTCGGCCCCCCACGAGAACATCTCATGGATCAGCTCTTCCCCGATTGGATGGCACAGAAATCCAAATAGTCGTGTGTTGTGTGTT
This sequence comes from Chlorobiota bacterium, assembly GCA_016710285.1. Lineage (NCBI taxonomy): Bacteria > Pseudomonadati > Chlorobiota > Chlorobiota bacterium. The sequence goes on along the minus strand of JADJXR010000001.1, from coordinate 2,520,013 downwards.
GTTCGCATGAGCAGAGCGTGTGTGTGTGACGCTGGGCAGTGGACGGCAGCCGGACCTTCTTTCCTTTCTTCTTTGCGTATTCATCCGCCGGCCAGCCCGGTACAGGATAAGAATGGCTGCAAAAGTACATAGGTTTATCGTTTGGCCAGTGGGCAAGGGGGCGTAGATTGCCGATGAATTTTTTCCCCGAAGAACCAACCATTGAACAACCCGAATATGGAGATCGTTGCCGACGAAAATATCCCTTTTGCCCGCGAAGCCTTTGGCCAGTTCGGCACGGTGCGGCTGGTTCCGGGTCGCCAGATCTGCCGCCGCGATTTGGAACGGGCCGGCGCGCTGGTGGTCCGCTCGGTAACGCACGTCAACAGCCAGTTGCTGGATGGAACCCCGGTCCGGTTTGTTGGGACCGCCACCATCGGCACCGAGCATCTGGCCCACGGTTGGCTGCGCCAGCAAGGGATTGCCGTTGCCGATGCCGCCGGCTGCAACTCCCGCTCGGTTGCCGAATATCTGGTTGCCACGCTGATGGAACTGCGGCGGTTAGGAACCCTTGCAATCCCCGGCGGAACGATTGGCGTTATCGGCGTGGGAAGGATTGGCAGCCTTGTGGCCAGCATGGCAACCGCGCTGGGGCTGCGCGTGGTGCCACACGATCCCCCACGAAGCCAGCACGATGGCTTCCCCGCAACCACGTTGCAGCAGGCGTTGGATTGCGATGCCGCCACCCTTCACGTCCCGCTGGTGACGCAGGGGGCCCACCCCACGGCGCACTTGTTGAATGCCGCCCGGCTACGAATGCTAAAACCTAGAAGCACGCTTATCAACACCTCGCGCGGGGGAGTGGTGGAGTTACCGGAATTGATTGCCGGACTACGGAACGGAGTCTTCAAGGCGATTGTTGATGTTTGGGAAGGGGAGCCGGAAATCCCGATTGACTTGGCAACGAACGCAACCCTTATCACCCCCCACATTGCCGGATACTCACTTGAGGGGAAGCTGCGGGGAACGGAGATGATGGCCAACGCGTTGGGAGCATTTGTGGGGAAGGAAAATCGCTGGAGAATGGAGGAACACCTGCCGCCGGTGGCCGAAGCAATCGCGATTCCCGAAGGGCTTGTTGGGCTGGATGCGGTGGAGCACTGCGTGCGGAAGGCCTTCAACATCCGCACCGACGACGCGAACATCCGCGCTTTGCTGAACCTTGATGCCGACCAACGCCGCAGCGGGTTCGACGCGCTTCGCAAAGGCTACCGCGCCAGAAGGGAGTTCCCCGCGTTCACCGTTGCCCCTCCCGCCGACGCAGCCACCGCCGCGCTGCTTGCCGCGCTGGGGTTTACGGTGCTTGGGTTGCCGGTGGGCTGAGAGCATTCCCCACGGCAGCATTCATCAATGGTGATGTGGCAGTGCTGGCATTGGCCATGCCCATGCACCCACACCAGCACCGTTGGGCGCGAACAGAACGGGCAGATTTGGGCCGAAGCAGTCTCCATGAAATAGCAGAGAAAACGTGGCTTAGATATGCTGCAACGCGTTGGCTTTGCGGCGGCGGAAATCGGCATAGCTTTCGATTTCCGAGCGGACCAGATTCCAGAGCGTGGTAAGGATCAAGGCATCATCAAGATAGCCAATGCCGGGAAGGAAATCCGGGACGATGTCCGACGGGAGAACAAAGTAGAGAAGCCCCGCGCCAACCAACGCTTTGGTCCTTGTGCTGACGTTGAACTCGCGGTCGCGGATCATTTCGTACAACAACGCCACCCGCTCCAGCATCGCGCCAATCCATTTCGATGCCCCTTGGAGTTCGCGAAGGTCCGGGGAGTTCATTTTTTCCGGAAGCGTGTGGCGGAGTCGCTCGTAATCCTGCTCGGTGATTCGCTCGGCATCCTTCATCAATCGTTCTTTCATGTAGCCAGCAGAATGCAATCCGTTGTTAGCCATGGTGTCGGTCGCGTCGGTTGTGTGTGCATGGGGCACGGGGTAGCCGCAGGTCTTTAGCCTGCGGTTACTTCATGCGTGTGTGTGTGAATAAGGGGTGATGATAAGACCTATCAAGGCAGCGGGCTGTTCCATCATCAATCCATCACCAATCATTCCCATCGGCCCTGAAGCGGGCAACATAGCTGATATAATTGCCGGCCCCTTTCGCCACGTAGGCGCGTTCTTGGTCGCTCAATTCCCTGATAATTTTTGCCGGAACGCCCGCCGCCAGCGTCCCCTGCGGGACCCGGAAGCCTTCGCGCACCACCGCTCCTGCGGCAATTAACGCGTCGCTTTCCACGACGGAGTTATCCAGCACCTTTGCCCCCATCCCAATTAACACGCGGTCGCCGATTGTGGTTCCATGAAGCACCGCACTGTGGCCAACGGTTACGTCGTTGCCAACCACCAGGGGGAATCGCTGGTTGGTGACGTGGCACATCGTCAAGTCCTGGATATTGGTTCGCTGGCCAATGCGGATAAAATGAACATCCCCCCGAATCACCACATTGAACCAAACGGAGGAATCCTCCCCAATCTCCACATCCCCCACAATCCGCGCCCCGGGGGCAATGAACACCGTTGGATGGATCTTCGGGGCAACCCCCTCGAACGGAATAACCGTGATGTCAGAACGGTTGGGCATAGCTGGAACTTGGTGTTGGTTGCCGGTCGCGTGATAACAATGCTGGAGCTGGCTGGCCGCTGCCGTAACGCACCAGCCGCTTGCAACGGCAGCGTGTTGCAAGCGGCTGGCAATCTATCCAAAAAACGTTTCTGCCCTTCGTTCTTACCGGATCACCACAAATTTTTCGGTGGCGGAAAACCCATCGGAGGTTTGGATGCGGCACAGATACTGGCCCGGCGGCAGCTCCCCGACCGGAACCACCGCGGTGTGGGCCCCTGCTTCTTGCACTTCCTCCACCGGCATCATCACTTTCTCCCCCGCAACGGTCCAGATGCTGATGGCCACACGCGCCGGCGAAGCAAGCCCGTAGCGGATGGTTGCCGCGCCGTTGGCGATAACCACTGCGGCCATGTACGCCCCCGTTTCCTGTTCGCCTGGGGCGGCGGCTATCCCCTCAATCTCTAGATGCACGGTTGCTGTTGCAGCGTCGAACGTCACCGGGTAGCTGTCCAACGCCCGCGGCGCGGGGCCGCGAAGCACGCTGCCGTCGGCGGCAAAACGGGAGCCATGGCAAGGGCACTGGAATCGTTTGTTCTTCACATCATAATCGCCAACGGCACAGCCGGAATGGGTGCAAACTTCCGACACAGCGGTGAACTCCGTTTCGGAGATTCGGGTCACCAGCACTTTATGGTTCAGCCCGGTGATCGCAATCCGTACCGAGCCATCCACCTGCTGCAATGCCGTGAACTCCTCAAGACTAACAGCGAACAACCCGCTGGTGGCGTTGTGGTTCAGCTTGGGGACGATTCTTCCCAATACTTCGTTTCCGCCAACCGTGGCAAACACCGTTGCGGCCATTGCGCGGGCAAGGAATCCCCGGCGAGATAGTGTCTTCTGTTGCTCCATTGGTATGGTTGCTGAAAAATCGTGAGTATGTTGAAATGGTTGGATTAGGTAGCTGAGTAAGGGGCTGCCCCCTCCCCTTGGCAAAACTACCGTGGTTGTTCTGTTAGCAGGTAGCACGGATCATGGGATCGGTAGCAGTACCGCGTTTTCATGAAGCCGTGTGCACCGGACAATAACACAGATTTCGGTTTCTTGTTTCAACAGCTATTGACAACACCCCATGCTTGGGGGGGGGCTGGCTTCTTGCTGGCTTTCCATCTGGTTTGTTGATTGATCTATCAATCATAAACAGCGTAACGGGGGATCGGGGCGGGGTTGGCGTAACTGGTTGGGTAATCCGTGCGGCTTAGTGGCGCGGCGCGGGGTCTGGTTCCCCGGGGCCGTGTGCAACTTGGCGGGAATCACCCGTAAGGGATCAATTGATGTTGCCGTTGTATAATTGCACGTCATTGCTACGTTCCTCTCTGCGTTCCGCAGATTGTTCATACTCACAACTCCCTCATTTGCCATGCCGATTCGTTCCGCTGTTACCTCGGTTCTGCTGTTTGCTTGCTTGTTGCTTGCCGCGGCGGTGCCCACCCTGTACGCCCAACCCGCTCCGCCAGCCACCCCGGAGCAACTCACCAACCGCCGCTACGCCCTGGCAAACGATGCCACCGCCGTCGGCTGGAACCCGGCAATGCTGGGGGTTGTCACCAGCTTCCGCTCCTACGATTTCCTTGCTGGGTTTGGGCTGGATAGGAAGTTCGAGCTTTCCAAAATCCCTTTTGGGATCTACGGTAAGGTTGGTCCAATCGCCCTGGGAACAAGTGGCACGATTGGTGGCGACACCACCGACCACCAATCGTACTACGTCGGCTTTGGCCTGCCGATAGATGACGAAATCAATCTGGGCATTTCCGCACGGATGCAGGATATTCCCGGCAGTGAGCTGCTGAAAGATGCCGAATACACCCTGTCGGGAACCTGGCTTGCTGCGGAGGATTTTATCGTTGGTGCCTCGCTCTACAACCTTGCAGCTGCCGGCGGGCGAAGCGTCCGGCTGGGGCTTGATGGAATGTTTGTTGGCGAAGTTGGGCACTTTGGTATGCTTGCGCTGAACAACCCTGACGACACCGTTGGCGGGAAATCCTCATGGAACACACAGCTCTCCGCCGGTCTGAATTTCTCCGATGGAGGCGTAGCCCTTAGCGCCACCTACAGCCTTAGCAACAAGGACCTGCGGATTGGCGTGGAGCTAATCCCCAACCGCCTTGCCGTGGGCGCGCTGACCGATTGGGACATTGACGGAACCGACGCATACACCGGGGCCAACCTGTTTGCACGCTACTCCAACACCTCGCGCACAAGCAGCAGCGGCTACGATGGCCCAGTGGCCAACCGTTGGGAGCCAGAAAATCCTTACTCCCCGGCAGGGCTGGAGTACCTCACCGCCACCACCGATGCCGGACCATCGGCCGATGCCCTTGTGAAATCGTGCGTTGCCGGCGGCGACCCCCGGTTTGCCACCCCCGCTGCCATTATGAACGAGCTGCGCCGCTCCAGCAACGATTACCTGCGGCTTGCGCAGAAATTGGAGCAGATATCCCCCAACGAAAACCAGATGTTCAGCGCGATTGCCAACCAGTACTACCTGCGCCAGCAAACCGGCAGCCGCGAACTGAAAAGTGGCGACTCGCTGGCGATTGTCTCCAAGCAAGGGTACTCCATCGGCGTGCAAAGCGTGGACAACAGCGCGTTCCCGATGGTCTCGGTAATCATGCAAGTGGCCGATGCCAACGGGCGGAACGTCCCCGGGTTGGGGATCAACGATTTCCGATTCCGCGACAGCTCCATCCGCATCGTCTCGGTCCAGCCAACCGATGCCACGCTCAGCGTTCCGGTGGATATTGTGCTGATGATTGATTGCTCCGGAAGCATGGGGGATGAGATTGATGCGGTGCGGAACAACGTCCAAAGTTTCGTGAAGACGATGGAGGCTCGCGGGGCCGATTACCGGATTGGCGGCGTGCTGTACGGCTCGAAAATCTACGACACGCTTCACCCCACCAGCAACCTTAACCGCTTCCGCGAGTTTGCCGACCAAGCCGACGCAATCGGGGGGGATGAGATCAGCTCCCTTGCCATTCGCGAAGCCGCCAGCATGCGGTTCCGCCCCGATGCCCAGCGGGTGCTGGTGATGATTACCGACGACTGGGTGATGCAGGACAACTCACGGCTGACGGAGTCGGACCTGACGGAGATGCTGTGGGACAAAGGGGCGCGGCTATACTCCATCCAGAACGCCTGCCGCAATAACAACGCCATCACCACCCGGCTAACCCTGGGGCGTGAGTACGACATCCAAAGCCCCTTCAACTCCATCCTTGATGAGATCGGGACCGACATCACCACCACTTACAAGCTGGTGTATGAATCAAAGCTGAAGCAGGAGGAGGTTGCGCCAGCGGTTCCGGCAGTGCTTCGCGGACGCATCACCGAAGCAAAAACCGGGCGGCCCGTTGCTGCCGAGCTTCTGCTGACCGATGCCACCGGACGTCGCTACGCCGATGTCAACGCCGCGCAAAACGATGGCAGCTACCAGCTTACCATTGATGAACCGGTGAAGCTATCGGCCCGCCTAAACGCCGACCGATTCCGTCCGGCAAGTGGCGATATTGACCTAAGCAAGATCAAGCCCGGCGACACCGTGGTGCGGGATTTTGTGATGGAGCGATTGGCCACCCTGCTATCGGGAAGAATTTTTGACGAGAACGGGAAAGTTGTGGCGGGAAGCGTGAAGGTTGAAGATGCAGCAATCGGGAAGGAGATTGCCACGCTGCGGACCGATGCCGGAGGATACTACGAGACCGAGATCACCCCGGGAATGAACTACCGGCTTACGCCATTGGCCACCGGCTACGACGGATTCACCGAAGCGTTCGACGCACGCGACGTTGAAGCGGGGTCGAAGGTGGTGAAGAATCTTCGCGTCACCCGCGCCTTCAGCGCCACCGACACCACGCCGTTTGTGCTGCGGAACGTGCTGTTCGACTACGACAAAGCCGACCTGAAACCGGAAAGCATGACCGAGCTTGACAGGCTTGTGAAGTTCCTGCGCGAGAACCTGACGGTGCGGATTGAGATTGGCGCGCACACCGACGCGCAAGGGAACGATGCCTACAACCTGAACCTTTCGGACCGCCGCGCAAAATCGGTGGTGGATTACCTGGCAACGCAAGGCATTGACCGCCGCCGGCTAAGCTCGCGAGGGTACGGCGAAACCGAGCCAATCGCCAGCAACGACAGCGAAGAAGGGCGCGCCTTGAACCGAAGGGTGGAGTTTAGGATTGTGAGGTAGAAGATCTGGACGCTTCTGACCAGAACAGAACGGCCCGCCAGATTGGCGGGCCGCTCTTTATCTGCTCCTTCTCTTCGCTGTTGGCTTACTCCACCAGGCCTTTCACTGCGTTGCGTTCTTCCACCAGCTCTTGTATTGATGCCATGAATTTCCCTTGCGCCCAATCGTTGTGCTGCACCCCTTCCACCACTTGCCACGTTCCATCGGCGTTAGTGCGGATTGGGAATCCAACCATCAGCCCTTCCGGCGTGCCATACTGGCCGGTGCTGGCAACGGCCACCGAGTGCCAGTTCCCCGCAGGGGTTGGGTTGATAAGCGAGACCACCGTGTCAATCGCGGCATTGGCGGCCGATGCTGCCGAGCTAAGCCCGCGTGCCTCGATGATTGCCGCGCCCCGCTTCTGCACCGTGCTGATGAACTCACCCTGCAGCCACTCATGGTCGGTGATTGCCTCCGTTGCCGGCGCGCCGCCGATGGTGGCGTTATAGAAATCGGGGTACTGTGTCGAGCTATGGTTCCCCCAGATTGCAAGGTTCGCCACCTCACTTACCGGGCGGCCTGATTTCTGCGCAAGCTGTGTCATGGCGCGGTTTTGGTCCAGGCGGGTCATGGCAAAAAAGCGATCCTGCGGCATATCGGGGGCGCTCTTCATGGCAATCCAGGCGTTGGTGTTGCAGGGGTTGCCAACAACCAGCACGCGGGCATCGCTTGCGGCGTTGTCGTTAATTGCGCGGCCCTGGCCGGTGAAGATTCCGCCGTTGATGTTCAGCAGGTCGTTCCGTTCCATTCCGGCTTTGCGCGGGACCGCACCAACCAGCAACGCCCAGTTAATATCCTTGAACCCGGCGTTCAGGTCGCTGGTTTGCACAACGTCGCGCAGCAGCGGGAAGGCGCAGTCGTCAAGCTCCATCACCACCCCTTTCAGGGCGTTCATGGCTTGCGGAAGCTCGATAAGATTCAGCGAAACTTCGGTATCTGGGCCGAACACTGCGCCGGAGGCAATGCGGAACAACAAGGCGTAGCCAATCTGGCCGGCGGCACCGGTGACGGCAACTCGAACGTGCTTCTTCATGTGTGGATTGTCCAATGTGAGATTGATTGATAGGTTGCTTGCAGAAGTGCACAAAGATACCGCCCACGCAGCGTAGGGGTCCGGCCTTTTCTGTTGACGGTGTGTTGCAGGAAGGTTCCCCGCGGGGCACGCACTGGCAATGCCGCAGCCCCGTTAGGCCGTATCTTCGCGGCGGCGTTCTGATGATTCTAACCAAAGGAGAATCCAATGGGGAAACAGGTTGAGCATATTGTTGAGCTTCATGGTAGCAGCTGCCACGGAAAATTGGTGGAGCCCCATGTTGCAGGGGCGGTGCTAAGCCGCATTGAGCCTTTAGTGCGCGACACTATCCGCATGGGCGTGCTTCGCGCAAGCCGCAAACGTGGCCGCCCGTTCAAGGAGCTGCAAGATGCTTGGAAGATATTCTACAGCGGGCAAAGCGCAGGGAAGGGGAACTCCACACGGCTGCATTTCACAGCAAAGCGGTTATTGGACTCTGCGCCAACACTCTTTGCGCAACAGAGCTTATTCGAAGAAGTTGCGGCACCCGAAGAAACCGGGTTTGACCTTGTATGCCGCATGATTGCAGACGTAGCAGCGGAGGCAACCCGAAGCGAACGATTTGATTTTGACCTTCTTCAGCGGGTCGCAAATTTTAAGACGGTAGTGGGGAAAGGGTTGGAAGCCATTCATCTATCAGGGGAGGCCATTGCGCCAACAAGCCCCACCAAGATTACTACGGAGGTCATCTTGGCAGCAACACAACTGCAGCACTCCACCCCCCAGCCCCGTCGCGTAAAAATTGCTGGCGTGTTCGATATGATCCGCGTTAGCGATCGAGTGTTTGAACTGCTACTTCCCGACGGTCAGCGTGTGCGCTCCGTTTGGGCAAGCGATGAGGTGATTCGCTTGCGCGAATTCCTTTCTTGCCAAGTGGTTATTGAAGGGATTGCTGTCTATCGCCCTTCCGGCACCTTGCTACGGGTGGACACCACGGCCATTGCCCAAGCCACAAAGCAGGACCAACTGTTTGCACAGCTGCCACTACCAACCACCCCAGGAAGCATTATCGCCGCGCAAAAGCGGCAAACTCCAACAACAGGAATCAATGCTCTGTGGGGAATATGGCCAGGGGATGAAAGCGATGAAGAACTGCTTGCAATGGCCCAGGAGGTTGAATAAGTGAAACGAGCATACCTCCTTGACACCAGCATCGTGATAGCAATTATGCGCGGCGGCGAACTGGCTAATCGTATTGAAGCTAAGTACCAGATCAGCGGAGCGGGCTTCCGCCCTTATATCTGCGTAGTCACGCTTGGCGAGCTTTACAGCATGGCCTTGCGGAACAAGTGGGGGGAGAAAAAGCAAGCACTGTTAAGAAAGATTGAGCAAGAATTGATTGTGCTTGATATCCACCGCGATGACGTGCTGAATGCTTATGCTTCCTTGCAGCATTATGCGCAGCAAAACGGAGCAGCGATCTCACATAATGATCTTTGGATTGCTGCCACCACCTCCGTATTCGGTGCACATTTATTGACCACAGATAAAGATTTCCTCTGTTTTACCCCTCATCATTTTCATTACACGTGCATTGATCCGAAGCAATCATCATAACCCCGCCCCCCCACCAAATCCCGTATCTTGGCGCAGGAGTTTTGTGGCGGGGAGAAATCATGCGCAAACCACTTGACCGGAGATGACCCGATGACCATGCCTCCCTTATTCCCGAAACGTCCGCACGCCACCGCATTTTTTGGCGGGTTCTTGGCCGTTGCCATGCTGCTGCTGCTGATTGCCCCCTCCCCGCCGCCGGACCACGCTTCGGCCAGAAGGTTCCGGCCCAACATCACCTCCTACGACATCCCCACAACACTCAGTTTCTGCGGCGAGCCGGTGCCGATGGATAACCCGGAGGTTCGCAAACGGTTCGAGCGTGAGTTCTATCTGAACTTGCAATGGGATGGGCAGGTGATGCTCTATCTGAAGCGCTCCGGCGAGTACTTCCCGATGTTCGAAAAAATGCTGGCCGAAGCCGGCGCGCCCGACGACCTGAAATACCTTGCCGTTGCCGAAAGCGCCTTGCAGATGCCGCAATCAAGCAAGGATGCCGTTGGGTTGTGGCAGTTCATCGCGGAAACCGGGCGGCGCTACGGCCTGCAGATTGATGACTACGTTGACGAACGCCGCCACCCGGAAAAATCCACCGCCGCAGCCATTCGATACCTGAAAGATGGATACGCACGGTTCAACAGCTGGACCCTTTCGGCAGCGGCCTACAACATGGGGGAAGCGGCCACCAGCGATGACCTGGAATTCCAACGGCGCGGAAGCTACTACGACCTGTACGTGAACGAGGAAACCAGCCGCTACCTGTTCCGCATCGTGGCCATTAAGGAGATTATGAGCAACCCTGACAAGTACGGCTTCTACCTTGACTCCACCGACTTTTACACGCCGCCAACCACAACCGAGGTTGCCGTCGCCACCGACATCCCCAACCTTGCCGCCTGGGCCGATCAACAAGGAAGCAGCTACAAGGATGTGAAGTTGCTGAACCCCTGGATAAAAAAACGAACCTTGCTGAAGCCCGCCGCAGGCCGGCCATACGTTATCCAACTACCACTTCCGGCAACTGCGAAATAAGGAGAACTCACCACCCGTGCTCACACGATTTCTTGCCGCGTTTGGCCGCGGCGTTACGCGATTCTTTGCCGAGCTTGGGCGCATTGTGCTTCTGCTGCAAAGCGTCTTCCGGTTTCTTCCGCAAGCCTTCCGCTCGCGCCGATTAATCATTGAACAGATGGCGGTGATTGGGGTGAACTCCCTTCCGCTGGTGCTTCTTGTTGGGTCCTTCACCGGGGCGATTGCCGCGCTGCAAGCCACGAACCTGTTCGCAAAATTCAATCTGGTTGCGCTGGCGCGTCCGTTCATTGGCGGCTCGATTGCCACGGTGGTCTTCACGGAGCTTTCCCCGGTGCTGACCGCGCTGGTGATTGCCGGGCGGATTGGCGGGGCAATCGCTGCGCAGCTTGGGACGATGCGCGTCTCGGAGCAGATAGATGCTCTGGAGATGATGGCAATCCACCCCCACCGCTACCTTGCCATGCCCCGCGTGGTGGCCGGCATGACGATGATGCCGGTGCTGATCGTCTTCAGCAACCTTGTGGCCATTGTTGGCGCGTACAGCCTGATGGTCCTGAAATTCGATTTCTCTTCGTTCGATTTCTTTAGCTCCGTGCAGCAGTTTTTCAGCGCGTACGAGATCATCATCGGCCTGATAAAATCGCTCACCTTCGGCGCGGTGACGGCTTTGATTGGATGCTACGTTGGCATGAGGACAACCGGCGGGGCCGAAGGGGTCGGGACCTCCACCGTTCGCTCGTTCACCCTTTCCTCGGCAATGATTTTAATTTTAGATGCGCTGTTCGGATATGTGCTGTGACCAGCGGCAGGAAGCACGAACGGCGCAGCTTCCCGCAGCAAACCCGCAGCGACTTTCTGAGCAAATTCCCGTGACAGCAGCCGGTAGATTGTTGCCAGCATTTCATGCAATCCATCATCCAGCAATCAACAACCAGAAGCCATGACAGCAACCGACGACACCACCACCGCAGCAATGCACCAGGCGCTCCGCCGCTATTTTGGCTACCAGCAGTTCCGCCCGTTGCAGCATGAGATTATCGGGGACATTCTTGGCGGCAACGACACGTTTGTGCTGATGCCGACCGGCGGGGGGAAATCGCTCTGCTACCAGATTCCGGCATTGCTGCTGCCGGGCGTCACCGTGGTGGTTAGCCCGCTGATTGCGTTGATGAAGGACCAGGTTGATGGGCTTACTACCGCCGGCGTTCCGGCAACGTTTATCAACAGCACGCTGGACGTTGCCGAGGCCAACCGCCGCAAAGATGACGTGCTTTCCGGCAGGGTGAAGCTGCTGTACGTTGCGCCGGAACGGCTTGTGCTCCCCGATTTTCTTAGCCTGCTGAACCGTGCGAACGTCGCGCTGGTGGCGATTGATGAGGCGCATTGCATCAGCGAGTGGGGCCACGATTTCCGGGTGGAATATCGGCGGCTGACGCTGCTTCGCCAGAAGTTCCCCACCGTCCCGATTGTTGCGCTGACGGCCACCGCCAACCAGCGCGTTCAGCAGGACATCATCGAGCAACTTCAGCTTCGGGACCCGAAGCTGCACCGTGCCGGGTTCAATCGCCCAAATCTTAGCTACGCCGTGCTGAACAAAACCACCACGCTTGGGGCGTTATTCCAGATTGTTGAACGGCATCGGGGGGAATCGGGGATCATCTACTGCGGCAGCCGCGACCGCACCGAGAAGCTGACCGACCACTTGCGCCAGCGGGGCTACCGCGCGCTTCCCTACCACGCCGGACTGGACCGCGAAACCCGCACCCGCAACCAGGAGGCCTTTGACCGTGACGATGTTGAAATCATCTGCGCAACGATTGCTTTTGGGATGGGGATTGATAAATCAAACGTCCGCTACATCATCCACTACGACCTCCCAAAAAACATCATGGGCTACTACCAAGAAACGGGGCGTGCCGGGCGCGACGGGCTGCCGTCGGAATGCGTGCTGTTTTACGGGCAAGGGGACCGGGCAAAGCAGATGCGATTTATTGAGGAGAAACCGGACCCGAACGACCGCGCCATGGCAATCCAGCAGCTGGACCAGATGGTGGCCTATGCCGAAACCACGCAATGCCGCCGCGCAATGCTGCTCCACCACTTCTCCGACGACTACACCGCCACCAACTGCGGCAACTGCGACAACTGCACCAACCCCGCCGAAATGGAAACGGTGGACATCACGCGCCAAGCGCAGATGCTGATGTCGTGCGTGATCCGCTTGCAGGAACGGTTCGGCGCGGCCTACGTTGTGGAGGTGTTGCGCGGGTCCAACGGGGCAAAGATTTTGAACTATCGCCACAACCTTCTTCCCACGTATGGGATCGGTGCCGGGACCTCCAAATCGGAATGGATGTGGATTGCCAGGAAGCTGGTGGCGGACGGATACCTTCGCCAAGATGCCGAGGCATTCAACGCGCTGCAGATGACCGAGCGTGGCCGCCAAGCGATTCGGGAACGGCAGACGATAACGGTGCAACGCCGCCGCGAGGAACCGACGCAACGGCAGGAGCGGGAACGGAGCACGAACCGGAGAATGGAGAACGTGCCGGACCACAACGTTGAGTTGTTCCAACGCCTGCGCGAGCTTCGCAAGCGGATTGCCGACAAGGAGCGGGTCCCGGCCTACATCGTCTTTGGCGACAACACGTTGATTGCAATGGCCACGCGGCTGCCGCGAACCCTGGAGGAGATGCGGATGGTGTCGGGCGTTGGCGAGATGAAAACGAAGCGGTACGGCGCAGCGTTCTTGCAGGCAATTGCCGAGTTTTTGGACCAGCAGCCAAGCGTCCAGAAAGTGGAGTATGAGATACCCGATTTTGTGCCGCCGGAAATTTCCGACGCGGTTCTTGCAACGCTTCACGCCTACCGCCCGGGGATGAGCCTGTGGGACCTTGCCGCCGCGCGCCAACTTGCCAAATCCACCGTGCTGGGGCATCTGGAGTCGCTGGTGTCGAATGGGGAGATTGACGACATCACCGGAATGATTGCGCCGGAGAAGATCGCGCCGATACGTGCTGCGTTCCGCCGCAACGGGCTTTCCGCGCTCCGCCCGGTGATGGACGAACTTCCGGCTGACTTTGCCACGTGGGACGAGCTTCGCCTGGTCCGCGCCGACGAGTACCGCCAGAAATCAACGCCAGCAACGGAGGCCGCGGGCAAGCTCTATTGAGCTTCAAGAAAATAGGTGCGCATCGTCCCCTTCCCTTTCACCTCCATCACCCCGCGCTCGGTCAGGATCATCGAGGAAGCATCGGCTCCGCGCCGCCGAAGCTCCTCGGCAAACTCCTCGCTCACGTGAATCTTCCCAGCTTCCCCGTGGCTCTCCATTCGGCTGGCGGTGTTTACTGCGTCGCCCCACAGGTCGTACGCGAACTTCTTCTTTCCGATGATTCCCGCCACTACCTCGCCACTGTGCAAGCCAATCCGTACTTGGAGTTGAATCCCATCCCCAAGCCCATCGAACCCTGCTACCACTTCCACCAACTCTATTGCCATTCGCGCCGCCGATTCTGCGTGGTCCTCGCGGCTCTCTGGCAATCCCGACACCGCCATGTACGCGTCCCCAATCGTCTTGATCTTCTCCAACCCGTACTTCTCCGCCAACTCATCGAACTGGCTGAACAGCACGTCCAACCCCGTCACCAACTCCTGTGGCGTGATCCGTTGCGAAAGCACCGTGAACCCAACAATGTCGGCAAACAACACCGTCACCGACTCGAATGATTCAGCGATATGTTCCTCGCCGCGAACAACACGCTGGGCAATGGTTGGTGGAAGGATGTTGTGAAGGACCCGCTTGGTGGCTTCGGCATCGGCACGCTCGGCGGCGGTGCGTTTCTCCATCTCGGCAATCTGCCGTTGTTGCTCTACTTGGATGGCTTTCTTCTTCGCTTCCTCACTTTGGACTTCCTGGTATATCTCTTGGAATCTTTTGAAGTGGGTGAGTGCTTCTTCGAAGCGGCCTTCTTGTTCGTAGAGTTCGGCTAAGGATTCGTAGGCTGAGTAGAGTTGATCTTTAGTTCCTAGCCCTTCATTGAGAGCAATTGCTTGCTGGAGAAGTTCCTCGGCTTTGGTGGGGTTGTACTCGGCGAAGTCTTTTTGGGCATAGAGTGAGCCAATGTTCCCAGTGATACTGGCAACACCAGAACGATCACCAAGCTCTTCACGCATGGCAAGAGCACGGCTGTAATACTCCAACGCTTTCGGGTATTCCGAAAGGTTCAAGTACACAAGCCCGATGTTCCCAGTAACGAGGGCAACACCGGAACGCTCACCAAGCTCTTCACGCATGGCAAGAGCACGGCTGTAATACTCCAACGCTTTCGGGTATTCCGAAAGGTTCAAGTACACAAGCCCGATGCCGATGGTGGCACTGGCAACACCGGAACGATTACCAAGCTCTTCACACAGGGCAATCGCACGGCTGTAATACTCCAACGCTTTCGGGTATTCCGAAAGGTTCAAGTACACATTCCCGATGTTCCCAGTGACAAGGGCAACACCAGAACGCTCGCCAAGCTCTTCATCCAGGGCAAGCGAACGGCTGTAATACTCCAACGCTTTCGGGTAATCCGAGAGGTTCCGGTACACATTCCCGATGTTGTTGGTGGCACTGGCAACACCAGAACGATTACCAAGCTCTTCATACAGGGCAAGAGCACGGAAGTGATACTCCAACGCCTTCGGGTAATCCGAAAGGTTCACGTACACATTCCCGATGTTGTTGGTGGCACTGGCAACACCGGAACGCTCGCCAAGCTCTTCATGCACGGCAAGAGCACGGAAGTGATGCTCCAACGCTTTCGGGTAATCCGAAAGGTTCAAGTACACAAGCCCGATGTTCCCAGTGACAAGGGCAACACCAGAACGTTCGCCAAGCTCTTCACGCATGGCAAGCGAACTGTTGTAATACTCCAACGCTTTCGGGTAATCCGAAAGGTTCACGTACACATTCCCGATGCCGTTGGTGGCACTGGCCACACCGGAACGATTACCAAGTTCTTCATGCAAGGCAATGGCGCGGCTGTAGTACTCCAACGCTTTCGAGTACTCCGAAAGGATCGCGTACACATTTCCGATGTTCCCAGTGGCACTGGCAACACCAGAACGATTACCAAGCTCTTCATACAGCTGCAACAACTCCTCCAGCAATGGCAACGCCGTGCTGTGCTCACCCTTCTGCAAACACGCCACCCCTTGCAAGCGCAACGCATCCGCCTCGGCAGCAACATCCCCCGCTTGCTTGGCTGCGGCCTCGGCTTCCTCCGCAACAGCAAGGCTTTCAGCATATTCTCCTTGCCGCTCCAACTCCCTGGCAAGCTGGTTCAGCGCACCGGCGCGCTCGGCGGGGGTGGCTGCTGCGGCCACGGCGGCACGAAGGTCTGTCAGGGTTGTTTCTGGATTCATTTCGTTGATGGGTTTAGAAAATAGGTCCGAAGCGTTCCTTTCCCTTTGATGGTTAGCTCGCCACGTTCTTCCAGCGTGATCGAGAGTTCGCCCCCGCTCCGCCGAAGCTCCTCCGCAAACTCCTCGCTCACGTGAATCTTCCCAGCCTCCCCGTGGCTCTCCATTCGGCTGGCCGTGTTCACTGCGTCGCCGTAGATGTCGTAGGCCAGTTTGCCCGTGCCGATTACTCCGCCGGTGATGCTTCCCGTGTGCAGGCCGATTCGTATCTCGAACTCTGTGTTTGGTGGTAGATGCTCCGTGATGCTGGCTGGCAGCGCAACATCTTCCAGCATCTCCATTGCCATCCTGGCAATTCTCTCCGCGTGGTCCGCGTACTCAATCGGTGCGCCGCACGCCGCCATGTAGCCATCGCCGATTGTTTTGATTCGCTCGCAGCCATGCTTCGCAGCAATGGAATCGAAGTGCGCGAAGACGAAGTTCATGAACTCCAGCACCGCGCTGGCTGGCATCTGCGCGGTCATGGGGGTAAAGCCGACGACATCGGCGAAGAGGATGCTGGCGGAATCGAATCGGTCGGCAATCTGGCGTTCGCCGGAGATCATCCGATCAGCAATGCTCGGCGGAAGAGTTTTATGGAGAAGCTCCTCGGTAGCTTTGGCGCGAGCACGCTCAGCAGCCGTGCGTTTCTCCATCTCAGCAATCTGCCGTTGCTGCTCTACTTGGATGGCCTTCTTCTTCGCTTCCTCACTCTGGACTTCCTCTTGCACTTCGTGGAATTTCTTGAAGTACGTGAGTGCTTCCTCGAAACGGCCTTCTTGCTCGTAGAGTTCGGCTAATGCTTGGTGGGTTACATAGAGGTTCTGCTTTGTTCCCAGTTCTTCGTTGAGGGCGATTGCCTGCTGGAGAAGCTCTTCGGCCTTGGTGGGGTTGTACTCAGCGAACGCTTGTTGGGAGTAGAGTAAGCCGATGTTCCCGGTGACACGGGCAACACCGGTACGATCACCAAGCTCTTCATGCAAGGCAAGCGCACGGGTGTAATACTCCAACGCTTTCGGGTACTCCGAAAGATCCGCGTACACAGCCCCGATGCTCCCGGTGGCACGGGCAACACCGGTACGATTCCCAAGCTCTTCATGTAGGGCAAGCGCACGGCTGAGATACTCCAACGCTTTCGCGTAATCCGAAAGCACAGTCCCGATGTTTCCGGTAACAATGGCAACACCGGAACGCTCACCAAGCTCTTCATGCAAGGCAAGTGCACGGGTGTAATACTCCAACGCCTTCGGGTACTCCGAGAGGTAGGTGTACACATTCCCGATGTTACTGACGACACGGGCAACACCGGAACGATCACCAAGCTCTTCATGCATGGCAAGCGCGTGCATGTAAGACTCCAACGCCTTCGGGTACTCCGAAAGGTGCAAGTACACATTCCCGATGTTCCCGGTGACAAGGGCAATACCGGAACGTTCCCCAAGCTCTTCATAGATGGCAAGCGCATTGCTGAGATACTCCAACGCTTTTGGGTACTCCGAAAGGTTCTGGTACACAGTCCCGATGTTCCCCATGACACGGGCAACACCGGAACGCTCACCAAGCTCTTCATACAAGAGAAGCGCACGACTGAAACATTCCAAGGTCTTCGGGTACTCCGAGAGGCGCATGTACACATTCCCGATGTTACTGACGACACGGGCAACGCTAGCACGCCCCCCAAGCTCTTCATGCAACTGCAATTCCTCCTCAAACAGCAATAATGCTGTGGAGTACTCCTCTCTTTGAGCATGAATGATACCTTGCAACCGCAACGCCTCTGCCTCGGCAGCTCCATCACCCACTTCTTTGGCAAGGCTTTGAGCTTCTTCGGCAGCAGCAAGGCTCTCGGCATATTCTCCTTGCCGCTCCAACTCCTCGGCAAGTTGGTTCAACGCACCGGCACGCTCGGCGGGTGTGGCTGCTGCGGCTACGGCGGCGCGGAGATTCGTTAGAGTTTCGTCTGAGTTCATGGAATTACTTGATTGAGAAAATAGGTCCGAAGAGTTCCTTTCCCTTTGATGTTCAGTTCGCCACGCTCTTCCAGCGTGATCGGGAGTTCGCCTCCTCTCCGCCGAAGCTCCTCGGCAAACTCCTCGCTCACGTGAATCTTCCCTGCCTCCCCGTGGCTCTCCATTCGGCTGGCGGTGTTTACCGTGTCCCCGTAGATGTCGTACGCCAGTTTCCCCGTCCCGATGACTCCGCCGGTGATGCTTCCACTGTGCAGGCCGATTCGTATCTCGAATTCATTCCCCGGCGGTAGATGCTCGGTGATGCTTGCTGGCAGTGCCACATCTTCCAGCATCTCCATTGCCATTCTGGCAATTCTCTCCGCGTGGTCCGCGCACTCAATCGGCGCGCCGCACGCCGCCATGTAGCCATCGCCAATCGTTTTGATTCGCTCGCAACCGTGCTTGGCCGCAATGGCATCGAAGTGGGCGAAGACGAAGTTCATGAACTCCAGCACCGCACTGGCTGGCATCCGTGCCGTCATTGGGGTGAAGCCGACGACATCGGCGAAGAGGATGCTGGCGGAGTCGAAGCGGTCGGCGATTTGGCGTTCGCCGGAGATCATCCGATCGGCAATGCTTGGCGGGAGAGTTTTGTGGAGAAGCTCCTCAGTGGCTTTGGCACGCGCACGTTCGGCAGCCGTGCGTTTCTCCATCTCCGCAATCTGCCGTTGCTGCTCTACTTGAATTGCTTTCTTCTTGGCTTCCTCACTGTGGACTTCTTGGTAGAGTTCTTGGAATTTTTTGAAGTGGGTAAGTGCTTCCTCAAAGCGGCCTTCTTGTTCGTAGAGATTGGCTAAAGACTGATAGTTCCCATAGAGGTTCTGCTTGATTCCAAGCTCTTCGTTGATGGCGGTTGCTTGCAACAGAAGTTCTTCCGCTTTGGTGGGGTTGTACTCGGCAAATGCTTTTTGGGCGTAGAGTGAGCCGATGCTTCCGGTGACAATAGCAGTACCAGCACGCTCGCCAAGCTTTTCATGCAGGGCAAGTGCACGGCTGAGATACTCCAAGGCCTTCGAGTACTCTGAGAGGTTCTGGTACACACTCCCGATGTTCCCGGTGACAGTGGCCACACCGGAACGGTCACCAAGCTCTTCATGCATGGCAAGCGCGTGCATGTAAAACTCCAACGCTTTCGAGTATTCCGAAAGGGATGCATACACAGCCCCGATGTTGATGGTGACACTAGCAACACTCAAACGATCGCCAAGCTCTTCACACAGGGCAAGCGCACGGGTGTAATACTCCAACGCTTTCGAGTAATCCGAAAGGTGCGCGTACACATTCCCAATGTTCCCGGTAACGCCGGCAACGCCGGAGCGATCACCAAGCTCTTCATGCATGGCAAGCGCACGGCTGTAATGCTCCAACGCTTTCGAGTACTCCGAGAGAGAAGCGTACACAACCCCGATGTTCCCGGTAGCATGGGCAGCACCGGAGCGATCGCCAAGCTCTTCCTTCAAGGCAAGAGCACGGGTGAAATACTCCAACGCTTTCGGGTACTCCGAGAGAGAAGCGTACACAACCCCGATGCTCACGGTGACAGTGGCAACAAGGGAACGATTACCAAGCTCTTCATGCATGGTAAGTGCACGACTGAAATACTCCAATGCTTTTGGATACTCCGAAAGGCGGGTATACACATTCCCGATGCCCATGTTGACACTGGCAACACCGGAACGATTACCAAGCTCTTCATGCATGGTAAGTGCACGACTGAAATACTCCAATGCTTTCGCGTAATCCGAAAGGTTCTGGTACACAAGCCCGATGTTCCCAGTGACACTGGCAACACCGGAACGCTCACCAAGCTCTTCATACATGGTAAGTGCACGACAGCAATACTCCAATGCTTTCGCGTAATCCGAGAGCCTCTGGTACACAAGCCCGATGTTCCCGGTAACGCGGGCAACACCGGAGCGCTCACCAAGCTCTTCATACATGGTAAGTGCACGACAGCAATACTCCAATGCTTTCGCGTAATCCGAAAGGTCTGCGTACACACTCCCGATGTTCCCGGTAACGCGGGCAACACCGGAGCGATCACCAAGCTCTTCATGCAAGGCAAGAGCACGGCTGTAATACTCCAATGCTTTCGCGTAATCCGAAAGGTCTGCGTACACACTCCCGATGTTCCCGGTGACAGTGGCAACACCGGAACGTTCACCAAGCTCTTCATGCACAGCAAGAGCATGGCTGAAACACTCCAACGCCTTCGGGTACTCCGAAAGGTACATGTACACATTCCCGATGTTGTTGAGGGTGCGAGCCGTGCCGGAGCCATCTCCAAGATGTTCCCACAGCTTCAGCGACTCCTCCAGCAATGGCAACGCCGTGCTGTACTCACCCTTCCGCTGATGAACGAAGCCTTGCAACCGCAACGCCTCTGCTTCCGCAGCACCATCACCTGCTTCTTTGGCTGCGGCATGGGCTTCCTGAGAAGCTACAAGGCTCTCGGCATATTGGCTTTGCTGCGCTAATTCTTCGGCAAGCTGGTTCAGCGCACCGGCACGCTCGGCGGGTGTGGTTGCTGCGGCCACAGCGGCGCGGAGATTCGTTAGAGTTTCGTCTGAGTTCATGGAATTACTTGATTGAGAAAATAGGTCCGAAGGGTTCCTTTCCCTTTGATGTTCAGTTCGCCACGCTCTTCCAGTGTGATCGGGAGTTCGCCGGTCTTGATTGCTGAAGAAAGGGCGGCGGCGAACTCCTCACTCACGTGAATCTTCCCCGCCTCCCCGTGGCTCTCCATTCGGCTCGCGGTGTTTACTGTGTCCCCGTAGATGTCGTACGCCAACTTCCCCGTGCCGATTACTCCGCCGGTGATGCTGCCTGTGTGCAGGCCGATCCTGATTTCAAACTCTGTGTTCGGCGGCAGGTGTTCGGTGATGCTTGCTGGAAGTGCCACATCTTCCAGCATCTCCATTGCCATTCTCGCTATCCGCTCCGCGTGGTCCGCGCACTCAATCGGTGCGCCGCACGCCGCCATGTAGCCGTCGCCGATTGTCTTGATTCGCTCGCACCCGTGCTTTGCGGCTATGGCATCGAAGTGGGCGAAGACGAAGTTCATGAACTCCAGAACAGCACTGGCTGGCATCCGTGCCGTCATCGGGGTGAAGCCGACGACATCGGCGAAGAGGATGCTGGCGGAGTCGAAGCGGTCAGCGATTTGGCGTTCGCCGGAGATCATCCGATCAGCAATGCTTGGCGGGAGAGTTTTGTGGAGAAGTTCCTCGGTGGCTTTTGCGCGAGCACGCTCAGCAGCCGTGCGTTTTTCCATCTCCGCAATCTGCCGTTGTTGCTCTACTTGAATTGCCTTCTTCTTGGCTTCCTCACTGTGGACTTCCTCTTTCACTTCTTGGAATTTTTTGAAGTGGGTGAGTGCTTCCTCGAAGCGGCCTTCTTGTTCGTAGAGGGTGGCTAAGGATTTGTGGGCTGAATAGAGTTGGTCTTTGGTTCCAAGCTCTTCGTTGATGGCAATTGCTTGCAGCAGGAGTTCTTCGGCTTTGGCGGGATTGTACTCGGAGAAGTCTTTTTTGGCGTAGAGTAAACCAATGCTTTTGGTGAAAGCCACAACACCCAAACGCACGCCAAGCTCTTCAAACAACGCAAGCGCACGGCTGAGATACTCCAACGCCTTCGGGTACTCCGCAAGATTCTTGTACACCTCCCCGATGTTCCCCGTGACACGGGCAATACCGGAACGATCGCCAAGCTCTTCATGCAAGGCCAGTGCACGAGTGTAATACTCCAATGCTTTCGGGTATTCCGCCAGGTTCTTGTACACATTTCCGATGTTCCCCGTGACAATCGCAGCACTGGAACGATCACCAAGTTCTTCATGCAAGGCAAGCGCACGGCTGTAATACTCCAACGCTTTCGCGTATTCTGAGAGAGAACTGTACACAATCCCCATGTTCCCAGTGACGGCGGCGGCACCGGTGCGATCGCCAATCTTTTCGTGTAGGGCAAGTGCACGGCTGTAATACTCCAATGCCTTCGGGTACTCTGCAAGGAAGTTGTATGCCGTTCCAATGCTACCTGTGACATGAGCAATACCAGACTGCTCACCAAGCTCTTCATGCAAGGCAAGCGCACGAGTGTAATACTCCAATGCCTTCGGGTACTCCGTAAGACTCTTGTACACACTCCCGATGTTCCCCGTGACATTGGCCACACCAGAACGTTCGCCAAGCTCTTCATGCAAGGCAAGCGCACGGAGGTAATATTCCAACGCCTTCGGGTATTCCGAGAGGCTCCGATACACAATCCCGATGTTTCCGGTGACACTGGCAATGCCAGAATGCTCGCCAAGCTCTTCATACAGGGCAAGCGCATGGCTGAAATACTCCAACGATTTTGCGTATTCCGAGAGGGAACCGTACACAGTCCCGATATTGTTGGTGGCAGTGGCAACGCCGGAACGATCACCAAGCTCTTCATAGAGGGCAAGCCCATGGCTGAAATACTCCAACGATTTTGCGTATTCCGAGAGGTTCCGATACACAAGCCCGGTGTTGTTGAGAACACGGGCAACGCCGGAACGATCGCCAATCTTTTCGTACAGATTCAATGATTCCTCCAGCAATGGCAATGCCGTGTGATCATCCCCTCTTCCATGATGGGCAATGCCTTGCAGGCATAAAGCCTTTGCCATAGCAGGCAACTCGCCTGTTTGCTTGGCAAGACTTTTGGCTTCTTCGGCAGCGGCAAGGCTCTCGGCGTATTGGTTTTGCCGCTCCAACTCCTCGGCAAGTTGGTTCAATGCACTGGCGCGTTCGGCGGGTGTGGTTGCTGCGGCCACGGCGGCGCGGAGCGATTCTAACGTTGGTTGAGGTTCTTTCATCTATCAGTCCTTCTTGATCTATCGGTGTGACGATTCCCCCTTGCTGGTTGCGCCGAAGCCCGGCCTGCCAGAATCTGCGGGGGCTTACTTCCCTATCTCCTCCACTTTTTTCTCACCGCTGTACAGATCCCCCGTGGCGGTTGCGGAGGGGAGCAGAAGCATCTGGGAGCTTTGCGAAAGGTAGCCGCTTCCCCAGTACCATTCTTGCCGGCGGGTGCGGCCATCGCCAAGGTCCAGAATGGCGTGGGTGCAGCGTTTGGCCGGGTCAATCCGCAGCGGGCGTTGGCGCAGCGTGACGCTGGTTGCGGCGGCGTTGCAGTTGGCGGCAACAATCGTCACGCCATCCTTCCCCGCAACGCAGGCAAGCCCGCGCCCTTCCCCGGGGACACTGAACCCCGCCCCCGTTGCCGATTTCTGCAGGAAGTTCCCCTTGCCATCGCCGTTCAGATAGAGGCCGTAGCCGGAGTTGTACCGGACCGCCAATGGGTCGGCCCCGTCGAAATTTCCGACGCACAGCAAGTCCAAATTTCCGTCGCTGTCGAAATCCTCCAGCAGCGTGCCGAACATCGGCGTTGACTGCGCAACCAGAGGAAGGGGGCGAAGCTGGAAATGCCCGTTGCCCAGATTTTCCAACACGCTGCTGACAAAGGTCCGCGCACGCCAACACTGCGCCGAATCTAAGTTGGCCCGCCCGTAGATCTGGTCCACGGTTGCGGTGGCGTAGCTGGTGTAGGTGGGATACTTCCGGCGGATGAAGGCGGGAAGCTGGCTGGCGGTTTCGGTCCGGCCACGCACGGGATACTCGTGCGCTCTATCTACAGAACGCGCAGGCCAACCTTTCGGTCCGGCCACGCACGGGATACTCACTTCCACGGAAGAAGTAGGAAAGCAGAAGATCGCGGCTTCCGTTGCCGTCGAAATCAGCGGCATAGAGTTGCAGCGGAAGCTCCGTGCTTGGGCGCAACGGCGAATAGACGTTCAACCCCCAATTCCCCAACACGTAATCAACATCGCCGTCGTTATCAACATCGCCGCCGTTGATGCTGTTCCACCAGCCTTCGCTGGAGTCAACCCCGGCGGTGGAGGTTGCTTCCGTCAGCTTCCCGTGGGCGTTGCGGAAGAACCGAATCGGCATCCATTCGCCCACCAACATCAGATCGGTCCAGTTGTCGTTGTCGAAATCGGTCCAGAGTGCTGAGGTCACCATTCCCGGGTGAGCAAGCGCGGGGGCAACGGCGGCGGTGGCATCGGTGAAATGCCCGCGGTCGTTCCGCAGAAGGTAGCTGCGGGGCGCGGTTGGATACTTCCCGGGAACGGATCGCCCAGCAACGAACAGATCAAGATCGCCATCGCGATCGTAGTCGGCAGCAACCACACTGCTGGTGCTTGTTGGCATTGCCGGAAGCTGGTTGGTGGCGTTGCTGAATTGCCCGCTTCCATTGTTGAGATAGAGCCGATCTTGCAGCAGCGCGAACTCCGAAGTATCGAACTCGTTGCCGCCGCTGGCAACGTACAAATCAAGGTCTCCATCGCCATCGGCATCGAACAGCAGCGCGCCCGTGTCCTCGCTGGCGGAATCGGCAACAAACGCCGCGCTATCCGCCGAACGGACGAACCGCCCCGACTCCTTCTGCAGGAACAACGCGCCCGCGTAGCTGCGTGCTCCGCCAATCCAAAGGTCATCAAGGCCGTTGCCATCAACGTCGCCAACGGCAACGCCCGGCCCGCTGCGCGAAAGGCGATTGGGAAGAAGCCGCTCCCGCAAGAAATCATCGAAGCGGTTCTCGCGGTGGCGATACTCCGGCCCGGCGGAGGCTGGCCAAAAGAGCGTATCGCCCAGCGACCCCGCGCCAGCGGATGCCGGCGGTGCCGAAGCCTTCTGCCGAATATCCACCGTTTGGTTTGCCGATACGTTGGCCACACTCTGCACCGTTCCGTTGGGCCAGCGGATAGTGATGGTGTCCACCGTTTTGGCATCCCCCAACCCAAAATGGAGCGGGAGATTGATGGAGGACATATAGCCGCGAACGGGGGTGCATTCCAGCATCTGCGAACGCCCGCCCGCTTTGATCGTCACCCGCGCGCCCACGCCAGCAGTGTTCTTGTCGGTTCCGTGCAAGGATAATTGAAGGTAGTTCCCCCGCTTCTGTTCGGCGGCAAGGTTTTGGTAGATGAAGGCAACGCTGTCAATGTTGTTCATCACCAAGTCAAGATCGCCGTCGCGGTCCAAGTCGGCAACGGCCGCGCCGTTGGTGTTCACCATTTGGATAAGCCCCCACGGGTTGCTCATCTTCGTAAACGTCAGGTTTCCATCGTTGCGGAAGCAGTAGTTCTGCAGCTTCACCGATGGAACTTTGCGGATGACGTTCAGCGGCGCAAAGCTGCGGCTGTTCAGGTTGTGGATCACGTCAAGGTTTTGCACGTCCCGCTTGTAGCCGTTGCTGATGAACAGGTCGTTATCGCCATCGTTGTCGAAATCGGCAAACAGCGGAGCCCAGCTCCAATCGGTTTCGGCAATCCCGGCAAGCTGCCCAACTTCAAGGAAGGTCCCATCCCCACGGTTCACTTGCAGCATATTCCGCATCAGCTGTGCTGAGTCGAATTTTGGATCATAGACGGAGCCTTGCCCCATGTGCGACATCTTCCGCCAATGGTCCTCCGGCATCATATCCACCGTGAACAGGTCAAGATTGCCGTCGTTGTTGAAGTCCGCAGCATCGGACCCCATGGAGAAGATGCTGGTGTGCTTCATCCATTGGCGCACCTGGTTGGTGAACGTGCCGTCGCGGTTGTTGATGTACAGCAGGTCCGGGGCCTCGAAGTCGTTGGCAACGTACACGTCCGCCCAGCCATCGTTGTTGTAATCGCCCACCATCACGCTAAGGGCGTACCCCTTGTCGGCAATTCCCGCTTCGGTGCTGACATCGGTAAAGGTTCCGTTGCCGTTGTTGCGGAACAGCCGGTCGGGGTTGCCGTCGCGCTTGAACGCCTCCCCTTTTGCGTCACCGTTGCGGGCAAGGTACATATCCAGATCGCCGTCGCGGTCGTAGTCAAGGAAGGTTGCTTGCTGGCTGGTGCAGCAGAAATCCAACCCGAACTGCTTGGCCCGCTCGCTAAACGTTCCGTTGCCGTTGTTGATGAACAGGGTGTTCGGCGCGTCGTGCTTTGCAACGTAGATATCCAAATCGCCATCCGCGTCAATGTCGGCCAGCGCCACCCCGTAGCGAACGCCGATTGAGTCATCCACCCCCGCCATGCGCGATGCTTCGCGGAAGCGCAATCCCCCTTGATTCAGGAACAAGCGGTTCGGGGAGTTGGCGCGGGTTCCGGTGAAGTAAAGGTCGGGGAGTGTGTCGCCGTTCAGGTCCCCGACGGCCACCCCGCCGCCGTTGTAGGCATAGATGAAAAGGGTGACGTTGAAACTGTCATCCTCCATCACCATGTTCGTGAAATCCACCCCGGTTTCCGTTGGCGGAAGCCACCGAAACAGCGGTGATTCCTGTGCGCGAAGCAGCAAGCAAGTTGGAAGGAGGAGGAGGAGCAGTGTCGGAAGGAAGCGTCGGTAGTTTTTCATAGCGGCTGCGAAGTTACTGACTGGAACTGGCAGGTCTCATAGCGGTTATGAAGTTACTGACTGGCAATGGAATTTTGGGAGAGAATTTCTGGAGCCAGCCCGATCATTGCTTTCAAGGTGAGGTGCCGAAACGCCTACTTCCCCACCCCTTGCAACAACAAACTTGCCGGCGATGCACCCGCGCTTGCGGCCCAGTTCCTATCTTGCAGACATCAGCAGCGGCTCCCCTTTTCCATTAGCTTTTCCATTAGCGAACGTGCAAGCCAAACCGAACAAAACCGACCATCCGCAATGATTGCTCGCTTGATCTTCCCAACCGCAGTTCTGCTCCTTCTGCTGGGTGTTTCTGCCACTGCGCAGCCAGCATCGCAGCCAACGGATTCGGCAGCAATGGCAAGCAAGCTGTTTGCCGCATTCCGCAACGCCGATTGGAAAGAGCTGCGGGCGTTGCTCCCTTCGGTGGCGGTGGTCCGTGCGGTTGCGCCAAAGGAGACGAAGAAGCTGAAGAACAAACAGATTATCCGCCAGATGGAGGGGCGCATCCGCCCTTCCTTCAACCAGATTATTGCCGAAGCCAAAAAGAAAGGGATTGAGTTGGGGAAGTTGGAGTTCCTTCGGTTCCAGACATCGCGCCCCTGGGAAGGGGCCAACAAGCCGCTGGCCGTTGAGGTTTCCTACCGCTGGGAAGGGCGCGAAGGAACCCTTAGCTTTTCGGTGATGGAGTACCAGGGGCGGTGGTATCTGCTGGAGATTCTCCGAAGCGTCAACGTCTTCGACGACGTGATGGCGAAGTAAGCGCAACGCCAGCGACGCTGCAACCGCATCCTTAACCAGCATTTTTTTCCGACCACTTTTCTGACCAATCATACAGCATGGAAGACACGATCCAACACCAACCCGTTGCCTACTTGGCCGACCGCGATTTTGCTTTGCAGATGGACCGCGACGACCCGCTTGCTGAGCTTCGCGGGGAGTATCACATCCCCAAAACTGTTGAGGGGGAAGAGTTCATCTACCTGTGCGGGAACTCACTGGGATTGCAGCCGAAGGGGACCCGCGCAGCAATCGAGCAGGAGCTGAAGGATTGGGCCGAGTTGGGGGTTGATGGCCACTTTGAGTCCAAGCATCCGTGGTACAGTTACCACGAAGCATTCCGCGAGCCGGCGGCGCGGCTGGTTGGCGCGCTCCCCGGGGAAGTGGTGGTGATGAACACGCTGACCACGAACCTCCATCTGATGATGGTCAGTTTCTACCGCCCCACCCGCGAACGCTACCGGGTGTTGATTGAGGAGAACGCGTTCCCTTCGGACCTGTACGCCGTCCGCAGCCAAGCGGCTTTCCACGGCTACGATCCCGACGACGCGGTGATGCTGCTGCGCCCACGCCACGGCGAAGATGCGGTCCGGACCGAGGACATCGAGGAGCTTCTGCAACGCGACGGCCACACCATTGCGCTGGTGATGCTTGGCGGGGTGAACTACTACACCGGCCAAGCCTTCAACATGGCGCGGATTACGCAGGCGGCCCACCAGCAGGGTTGCGTTGTTGGGTTCGACCTTGCGCACGCCGCAGGGAACTTGCAAATGCAGCTTCACGATTGGGATGTTGATTTTGCGGTGTGGTGCACGTACAAGTATCTGAACAGCGGCCCGGGCGGGACCTCCGGCTGCTTTGTTCACCAACGCCATGCCTTTGCGCCGGAGCTTCCCCGCTTTGCCGGCTGGTGGGGCGTTGAGCCCAAAACCCGATTCGACATGAGTCCCAACTTCATCCCGCAACGGGGCGCGGCTGGCTGGCAACTCAGCAACGCGCAAGTTCTGCCAATGGCTGCCCACAAAGTTGCGCTGGAGTTGTTCGACAAAGTGGGGATGGAACGCCTGACGGCGAAGTCGCGGTTGCTCACCGGATATCTGGAATTTTTGGTTGACCAGATTGGGGAAGATCGCTACACGGTCATCACGCCCCGCACCGTTGCCGACCGCGGTTGCCAAATCTCCATCCGCGCCCGTGGCGATGCGCGCCGCATCACCGAGGCGTTGAAATGGCAAGGGGTGATCGCCGATTTCCGCACCCCCGACGTTGTGCGCGTTGCGCCGGTCCCGATGTACAACACCTTCGACGAAGTCTGGCGATTTGTGGAAGCCTTAGCACGGGTGAAAGAATAGAGTACAGAAAGAATAGAGCGAAAAAAAAAGAGTGAACGAGAGCGGAAAAAAGAGCGATCAGACAC
Source organism: Chlorobiota bacterium (assembly GCA_016710285.1). Lineage (NCBI taxonomy): Bacteria > Pseudomonadati > Chlorobiota > Chlorobiota bacterium. The sequence goes on along the minus strand of JADJXR010000001.1, from coordinate 2,491,364 downwards.
TCACGTTTGGCCTTCATTACGGCAACCGTCGGTTTGCTTCGGTGGCGGCCAAGCAGTGGCTGGGGGATGCCGACTCCATTGAGCATATCAGCGATTCCGGGAACTCCGTCTATCGCTTCCGCCGCAGCGGGCTTCCCCTAATTCTGCGGCTGACCGATCCTGGGTATCGCTCCGCAGCCGAAAATTTGGCGGAGCTTCGGTTTATCCGCCACCTTGCGGAATCGGGGGTCCGGGTTGCCACGCCGGTGCTTTCGGCCAACAACAATTGGATTGAGGAAGCATGGTGTGGCGAAGGGATGTTGCTGGCCTCGGCGTTCACCGTGGCGCAGGGCCAGCGGGTCGGGCCAGATTCGCCACACTGGGGGACGGAGTTTTTCCGCGATTGGGGAAGGACGATGGGCGCGATCCACCACGCCGCAACAACCTTCCCAACCACGGAAGCCGAAGGCCGCTGGCGTTGGCACGATGAAGTTTTTTTGCGAGAAGCCGAGCGACTGATCCCAGCAGACGACACCGAATCGTTGCGGGAATTGGAGGCCGTGCTTCACCGCCTGCACACGCTGCCAACCACTCCCGATCTGTTCGGGATGACCCACGCCGATTTTGGCCCGCAGAATTTCCATTTCAGCATCCCCCACGGTATCACCGCCTTCGACTTTGGGAACTGCTGCCGCCACTGGTTCATCTCCGACTTGGCGATTGCAGCAACGTTGTTCCGCAACCATCCCAGCCGGAAAGAAGTGCGGGACACCCTGGTTGCCGGATACCGCGAAGCCTTCCCAATCGCCGAAGAAATGCTGCAAGAATTTGGGTGGTTTATCCGGCTGCGGGCACTTTACGTGTACCTTTCACGGCTGATGAAATTTGGCCCAAATCCCAGCCCGCAGGAGGAAGAAATCTTGCACAATTTTCGCGCTTGGGTCCACCAGCGCGACGGCTGGTAGCAATCGGAGATGGGGGGGGTAGGAATCCGCACGGGAAGCCCCGGTGCTGGCGGCTCCCAAAAGAATCCGATATTCGCAGCAACCGCACCGTTCATCAACCAATGATCTAACCTGATAGGAGGCCCATGCAATGGCACTTACCGCATTCAACCTGAAGCAATGGATTGACGAAAATCGCCACAAACTGAAGCCACCCGTTGGCAACGAACAGATATGGAAGGAGGTCCACCCGGAGTTCATGGTGATGGTGGTTGGCGGACCGAACGCACGGAAAGATTTCCACGTTGAGGATGGGGAAGAGCTGTTCTACCAGTTGGAAGGGGACATCGTTGTGCGGGTGGTGGAAGATGGAGTGATTCGCGACATCGAGATAAAAGAAGGAGATATTTTCTTGCTGCCGCCGCGGGTTCCGCACTCGCCGCAACGCAAAGCCAACACCGTTGGGCTGGTGGTTGAGCGCCGCCGCCGCGAAGGGGAGCAGGATGGTTTGCAATGGTACTGCGAGCAGTGCAACGCCAAGCTCCACGAAGCATTCTTCCCCCTAACCGATATCACCACACAACTGAAACCGGTGATGGAAGCCTTTTGGGCAAACGAGGAGTTGCGCACGTGCAAACACTGCGGAACCGTCATGCAGCCGCCGGTGATGCCGGCGTAACGTGCGCCCGCCCGGGGTGAGGCTTGCTGCTTCTTACGCGTCTCCATTGTTCCACTTCCCAACAACCAACTTCCCGATGAAAATAGATATCCACACCCACATCCTTCCCGAACGTTGGCCCGACCTTCGCGAGCGGTACGGCTACGGAGGATGGGTGCGAATGGAGCACCACAAACCATGCTGCGGAACAATGATGATTGATGACCGTTTCTTCCGCGAGGTGGAGCAAAATTGTTGGGACCCGAGCACGCGAATGGCAGAATGCGATGGCGACCACGTGGACGTTCAGGTTCTTTCCACCGTGCCGGTGATGTTCAGTTATTGGGCGCGCCCGGAACACGCGCTGGACCTTTCCATGCTGCTGAACGACCACATTGCGGGAATCGTGGCCCAGCACCCGCAGCGGTTTGTGGGGCTGGGAACAATTCCGATGCAATCGCCAGAGTTGGCGGTGAAGGAGCTTGAGCGGTGCGTGAAAGAATTAGGGATGCGGGGGGTGCAAATCGGCTCGCACGTGAACGAATGGAACCTTGATGAACCAGCACTGTTTGCCATCTACGAGGCAGCGCAAGATTTGGACGCGGCAATTTTTGTGCACCCGTGGGACATGATGGCAAAAGAGAAAATGCCCCGTTACTGGCTCCCCTGGTTGGTGGGAATGCCGGCGGAGACATCGCTGGCAATTTGCTCGATCATGTTCGGCGGCGTGCTGGACCGTTTCCCCGCACTCCGTTTTTGTTTTGCGCACGGCGGGGGATCGTTTCCGGCAACAATTGGGCGGATTGAGCATGGGTTCCACGTCCGCCCGGACCTTGTGCAGGTGAACACGCAAACGGAGCCACGCGAATATCTCCGCCGCCTTTATTTCGATTCGCTGGTGCACGATCCGGCAGTGCTGCGGTATATGCTGGGATTATTCACCGCCGACCGAATTATGCTTGGCTCCGATTATCCCTTCCCCCTTGGCGAGCATCACCCGGGGGAATTAATTGAATCCATGACGGATTTAACGCCAGAAATTCGGGAGCGTTTATTAAGCGGAACGGCGTTGGAGTTTTTGGGCTTGGAGCGCGAGGCGTTTCTTCGCGCGGAAATTGCAAGCCAGTAAAAAAATGGCTGGAATACTTCACGGATTCATCCCACCTTCAGAGTGTTGAGAACGGGAAAAAAGGCATAGTAAGATTATCGGTAAACTTTGTTTTGGGTGTGGAGTCACTGGCGGCACTCAATGAGAGCAACTGCAAAAAACTCTAAAAAAAAGACTATGGAAACGCTATTGCTACTGATTTTCTGCATCACGAATGTGATGGGCACGGCCGCCACGATGCCTACATCTTCCTTGAAGGGAGATGCCACGGCGAAGGATGAATCGGCTATCCTGAAAATCATCACCGCCGACAAAGAAGCCGACGAAAAACGCAACGACAGAACGATTTATTTAGGGGATATCATAGTGGTATGGGGCGATCTGGACAAGGATGGAGATGACGATGCGGCAGCATTAGTCAACTGGGAATATGGAGGAAGCGGGTACGAACAGCGGCTATACGTGGCGGTTAATAGGAGCAATGGGAAATTCAAGCAATCACTCTCAGAGCGGATTGCACTCAAAGGGGAGGACTCACAATGGGGAGCGTGGGCCACGATAAATAGGGATGGAATACAGGTTCATCGGAAAGATTCTAGCGTGTCACGGTGGGTATTTCAGCGGGGTAAAATCACCAAAGCAAGGCCGTGACGGTAGCCTTATGGTAGTCAAGCCCACAAGAAAACGTCATTTTTTATTTCTCCAAAAAACATGGCCATGTTTTACGATTATCTCAGTGAATCGCTGCAAGAGTTCATCGCCGAGCAGCACATTTTTTTTGTTGCCACCGCACCAACCACTGGGCGCGTAAGCCTTTCGCCAAAAGGGATAAACACGTTTCGTTGCCTTGATGCCACAACGGTGATGTGGCTGGATTTAACCGGCAGCGGGAACGAAACAGCAGCGCACGTTCGCCAAAACGGGCGCGTGACGGTGATGTTTTGCAGCTTCACAAAAATTCCACGGATACTGCGGTTGTACGGCAATGCAAGGGTTATCCAACCAACCGATGCTGAATGGGGAACGCATAGTTCGCAGTTTCCTTCCCTTCCTGGAATTCGCCAGATTTTTTTGTTGAATATCCAACAAGTTCAGACCTCATGCGGGTTTGGCGTTCCGTTGATGGAGTTTCGGCAGGAGCGGGAGATGTTAGCGGAGTGGGCAAAGAAAAAAGGGGAAGAGGGGTTAATCGAATATCGTCAACTGAAAAACAGTTTCAGCATTGACGGGATTCCGGCAGATGGCGGCATTATCCCGGGAAACAATTCGATTCAGTGGCATCGCCGCCGTTTCGATGATATAACGGCTCGCGAACTCTATGATGTTATGAATTTACGGCAGCGGGTTTTCACCATCGAGCAAAACTGCATCTATCTGGATGCCGATTATCTGGATATTCATGCAGATCATCTGTTAGGAAAGAACGGGACAGGAGAATTAATCGCCTATTTACGAATTGTACACCCTGGAAAAAAGTATGCGGAGCCATCAATCGGTCGGGTAATCACCGCACCGGAAGCACGCAGGATAGGGTTAGGGAAAGAATTGATGGAGCAAGGAATGGCATGGATTGCGGAAAAACATCCAAATCAAGGAGTAAGAATTTCTGCACAGCATCATTTAGAAAGATTTTACATGGGATTTGGATTCAGAGTGATTGGCGAGCCGTATGATGAGGATGGGATTCCGCATGTGGAGATGGTAAGTCATGCATTGACTACCTAGTAGTATAGATGGAGTTTGAAGCTCAAGATGAGATCAATCAACAACTTAATCCACCACAAGTGAATCAAAGCTAGCTTGTACTGTTTCCATCGGACGGACTTTTAGGTAAGACTAAATGATAATTTGTTGACGTGTTTTCGGTTACTTGATAAGTATAACCTCCTGTATTGATTCCCAAGCTAGATAATGCGCTATTTGCATTTGACAGTAATGATGACTTAAATGTTGGGTTAAACCAAGCCTCAATTAAGACAACTGCCGGTATCACGTCACAAAGGCTCATATCTGCCTCTGATTCATACATTGCGGTATCCATTAATTGCTCTCTTGTCCACGAAGCAAATTGAGCTTTTTTGTGCGGCAGTATTAGATGGCGCGTTGATTCTTGGTCTTCTAAGATGGTAAAGCTAATACCACTTGGCCAACGATTTATGTTTTTAGATAAAATCATATTAGGATTAGCAAGCAGTGCTGCTTTAAAGGTTGCATCTGTCCATGCACGAGCAGCAATAGTCCTTGGCAGAATTGTCCAATCATAGATCGTAGGGATCGTTAAGGCTGACATACAATACCTCCTTAGGCTGAGTGTGAATTAGGTGTCCCGATTGTTATACGTCAAGTTACACCGGCTCTATGCTTACTTGCAATAGTTACAACAAAAAAGCCTCTTGAAAAATTCAAGAGGCTTTTAGATAAAATCTTGGCGGCGACCTACTCTCCCATACCGTTACCAGTATAGTACCATCGGCGCAGCAGGGCTTAACTTCTCTGTTCGGAATGGGAAGAGGTGTTTCCCCTGCGCAATCACCACCAAAAATTGTCAAGGAATCAAAGGGAGTTGGTAAGAAGTATTCTGCGATCAATTACCATGTTGGTCGGCATCACCGAGTCATGCTGACGCTCTGATCAGCGTCCGCGACTCCATGTGAACCTGCGGTCAATAAAAAATAAATTCAGGAAAGTCTCACGGCTTATTAGTACTCCTTGGCTCAACATGTTACCATGCTTCCACCGAGAGCCTATCAACCTGGTCATCTCCCAGGAGCCTTCAGATCTGCTTGCGCAGATAGGGAAACCTTATCTTGGGGTAGGCTTCGTGCTTAGATGCGTTCAGCGCTTATCCTTTCTGGACATAGCTACCCAGCCGTGCCACTGGCGTGACAACTGGTGCACTATAGGTCCAGTCACTCCGGTCCTCTCGTACTAAGAGCGACACCCCTCAAGTTTCCTTCGCCCGCATAGGATAGGGACCGAACTGTCTCACGACGTTCTGAACCCAGCTCACGTACCGCTTTAATTGGCGAACAGCCAAACCCTTGGGACCTTCTCCAGCCCCAGGATGCGATGAGCCGACATCGAGGTGCCAAACCTTCCCGTCGATGTGAACTCTTGGGGAAGATCAGCCTGTTATCCCTAGCGTACCTTTTATCCTTTGAGCGACGGCCCTTCCACTCGGAACCGTCGGATCACTAACCCCTGCTTTCGCATCTGCTCGACCCGTCAGTCTCGCAGTTAAGCTCTCTTATGCGTTTGCACTCGACGCACGATTACCGACCGTGCTGAGAGAACCTTTGGGAGCCTCCGTTACTTTTTGGGAGGCGACCGCCCCAGTCAAACTACCCGCCTGACACTGTCCCCCGCGATCCACTCGCGTTGGTTAGACTCCAAGTACATCAAGGGTGGTATTTCACCATTGGCTCCACGACTACTAGCGTAGCCGCTTCACAGCCTCCCACCTATCCTACACATGAGATACCCGAAGCCAATGTCAGGTTGCAGTAAAGGTGCATAGGGTCTTTCCGTCCATATGCGGGTAACCGGCGTCTTCACCATGCTCACAATTTCACCGAGCCCGTGGTCGAGACAGTGCCCAAATCGTTACACCATTCGTGCAGGTCGGAACTTACCCGACAAGGAATTTCGCTCGATTGCTCCTATACTGTTTCCAGTAAGGTCGGACTTTATCTTAATGCGCCTCGATTCATTTGTGCAGCAATTTGGCGTATTTCTTCAACGCCTTCTGCTGTTAGATGAACCCCCGCTTCCATTTTTAGAAGGATTGAGCGAAATTTTTGAAAATCTGCTCGCTTCTTGGATTTAAGCGGATGCTTAAGGAAAAATGGAACGATATGCTGGAGCAAGTGCTCCTTGCTACGAACCCGATACGCCATTCGGTCACCATTGTTCGTGCGAACAACACCACAACCGAAGTATGCTTTCAGTGCATAGAGTAATTGCACATCGCGTTTGTGCTGTACGACAGTGAATTCAGGGAGTATTTGAAACCCTGTGGTCATTTCTGAATGGGGATTAATTCCCACGTGAAAACAACCTTCACCATCCACAAAACCTGTTATCCATTGAGCCTCAAGATTCATTAGCGCATCCTAAACGTGAAGTCTCTGAGGGTTCCCGATACAGTATCGGGCCTTCCCTGCGGATTGTCCCCATGTCTGTCGGATTTTTACTGTTTCAGTGCTACTGAAACGAGTACCGAACAGCTGTTCGAGGAGTTTCCCGCATATAGTTCAGTTTTACTAAGGCTAGCGTTATTAACCTTAGGACCGTTATAGTTACGGCCGCCGTTTACCGGGGCTTCGGTCGGAAGCTTTGGATTGCTCCGGACCCCCTTCCTTAACCTTCCGGCACCGGGCAGGTGTCACACAATATACTGCGTCTTACGACTTTGCATTGTGCTGTGTTTTTGTTAAACAGTCGCTTGGGCCATTTCTCTGCGGCCCCGATCTCACGATCGAGGCGCCTCTTATCCCGAAGTTACGAGGCCAATTTGCCGAGTTCCTTAACCACGGCTCACTCGCGCGCCTGAGTATATTCAACCCATCTACCTGTGTCGGTTTACGGTACGGTCACCGAAGAAATACCCAAAGCTTTTCTTGGCAGTTGCTTCGCCCATCCGAATAGCCAATAATCGGATGAACCACGCCCCTGCGTCCCTTTGGTTAACTCTTTTGGTGGTTCCGGAATATTCGGCCTTGCGGCCTTGAACCGGATTCCCATCAGCTACGCTTTTCAGCCTCGCCTTAGGGGCCGACTAACCCTGCGTCGACGAACGTTGCGCAGGAACCCTTAGATTTTCGGCGCGGAAGATTCTCACTTCCGTTATCGTTACTTATGCCAACATTTGCGTTTCTGTAAACTCCACGGCCAGTCACCTGTACCGCTTCGCAGTCGACAGAATGCTCCCCTACCGCTCAATAAAATTGAACCCGCGTCTTCGGCGCGATGCTTAGTCCCGTGTATTATCGACGCTGTGTCACTTGACCAGTGAGCTATTACGCACTCTTTAAATGAATGGCTGCTTCTAAGCCAACATCCTGGTTGTCTCAGTAACGCAACATCCTTTCTCTGTGAGCATCGACTTGGGGGCCTTAGACGGCGATCTGGGTTGTTCCCCTCTCGGCAATGAAGCTTATCCCTCACTGCCTCACTCCCGACGAACATCAAGCAGCCATTCGGAGTTTGTCTGGGTTTGGTACCCTTGTGAGGGCCCTAGCCCAATCAGTGCTCTACCTGCTGCTGACTACATCGAGGCTGTTCCTAAAAACATTTCGGGGAGTACGAGCTATCTCCGAGTTTGATTGGTCTTTCGCTCCTATTCTCAGCTCATCCGAACGGTTTTCAACCCATACCGGTTCGGGCCTCCAGTTGGTGTTACCCAACCTTCACCCTGGCCAAGAATAGATCACCCGGTTTCGCGTCTGCCGCCCGCGACTGAACGCCCTGTTCAGACTCGCTTTCGCTACGGCTCCGGTGCTGAACACCTTAGCCTTGCCACGGACGAGCAACTCGTTGGCTCATTAAGCAAAAGGCACGCGGTCACTTGCCAACATCCGCAGATGCTGGTTTGCTCCCACCGTTTGTAAGCATACGGTTTCAGGTCTATTTCACTCCCATATACTGGGTGCTTTTCACCTTTCCCTCACGGTACTAGTTCGCTATCGATCACGAGCGAGTATTTAGCCTTACCGGATGGTTCCGGCAGATTCCCACAGAATTTCCCTTACTCCGTGGTACTCAGGGTTCCCCACACGCTGTTTGAGATTTCGCTTACAGGACTGTCACCTTCTATGGTCAAACTTTCCAGAATGTTCTGCTATCTCGCGCAGTCGCTACATGGGCCCTACAACCCCAGTGAACATACGCGCACTGGTTTGGGCTCTTCCCGTTTCGCTCGCCGCTACTCAGGGAATCACTATTGTTTTCTCTTCCTCCGGGTACTTAGATGTTTCAGTTCCCCGGGTTAGCTTCCCGATTAGATCGGGATGACTGGACATGACTCCAGCCGGGTTGCCCCATTCGGAAATCCACGGATTAACGCTGTTTTCGGCTACCCGTGGCTTATCGCAGATTACTACGTCCTTCATCGCCTGCTCGTGTCAAGGCATCCACCGTATGCCCTTGGTAACTTACCGAAATTCTTTATTGATCA